>JBAXKK010000096.1:0-8035 GCA_037137395.1 Elusimicrobiota bacterium
GAGGCTCTTATTCTTAGACAGGTAGTAGGCCTGGAGCTCGCCGGGGGTCACCTTAACATTTGTGGACAGGAACTGCTTAAACTTTCCGGCCAGGCGCGCTTTCTTGCGCCAGGCCTCGTAATCGTTAGGCGACATCCGGAATTCGTTGTAAATAGTCTGGAAATAAATCCGAGGATTGAAGACGCCCTTGTCCGTGAACTGGGGAGTGTTCTGTATCTCCACCGCGACCTCAAAGTCGGGCACGCGCATGCCCATCTTGCCGCCCTCCTGAGAAAGAAGCTCCTCTATAACCATTTCCCTGAAAATTTCCTGCTTCACGCTCTTGGCCACGACATCGCTGACCTCGGTGCCGGAGCCCTTAAGGTTGGCAAGAACGCGATTGACCTGCAATGAGAAGCGCTGGTAGGGAATCTTTGTGCCCCCCACGTCGGCCACGGAATCCGTGGACGCGGAAGAGAAGATCTGACCACTTACAAAAAATATGGAACCTATGAAAATAACTACAACCACTATAAAGATGCTCCGTTTATACTTGGAAAGCAGCGATATCATATTATTGGGCCACCTTTTCTGAATTTTCGATTTTAGAATTTTTAAGGCCGGTCATTGAACAGTTGCCATTAAAAACAGCATCTTCCTCTATGACAATTTTAGGGGCGCGCAGATCGCCGGCCACTTTTGAGCCGGACGTTAGTTCAATATGATCAAGGGCTGAAATATTTCCGGTCACATCTCCGGAAACGGAACAAACCACGCAGGAGATATCGCCCTTTATCTTTCCGGCCTTGCCGATAGTCACGATCTTCGCGTCCACGATGGAACCGTCGATGCGTCCATCCACCCGCAAAGAACCCTTGGCGGTGAGGGTGCCCTGAAAATACGCCTCGTGCCCTATCACCGTGTCAGGATTTTTAGTGTCAAAATTTATATTAGAGCTCTTAAACATGGCGTCGTCTCCTCTATCATCTTAACCGCGTCAGGAAAATATCCCTTCAAAAATACTGGCCAAAGGACTATTCTTGTTATCCCTCTGGAGATAGGGCATCGGGTTTTTAGGGGTACCGTCAAGCCATACCTCGTAGTGAAGATGAGGGCCGGTGGAAGTGCCTGTGGAACCGACGCGCCCGACCAACTGCCCGCGCCGGACCTGCGCGCCTTCTTTGACCACAAGTTCGCTCAGATGCCCGTAAAGTGTGGAGTATGCGAACCCGTGATCCAGAACCATGGATAAGCCGTAGCCGTTGGCCCAGCCGGAGTAGCGCACAACACCATCCGCGGCGGCGTAAACAGGTGTGCCTGGCTCGTTGGCTATATCTATCCCCGTGTGATACTCGCTGGCGATCCTCAAAGGCGCGATGCGGTAGCCATAGTAGGAGGTTATACGGCCGGCGGTCGGCCAGATGGAAGGGGTGGCCATGGCGGTATTGTGCTTATTAGCTATGTACCAAGTGACCTCAGAATAGCTGGCAAGCCGGCGGCGGGACTCTTCCTGCATCTTAAAAATTGAATTATTCAGCGAGGTTTCCCGTATCTCGGAAGCCCTGTTTGAAAGGAGCTTTCTGAAATCAGAAAGATCGGAAGCGGTGGGTCCGCCCACGGAAGAACTGTCGTCTACAAGATTAGGGTTCATGCCCAGCATCTTGCGGAGCTGGCGATCGGTCTTGCGGGTTATCTCAAGGTAGGCGAGGCCTTTCTCAACCTGCTGCGACACGTAATCCATCTTGGCGCGCAGGATCCTGTTATCAGTTTTTGTAACGTAATAGTCGAACTGCCGGCCGGCTATATAACCCGCCCAGACAGTAAGCCCGGTCCAAAAAACTCCGAAAGCGAGAAGAAGCGCCACAGGCAGGTTAAAACGGATGGAGGGAAGACTATTGTGCGGGACGATAAAAACGCTTATAGGCTTAGCCGCGCTCTTAAGGATTCTTGTCAGCCGTCTATGGGACATATACGTATATTAAATCAATATACGCTGAGCCTGTCAAACAAGAAACGCCGCCCTTTTTTATTCAATCGGAAGTGGAGGGTTTTTCTTTTTTCGCGAAGCTCCGGTCGAATTAGTCGGGCTCTGCATAGCGGAATTGTCCAGCATGGCCGGTTCGCGCTCTTCTTCTTCGGAAGCCGCGTCACTTTCGGACTGAGCCATTTCCGCCGAAGGTGCTTGAGACATGCCCGACATCATCTTCAACATCTGCCCCGCCGGCCCCATATTACCCATCGGCAGCTTACCCAGAAAAGGTTTCACTTCGGGGTCGTTCATAACCTCCACCATCAGAGGCATGAAATCCTTTCGCATGATAAACTTGAGCGCCAGGCCCTGAATGCTCTTAACCTTTTGCACGGAAGCGATCATTGCCAACGGATTGTTTGCGTCTTTTTCTTTCAGCGCCTGAATAAAATCGGGATCTTTGTTCAGCTCCGCCATAAAGTCTTTTACGATGCCGCGATTGGCGTATTTGGCAAAAGCGTCGGCGGCTTTTTCGGCGTCTTCCGGAGTTATCGACGCGGCCGCCTGAGCGTATTCAGCCGCGTTAGTAAAAACGGTAAGGGCTGAACCGCCCTTGTCCTGAACGGAAGCCCCAAACCCCTTAAAACCATCCGGCAAAGTTCCACCGTTCCCCTCATCTCCACCGCTGAAAGCGGAATTGCCCGCGGGCTCGGACGGAGGCATAAGAAGATCTTTGAAGCCTGAAAGCTTCTGATACATGAAAAGCGCCGCGCAGATCAGCAGCACTGACAACACGGAAAAGATAATAGCGACTATTTTTAAGACTTTGCCGCCTGACCTGACTTTCGCCGGCTCAACGGGAGCTTCGCTGCCTTTTGGCGCTACCGCACCCGCCACTTCTTCTTTTTTTTCTTCCACAACGCCTCCATTCGGATGGTTTATTGCGAAATTTAACTGCCCCCGTCAAAGAGAACCCGCGCACAGGTGAACGCCGCATTGCAATTTCTCCTGCGTCCGCCGCGCATAAGCCCCACGAAAAGCATAGCCTTTGACAAGAGCGGGCAGAATTGATAAACTTACGCTTCAGCAAGAGAATCGCGGCACTGAAAAATTGCAGTTTAAATCATACAAAATTTCAGTCCCCGATTTAACATTGCGCCCCCATCGTCTAGCGGTTAGGACGCTGCCCTTTCAAGGCAGAGATCAAGGGTTCGAATCCCTTTGGGGGCGCCAGATTTAACCTGTTTCTCGTCGAGAAACAGGTTTTTCATTTCTCCGTGCAGAATTAGTTAATTCCCCCGAAAAGCAGCCTTCTTACCTAAAAGTGCACACTCAAGTGCACACTTTTGCAGGTGCAAACACCGGTTTATTCAATGAGAGGTCTGTGCCAAACCGAGGCAGAGACCTACGCTATTTCAGCGCCATCCGTTGTCACATCCTTCTTGCAGCCGTGCAGTTCCACCGATATGCACGCCACGAGCACAAGAGAGCACCCTCTGACAATCCTAGTTTCGGCTTTATAATGGTTTTTTGGGGGCGAAATAGCTTTCTATGGAGTTCTGGGCGATCACTTCCTGCTTCCCGCTCGCAAGGTCCTTTACTACGCAGGTCTGAGCCTCCAGTTCCTTGCTGCCGATGATTACCACGGACGGGATATTTTTCTTTTCCGCATACTTGAATTGCTTGTCAAACCTGCAGTTCTCATGGAAGAGTTCGCAGGAGATATTCATCGCCCGCATTCGCTGCATCAGTTCAAAGGCCCGCTCAGATTCCTTTTCCCCGAGGTTAAAAAAAAGCACCCGTGTACCCACCTCAAGGTTAGCCGGAAACAGCTTTAACTCCTCCATCACATCGTAGATTCGGTCGACCCCGAAAGAGATCCCCACGCCTTGGATGTTTGGGACTCCTCAATGCTCGTCAGGTCGTCGTAGCGCCCTCCACCGCCGGTGCTGCCTATCTTTACAGCGGCCGGGGGTTTCGCCTCGAAAATAGTCCCCGTGTAATAATTCAGCCCCCGGACCAGGGCCGGCTCGAATACGATTTTGTCTTTAAACTTTGCTGCCGGGAAATTCAGCACGAACTCCAACTCGGTAAGCCCCTGCAACCCCGTCTCCGAAGTCGCCAGCAGCTCCCGCGCCGCGAGCAGCCTCTTTTCGTTGGAGCCCTCTATGGAAAGGTATTTCTTTATTACCTCTATCTGGCTCTCGGTAAAATCCTTGCCTTTTAACTCCTCAGTCACCTTGTCCAACCCTATCTTATCTATCTTGTCCAAAGCGGTAGTAAGGTCCGCAAGCCGCGGGCCGCAGCCGGCTACGGCCGCGAGCGCGGCCAGGACCTTCCTATTGTTGACAACCAGCTTAAAGTCCGGGAAAGCGAGGCGCGTAAAGGCCTCGCCGTATATCTGCAGAAGTTCGACCTCGTTAAAGAGCGACGCGCTTCCCGCCACATCGATATCGCATTGGCAGAACTCCCTGTAGCGGCCCTTCTGCGGCCTGTCAGCTCTCCATACATTTTGGATCTGGTAGCGCTTGAACGGGAAGACCAACTGCCCGCAATTCATCGCCACAAAGCGCGCGAACGGGACGGTAAGATCGTAGCGCAGGGCCCTTTCCGTAATGACCCGACTGCTTTTACCCTGCAGCACTTTCTGCCATTCCTCCTGGACAACCTGCCCCTTCGCCGGGTTGTCGAGTCCGTTATTCAGGATCTTGAATATCAGTTTATCCCCGTCCTCACCGTATTTCCCGGTAAGGGTTTCCAGATTCTCTATGGCCGGGGTTTCCAGGGGCTGGAAGCCGTATTTCTCCAGAATGTTCTTCAGTATGTCCAGAATGTAGGTCCTTTTCCTTACTACATCCGGAGCGAAATCCCTTGTCCCTTTTGGAATTGAAGCGTTGGTTCCCATGGTTGTATATCCTTTCCTTTCTTTGCGGTGGTCGGGATAGTTTACACTAATTTTTTAACAAAGATATTGTTGTATGCCTGACTGCGGCCGTATATGCTTCTTTTAATAATTTTTTCGGCCTTCAAGGTGAGGTGACGCCATAATCTTTATTGCAGGATCCGTTCAGGGTTTTTGAAGAAGTCTTCAAGCCCTAGTGTTGATATCCCTTTCTGCCCTTGGAAATCCCCGATAACGACACCTTTTGCGTCTTTATTACGCGCCAGAAAAGCATATAGAGCTTCGGTTTTAGAAATGTTCCCGGACTTGACTTCTATCGCAATGACCTTTCTTCCTATTTTAAAAACATAGTCCACTTCCTCATCCCGCTCACGCCAGTAGAATAGCTCTCCGCCACTTTGCTCAGATAATGTTACAAGCGCCGCGCCGACTGCGTTTTCAACAAGCCTTCCTCGCCAGGCCGGATTACGCAGGTCCTCGCCGCCGGAGGGGAATGTCATAGCATTCGCCAAACTGTTGTCACGCAGGATTATTTTAGGGATAGAACCGCGCTGTCTTATCTTGTTCCCACTCCAGCGCTGAAGCGTGGTCAGCAGATACGCAGCCGATAAAAGGTGCAAATAATGCGCTATGGTTGTGGTATTGCCCGCGTCAGAAAGTTGCCCCATCATTTTTTGAAAACTCAGGATTTGGGCCGGATGCGCGCATGCCATTCCAAGCGCCTGTCGCAAAAGTGCCGGCTTTTGCACCGGAGACATCAGCAGGACATCTTTTCCCACTACCGTCTCAACAATCGAGTCGCGGATATACCTGCCCCACCGAGCGTAATCCCCGTTCAAAGGAATCGCGCCGGGATAGCCGCCAAAAACCAGGTAATCTTCCAAAGTCGAACCGAAACACTCATGACATTCGGAGTATGCCCAATGTGGAAACCGATGTAATTCAAAACGACCCGTAAGACTTTCACTAAGCCCACGCTGGACAAGCAAAGCTGATGAACCGAGCAGAAGTATTTTTATTCTGGTTTTATTCCGTTTATCCTCATCAACCAGTTTTTTTACCATTTCGCTCCAGCCGGTTATCTTTTGCACCTCATCCAGAATCAAAAGTACGGATTTATCTTTGGCCGCCATGGCTCTGGCAGTATTCCAATGTCCTTCAATCCATGCTGTTGACGGAATGGCCGGTTTATCGGCGGCTTCATACAAAGCCGGCCCGAGCCACGCGTCTTTTAAGTGTAGCGCCAAAGTCGTTTTGCCTACCTGTCGTGGTCCGGAAATAACCTGTATCGGAATATGCCCATCCTGAAGGGCCTTCAAAACAGGTCCATAATAATTTTTACGCACAAATTCTTTATCCATGTTGAAATTCTACCAATGCAAATACGAGTTGTCAACAGATTACTCAATCCATTGAGTAATTTGTATAGCGTAGCTTTTTATGCATCACTTTTACTTACATGCGAATGTCAAATACCCCGCAAAAACGCACACAAAAGTGCACACTTTAATCCAACCGGTTTTACTCGGCCTCCCCTCCCCACACCAATAAAGCGTTGTACATTAAGCACTATTTGGAGTTACGAGAGAAGCAATACAGAGGATATCCATGCCCTTTCAAGGCAGAGATCAAGGGTTCGAATCCCTTTGGGGGCGCCAATTTGAACATGAAGACCCTTTGACCAGTATGTCAAAGGGTTTTCTATATATAGGATAAAGAGTTTTCTCTTTCAAAGTGAAGTTCGAGCAAACAATACCCAGAAATTCTTTCTTTTTTTCTGGTTTCATTTTTCCATAGAGGGAAAAGGCTCGCTTTGACAGTTCGAGCAAATCTCTAAAGGGTGCCATATAGCGGTCTGGGGTCAGGGCTTCCAAGGTGCGGATGTTCGCTTCGTGGCGCGCTTTATCGGCTCGCCAATCGCTCAATTTTGAGGATAGCTGGGCTTTCTAGCCAATTTGGGATTTAAGGTAGCAAGAGAATTTTCAGTACTAACAGCCTTACCAGAGCAAAATGGGCAACCATTACCATTTGTCCTGTTATTGATACTGGATAGCCACTCGTGTCCTTTTTTACAAAGCCACCAAACTTTTTTATTTGAACCAGCGGTAACATTTACAGGAGTCAATTCGCCATTCCTGCTCGGGTGCCACTGACGTGAGAGCGCGCTATTATACTTTGCCAGGGAATTATTTTTAGCCATTGATTTCAAACCCCGTATTTCCCCGTCTTGTGCCCACCAGATCGCTTTACCAATCCGGCCTCAAGTAACGGCTTTAAAATAAAATGCGCGCCGGGCTTGGTCACTTTCAGCACGGACATTATTTCCTGAATGCCGCGCGGGGCTTCTTTCAGGAGGCCTAGCAGCCGCTCCTGGTTCTTGGTTATTGAAATGCCCTTACCGCCTGTAAGTGCTCGTACGGAATCTATACGCTTCCATGTACGCTCAAGAGCTTCCAGCACTGTCTCCGCCGAGTATTCCACCCAGCCGGAAATATCCCCCCCCTGCGTCTGGACATTATTCAACGCACGGTAATAGGCCATTCTGTCTTCAAGGAAAACTTCGTCTACCGCGAAGATGTGGTTGGTGTCGAACTGTTTACGGTAAAGTTCCCAAGTGGCAAGTGCGCGGCCTACGCGGCCATTGCCGTCACCAAAGGGATGGATATACTCAAACTGGTAGTGAAGTATGGCGGAAGTTACCAAAGCGGGCCATTCTTTGCCGGATCCATTTAGCCACTGACATAACTCCTCGGTTAAGTAGGGAACGGAGGCGGGCGGCGGTGGTGTGTGATTACCGACAAACACCTTATAGTCCCGAAAAGCGCCAACCGGCCCACGGTCCAACGCGTTCTTGCAGCCTATTATGGAATGGAGCTTCAGAATTTGAGGGACTTTTATAGTGAAAATGCCAGATTTTGTGCCAATAAACCGCAGGACCTCGAAATAGTTCAAAATTTCCTGCACCGCACGCGGTCTGGCTCCCGGCACGGTTCCTCCAGCCGCCAGTGTTTTAATCTCATAAAGCGACAGAGGATTGCCTTCTATAGCGGTAGAACCGTGCGTCTGCCTGGCCAGAGCCTCGCGCTGCATATCCGGCAACCAGCTAACACCTATCACTGCTCCCTGTATCTTGGATTTAAGTTCGGCAGCCTGCTCAATGACCTTGAGAAGGTGCCGGGTGGGGT
>JBAXKK010000097.1:0-7034 GCA_037137395.1 Elusimicrobiota bacterium
AATACACCTTAAGTCAGCCTAAAAATCGGTCCAGTTTTTCCCGACCATTTCAGTCTGAACCCCGTAACGGCCGAAATACAACTATGGAACGGCCGCGGTTTTCTGATCGGCGTTCCCGCGGATATCGGAAACTTCTTGTGCGACGTGAACGGGATAATAAAGGAAAACCAGTATAACTTTGAAAATTTTAAAAACGCGGTGGTGGCGGACGCCGGCGCCAACATCGGCCTGTTCTCCTTGTACGCCTGCGCCCGCGGAGCCGGAAGGATTTATGCCTTTGAGCCTGTCAGGGAAACTTACGCGATCCTTAAAAGCAATATCGCAGCCAACCACCTGGAAAAAGTCGTTTTGGCCGTGAACGCGGCGCTGGGCGCGAAGCAAGGCGCCGCGAAGATAAAATACTGCACCAGAGGCGAGGGATCGGCGATGATCGCCGAAGGAAATGCGGGCGTAAACGTGGGCTTAGTGTATGAGTCTGAGCGCAAAGTAAAAGTCCTCGCACTGGATGACGCTATCAGGCGAAAAGTGGATCTCATTAAGATAGATGTGGAAGGATATGAGGGGAATGTGCTGCTTGGGGCCGCGAATCTGATACGGAAGCATAAACCAGTCCTGTCTTTTTCAGCCTATCATAGGCTCGCTGATAAAAAGACGCTGCCTGATATAGTCAGGGGACTAAGAAAGGATTACAACATCACTTTAAACACTTTTGCCGAACATGATTTCTACTGTGACTAAGCGTTTACGAAGACCTTTCACAATAAAAAACCCGGAGCGCAGGCCCCGGGTTTTACTTTTATAACTTTATAGCCGCTATTTTACTTCTTTGAGTATATCGGTTTTTTTAACATCCGCAACCTTGGTCTCGGCTATGGAGAATTTAGGGCTGACCTTAACGACCTTCGCGGTACCGATCTTCTCTTCTTCGGAGCCGAGCGATTCGCCGGTGTCCGGGTCTGTCATTTCCTCGCCCATCCGGAAAATAGCGTATACGCGGCCCTCTTTCTCTCCGTCGCCCGCGCCGGAATTGATGTAGATCTGCTTACCGGTCACTTTTATAATTTTAACCGAGACTCCGCCGTCTTCGTCAAACTTCTTGCCCAGCTCGGCAGCCACGGTATCTATCGCTTTGCGGGCCGCCTTGCCAAGAATCGTCTCGTCAAAGCCTTCCTTACCAAAATCGAAGCTGGGGGCTATGCTGAGATTGCCTGAAAACTCGGCGCTGGTCTTTTCCCCCTCACCTTTAGCGGCGGCGGCGATCTGACCGGAAGTCGTGTCTATCGCGCGCACGTCTATCACCACGCGGGCCTTAGTTTTTGAAATCTTGGCTCCCCCTCCGAACGGCAGAACTTTCTCAAGACCGCCGATGCCAATTTTTGAATCCTTTATACCGAACTCTGTTACCGCGCCGGTTATAATATACTGCGCGCCCAGCAGGCGGCCTATCTTAGCGGCCGTCTGGGCCGTCACCGCGCCAGAGGCGCCAAGCTTCTGCTCTGCGATCACCGCTTCAAGCTTTGCGCGCTCAATTAAAGTGTATTTTTTTGTCTCGGATAGGGCGGTAACCATCATCTCCCCAACACCTGTGCCGATATTTTGCCAGTCCCCGTGCTGATTGGACTTATCTTCAAGGTCCATGACGCAGATTATTTTTTTGCCGCCGCAGTAGCCGTTTAAGGTTCCCGCCAGCAGCAGCGCGGCCGCGATCATATATACTTTATTTTTCATAATTATTCCTCCGTATCCCGTATCCCTTGTCCTAATAATAGCAAAAAATGCGGCGGCGTTTAATCAGCGCAGTTTTGGTAGAATATAGCGGAGATACGATTTCAAGGAGGCTATATGTTCAAAATGGGCAAAAGAATTTTCCTCTTCCTCGCGGTAAACATCCTTATCCTGGCGACATTATCTATCACAATGCGCCTGCTGGGCGTCGGAAATTATTTCAGCGCGCGCGGTATAGATTACCAGGCGCTTATGACATTCTGCCTCGTATGGGGCATGGGCGGAGCCTTCATCTCTCTCTCTCTGTCGCGCGTGATGGCCAAGTGGATGATGGGCGTCGTGGTGATAGACCCGGACACGCGTGAGCCTGAACTGGGAGAACTGGTGAGGATGGTTCATAACCTGGCCAAAGCCGCCGGTCTGCCGAAAATGCCCCAGGTCGGTTATTACCCGAGTCCCGAGGTAAACGCTTTCGCCACCGGTCCCACCAAGAGCCGGGCGCTGGTCGCGGTGTCGGCCGGCCTGCTTAAGCGCATGGACCGTGTGCAGCTGGAAGGCGTACTCGCCCATGAAATAGCGCATGTAGCCAACGGCGACATGGTCACAATGACGCTGGTGCAGGGTATTATAAACGCTTTCGTCATGTTTCTGGCGCGGGTGATAGCGTTCTTCCTGGCGAACCGCGGCAGGGACTCCGAGAGCAGTTCAGCACCCAGTTATCTGGTCATTTTCCTGCTGGAGATGGTGCTAAGCGTGTTAGGCATGGTGGTGGTGTCCGCTTTTTCGCGCCGGCGCGAATACCGCGCCGACGAGGGCGGAGCGCGGCTGGCCGGCCGCGACAAGATGATAAGCGCCCTTGAAGGCTTACAGCGGACGGTGGCTTACGCCGACCTCACCAATAAGGAATCCCTGGCCACCCTTAAGATCTCGGGCAAACCAAAAGGTTTATTTTCGCTGTTCGCCACACACCCGCCTCTGGAAGAACGCATAGCCAGGCTGAAAGCCGCGGTTTAAAAAAATCCGCTCCCCCCGGAAACGGTTGGAGCGGATTCTTTAGCCTGGTCTGTATGACTATTTAGAACGGAATATCCTCTATACCTTCCCCGCTGGATTTAGGAGCTTTGGAGGTCGCGCGCTCTTTCATCTCCGAACCGCCGGCAGTTCCGCCCTCGCGCTTTTCCAGGAACTCAAGTTCATCCACATAGACGACCATCTTGGATTGTTTTTTACCGTCTTCCTTCCCGGCCCATTCCTCAAGGACAAGGTGCCCTTCGACATAGATCTGATGGCCCTTGTGCAGGCTTTTTTCCACAAGGTCGGCCAGCTTCCGGCCGGATTCGCGATTAAACGCTTTTAAATCCACCCATACCGGAACTTCTTCCCACTGTCCGCTTTGCTGGTTTTTGCGGCGATTGCTCACGGCGAAGCCGATGTTGGCCACCTTTCCGCCGTTGCTGAATTCTTTTATTTCCGGGTCGCGGGTCAGACGACCGATAAGCATGACCTTATTTAAGTTTGCCATATAATATCTCCTATTTTCCGCAGATAGGCGTTGGTTGATCGCCAAAGCCTTTAACGCCGGCATCTTACCAGTCGCGCATCCGCCTATACCTTCATAATACCAAATACGCGCCGGTAAAAATCTGTATTCTATGAACTCTTTCAGCTGAAGGATCCTGGCTCTTTGCTGTCATTCTTCCCATTTCATCGCGCGCTCAACCGCCCGCTTCCAGCCCCTGTATTTTTTTTCTCGCGTGCCGCCGTCCATGGCCGGCATGAAGCTGCGTTCCACGGCCAATTTAGCGGCTATCTCGTCGCGGCTCTTCCAGAATCCCACCGCCAGCCCCGCCAGCAGGGCCGCGCCCAGCGCCGTAGTCTCCGTAACCTTTGGGCGATCAATGGGAACGCCAAGAATATCGGATTGAAACTGCATCAGGAAATTGTTAACTACGGCGCCGCCGTCCACCTTGAGAACTTTCAGCTTGATGCCGGAGTCCCGTTCCATGGCTTCCAGAACATCGCGGGTCTGATAGGCGATGGCTTCCAGCGTGGCGCGGACCACATGATTCCGGCCGGCGCCGCGTGTCAGGCCGACTATGACGCCCCGGGCGTACATATCCCAATAGGGCGCGCCGAGGCCGGCGAAGCCGGGCACCACATACACGCCGCGCGTATCCGGGACAGCAGCGGCCAATTCTTCCGACTGTGCGGCGTTGTCGATCATCTTCATTTCGTCGCGCAGCCACTGCACGGCGGCTCCGGCCACGAATATGCTGCCCTCCAACGCGTACTCGACCCGGCCATCCACGCCCCAGGCGATGGTCGTCAGCAGGCCGTGCCCGGAAGTGACCCGCGCGGCCCCCGTGTTCATGAGCATAAAGCAGCCTGTGCCGTAGGTGTTCTTAGCCATTCCCTCGCTGAAGCAGGCTTGCCCGAAGAGAGCCGCCTGCTGGTCGCCCGCGTCGCCGGCTATGGGTATCGCGGCGCCGTTAAAGATACTGGGATCGGTGTGCCCGTAGACGCAACTGGACGGCTTCACTTCCGGCAGCATGCAGGCGGGAATATCCATCTCGTCCAGCATCTTCTTATCCCACTTCAGCTCCTTAATATTGAAGAGCATTGTGCGGGAGGCGTTGGAATAGTCAGTGACGTGCGCTTTGCCGCGGGTGAGGTTCCAGATCAGCCAGGTGTCCACATTGCCAAAGAGCAGTTCGCCATTTCTGGCGCGCTCGCGGGCGCCCCGCACATTGTCCAGTATCCACTTTATCTTGGTGCCGGAGAAGTAAGCGTCCACTACCAGGCCGGTGTTCTCGCGGATGTAGCTCTCGAGACCGTTTTTTTTGAGTTCGTCGCAGATGCCTGCGGTGCGGCGGCACTGCCAGACTATGGCGTTATATACTGGTTTGCCGGTAGCCTTCTCCCACACGATGGTCGTTTCGCGCTGATTTGTTATGCCGATGGCGGCAACTTCCTCGGCACTGACGCTCATTTTCTCAAGAACTGAACGCGCCACTCCGCTCTGGGCAGACCAGATTTCCATCGGGTCATGCTCTACCCAGCCGGGCTTGGGATAGATCTGCGTAAATTCCCTTTGGACCGCGCCAACGACCTTGCCCGATCTATCGAACAGGATAGCGCGCGAACTGGTCGTTCCCTGATCCAGCGCCATTATGTATTTTTTATTCATAGATCAAACCCCGGAACATACGACACTTCAAATATCTTGTTATCATCCAAGCTCAAAAGTAGTTACGCCAAACAACCGGTTTATTGGCAGAGCGGATATTTTCCCCGCGTACATACGGGCCGTCTCGAACGCGGCGTTCATATTATGCCTCTTCACCAGATCCACCGCAGGTGAATTCACTTCCGGAATATCCAGAAAAATCGAAGCGCCTGCCGGAGCTTGCGCCTTTAAAGCTACGAATACGCGCTCCGCGAACTCCGGACTATCCGCGAATAGCGGACCCACTTTATATCCCGAGCGGCAAATGCGCAAGACCCCGTAACCCGCCAGCTTGCGGTCCCGCAGTATACCCAGCGCAACGCTTTGCGGTTGATCGATCCAGGACTTTAGAAACTGCGTTCTCTCGTCGGGGAAAAACGGCTTATCATACGCTCGTATCTCGTCAAAAGGAAGCGCGGATAACCGGACGATATCCGGATCAGCCGGGGAATTCCCCCCTCCGATCCCCTGGTATCGTATATTCCGATACGCCAATTCAAAACCTGACTTCGCGTATTTGCCCTGCTGCGCCAGCACCCCGTCCAGGCCGATAGCGCGCCCCTTAAGCCGCGCGAGGCCCGCGTTCCATATCTGAATGCCGTAGCCTTTGCCGCGATACCCGGGCTTAACGATATACAATCCCAGAAAGCCGAAAGAATCTCCATATTTCACTACTGATATAGTCGCGACAGGTTCGTCGCCGAGCAAGCCGACAAGAAAACCATTCGGGTCGGCGGCGTAAAACGAATCCGCGTCGTACAAACCCGGATTCCAGCCTTCGGCCGCGGCCCAATCAATAGCTATACCGACTTCCCGGCGAGTCATGGTTCTGATCGTGTAATTATTTTCCGGCATAACCTGTTTTCAATCCCCCTGTGTCCCTGATGAATAATATTCTATTAAATGCCGCCCCCGCTTTGCCAATATTACCCCGGCCTACCATGGGTCTCATCCCCGCTTTTAACTTCACATATCACATCTGCAATAATGTCAGATGGGTTATCTCGCGCTCATGTTGACCGGTATCAGCGGCGTGTTTTTTGTCTTGATAACTGCCCTCTATTTTACGCCCATAAAACACAAAACCCCGGGCTTACGCCCAGGGCATGGTCCTGATATTTCTTGTTCCAGGTTCGAAACTCAAATTCGGTCGCTAAACAACTGCGATTAAATTAGTATAGCATTTTGTTCAAACTTTAACAAGCAAAATATCTCAATATGGCGTCCTCCCGCAAACCGCCCCGTCACCCTGCCGCACAGCCTCCAACAAATAAAGTCAAATAAAGTGACACACAACTTAATTATTGCTAATTAAGTTGTGTGTCACCTTATTCCATATATCTCTTCTATTCCGGGTTGAAACCTATAGGCGGCTTTGTCCGGTCGTCAGGCTTAGGCATTAACTCCCTTATCGCGTCGAACAACGCCCGGATATCCTCGTCATGATTCTCTATTTTACGTTCCAACGCCAGGAGTTTTTCAGCGAGCTCCTTATGTGCGGAGAACATTTCTTTCAGTTTTATGAACGTCTCGATTATACTCACGCTTATCTTAACCGCGATCTCGCTCTTAAGAACGCTCGCCAGCATGGAAACTCCGTGCTCAGTGAAAGCTCTCGGCATAACCACTGAATGCTTCAGACTGCTGAACCGGTTGCAATTTGCAACCAGTTCATCTTTTTCTTTAACGTTAAGGCGGAACATAAATCTTTCAGGGAAACGCCCGATGTTGCGGTTTACCTGCTGATTGATATATTTGGTTTTAACACCATAAAGGGCAGCCAGGTCGGTATCGAGCATAACCCGTTGGCCCCGCATTAGAAATATCCTGCTCTCAATATCTTTGTGGTTGATAATTTCTTTTTTAGACATAATCCCCCCTTGCCGCATAAATAGCATAGCAGGTCAGCCCGACAGCGTACTGTCGGGTTGAGCGGGAGGATTTTGAAATCTTAAAAACCGTCCAAGGCAGGGGATTTAAGTATTATATCACCAGCAATAATCATTCACGACGAACGGAATTAAGCACAAATAAAGTGACACACAACTTAATTATTGCTAATTAAGTTGTGTGTCACTTTATT
>JBAXKK010000098.1:0-7006 GCA_037137395.1 Elusimicrobiota bacterium
GCTGCTGGATTCGGACCTGCCCGTAGCCGCCTGCCTGGCGCCCAGTTTTCCCGTGGAGTTTCCCGAGCTGGACCCGCTCAGGTTCGCCGGGATGCTAAAAAATCTGGGCTTTAAGTATGTGACCGAAGTGGCTTTCGGCGCCGACATGGTGTCGCTAAAATACCGCCGCCTTGTGAACGAAAACCCGGGCAAGAAATATATCAGTTCCGCCTGCCCGGCTATAGTCTCCTATATAGAAAAGTACCATCCGGCGCTGGCCGCCAACCTGGCGCCGATAGTTTCGCCGATGCTGGCCTCCGCGCGCATAGTCAAAGCCCGCTACGGCAAAAATTTAAACATTGTATTCGCCGGCCCCTGCGTGGCAAAAAAGGACGAGGCCCTCAGACACCCCGGGGAAATAACCGGAGTTATCACTTTCCGCGAGCTGCGCGAACTGCTGGAAACAGCCGGCGTCAGCGACGCCACCTCCCTTAACGCGCACTTTGACCCGCCGTATCCCTCAAAGGGAGTGCTTTATCCTATCGGCGGCGGACTGCTTACTTCCTCCGAATTTGAAGAAGACCTCATGAGCGGTAAATTCCTGTCCACGGAGGGTCTGGAGAATTTTACCGACGCCCTGCGAAATTTCGAACACGGCGATATGGACGCCGATTTCCTGGACATCCTCTGCTGCAACGGCTGCCTGATGGGGCCGGGGATGACAGCTAAAAGCTCGCGCTATTCCAGACAGGCCTCTCTTCGCCGGTACGCTAAAAAAAGCTATCACAAGATAAAGATAAGCGACTGGGAAGACGCGATTCAAAAGTACCGCAATATCGACTATTCCACCGGCTTCAAGCCTGAGGATAAACGCATAACGCCTCCGCCCGCGGCCGAAATAAAGGCGATACTTGAACGGATGGGGAAACCGGTCCCGGAAGACGAATTGAACTGCGGCGCCTGCGGCTATCAGACCTGCGTGGAACACGCCACGGCCATTTACCGGGGTCTGGCCGAGAGCGAAATGTGCCTGCCGCACACCATCGAAAGATTAAAGATCACGGCCAAGGAACTGGCGTCCTCCTACGGCCAGCTCGCCAAGACGAAGCAGGCTCTGCTTCAGTCCGAAAAACTGGCCAGCATGGGCCAGCTTGCAGCCGGCGTCGCACACGAGCTAAACAATCCCCTGGGTGTGGTGCTGTTGTATTCGCATCTGCTGGCCGATCAGTGCCAGAAAGACTCCAGGATCTTCAAGGACGCGCAGATGGTCACGGAACAGGCGGACCGCTGCAAGAAGATAGTCGGGGGACTCCTTAACTTCGCCAGAAAAAATAAACCTTTTTTCAAAAAGACCGACCTCCGAAAGCTGGTGGACGCCCACTTTAAGGGGCTGCCAGTTCCCGCTAATATCAAGCCGGATATCTCGCACGCCGGCGCGGAATTGGATGTTGAGGTGGATCCGGATCAGATAACCCAGGTATTTTCAAATCTGATAACCAACGCCATGGAAGCCATGCCGGCCGGCGGCTCGCTTAAAGTTTCAACTTTTCAGCAGGGTGGCTACATCTGCTTCAGCGTGACGGATTCCGGCACCGGCATAAGCGAAGAGAACAAGAAAAAAATATTTGAGCCTTTCTTCACGACCAAACAGATAGGCAAGGGCACGGGCCTGGGCCTGGCGGTTTCTTACGGCATAATAAAAGTGCACAAGGGGAAAATCATGGTGGAATCCAACGCCGACATCTCAAAGGGCGCCACAGGAACCACCTTCACAGTAGTCCTGCCTAGACAGACAGCGGAAGCCAGGCAGTAGAAGAAAGCAATTTAAAGGTTTAGCGGAGGATACTGACGCATGAACGACAATAAGAGCATTAAATCAGCGGGAGAAAGATATGCAGACATATAAGATCCTGATAGTGGACGACGAAGCCGGCATGCGTTCCGGAGCCGAACGGTCGCTGGAAGGTTTTGAAGTCCCGCTGGAAGATTTTTCAGACAACGTGGTTTTCTCAGTAAAGACGGCAGCCACGGGCCTTGAAGCCGTAGAAGCGATAGCAGCTGATAAGCCAGACATGGTGTTACTGGACTACAAACTCCCCGACATCACCGGCCTTGAGGTGCTTGAAAAAACCGGCGAGGCGGCGAGGGATATAATAGTGATAATGATAACAGCCTTCGCCTCGCTTGAAGTAGCGGTTAACGCGACCAAGCGCGGGGCTTTCGATTTCCTCGCCAAACCCTTTACCCCAGAAGAGCTCAGAAGCACCGTCCAGAAAGCGGCCCGGCATATTTATCTTCAGCGCAAGGCGCGCCGCCTGGAAGAGGAAAAACGCCAAGTCCGCTTTGAGTTTGTTTCAGTGCTGGCCCACGAGCTTAAATCCCCGCTGGCAGCCGTGGAAGGTTACATGCACCTGATCAAAGAGCGCTTAAAAGGACAGGAGCTTTCCGCTTATGATTCGATGATTGACCGCAGCCTGATACGCATAGGTGGCATGCGCAAGATGGTGATGGACATGCTGGACTTGACGCGGCTGGAATCAGGCCGTAAAAAACGTGAAATCGCCCCGCTTGATCTTGTAAAGCAGGCCCGCAACGCCGCCGACGCGGTCGCCGAGCAGGCGAAAGCCGCTGGCGTGACTATACAGCTGACCCTGCCCGAAGAATTGCGCGCTAGCGCCGACGCCGGAGAAATGGACATTATAATGTGCAACCTGCTGACCAACGCGGTAAAATACAATAAGCCCGGCGGCAAGGCCACGCTTACTCTTAAAGCTTCTGATGGCTGGATCGATATCACCTGCAGCGATACCGGTATAGGCATGACCAAAGATGAAACTGCCAGGCTGTTCCGCGAATTCGTAAGGATCAAGAACGAACACACCCGCAACATCTCCGGCAGCGGCCTGGGCCTTTCTATCGTAAACAAGGTTGCACAGCTTTATGGCGGAGATATCAGCGTGGACTCGGAATGCGGTAAAGGGACAAGTTTCCGCGTCCGGCTGCGGAGCGCCGCGCCTGCGCCGCAACCGGTGGTTAGCCTGAATCCTGCAGTTCATGGTATATCTCAGTGATAAAATCAGGGAACAGAATTATTCTGCAGGATTCCCCGCAGCAGCGGGTTGAGGATCAAGCGCTATGCGCGATGTATCCGAGACGGTGTATGCCTCCCGAATGGGCGCCCGCTATGCGGGCGGAAAGTTGCAACTGCAACTTTCAGGCCAGCGGACAGTGATAATTTGCGGGCGCTGAGACCAATCAATTCACTATTCACCAACCGCTGCGGTGTTCGCCGGAGGTAAATTATATTATGCCTGCTACCGAGAGCAAACAACCAGACGGCATCACAAAATATCTCAATGATGGACGAGATTTCATAGACGAAGACGCCATCGAAAGCTGCCTAGAAAAAGCCAAGGCCGACCCCGCACGCGTGCGCGAAATAATATCCAAGGCGCTGGCCTCCTGCGAAACGCTGGAACCCGGTGAGACTGCGACACTGCTGAGCGTGGAGGACCCCCTGCTGCTGGAGGAGATGTACGCCGCCGCGGCGCTGGTTAAGAAAAAAGTCTACGACAACCGGGTCGTCACTTTTGCGCCGCTGTACTGCGCCAATCTCTGCGAGAACAACTGTCTCTACTGCGGCTTCCGCAAAGACAATACCTCCGAGATCAGAAGAAAGCTTTCCATGGAGGAGATAAGAAAAGAGACCGAGGTTCTGGCCGGCGTAATCGGGCACAAGCGTTTGGTGGTGGTCTTCGGAGAGAGCCGGGCCACTGGCGCCGACTACATCGCCGAAGCCATACGCACCATCTACTCCGTCAAGGTGAAGACCCGCAAAGGTTTCGGGCAGATACGCCGCGTTAACGTGAACGCCGCGCCAATGGATGTGGAAGATCTTAAAAAGCTGAAGACCGCCGGCATCGGCACTTTTCAGGTCTTCCAGGAAACCTATCACCGCAGGACTTACGCCGACATCCACCCCGGCGGAACTCCTAAATCCGATTTCCGCTGGCGGCTTTACGCCATGCATCGCGCGTTTGAAGCCGGTATAGACGATGTGGCCCTGGGCGCCCTCTTCGGCCTCTATGACTGGAAATTTGAGGTGATGGCGCTGCTGGAGCACGCCAAGGAGCTGGAAAAGACTTTCGGCATCGGTCCGCACACCATCTCTTTTCCCAGGATCGAGGACGCGGCCGGAACCGATTTCAACAAAAAAAGCGCGCACAGGGTCAGCGACAGGGATTTTAAAAAATTGGTGGCCGTTCTGCGGCTTTCCGTGCCATACGCGGGAATGCTGGTTACGGCGAGGGAAAAACCGGAGATTATCAGGGACGTGATTCCCATGTGCACGCAGCGCGACGCCTCCAGCAGAATAGGCATCGGCGCCTACTCCGACCGCTATAGCGCCCAGGAAGCCGAGCGCCAGCAATTCATGCTGGGGGACACGCGTTCACTGGATGAAGTGATAGGCGAGCTGGCCGCTTTAGGGCATATAACCTCCTTCTGCACCTCGGGCTACCGCTGCGGACGAACAGGCGACCATATAATGAAAATGCTCAAAAGCGGCAAGGAAGGCCGCTTCTGCAAGCTGAACGCTATTCTGACTTTCAGGGAGTGGCTGGACGATTTTGCGTCTCCGGCCACGCAGGCGGCAGGGGAAAAGCTGATACTTAGGGAAATAAAAGAAGCGCTGAATTCCGAAGCATACAACCTTGAGATGAGAACGAAATTGACCGGGTATTACAACAGAATAAAATCAGGCGAGCGGGATCTGTGCTTTTAAAAAGTGTGCGCCGCCAAATAATATGAACTTCAATGACATCACCGATATACTCCGGGACCCGGATTCCGAGACCTGGCTTCTGAAAAAAGCCGATGAGACCCGCTTGGAATACTGCGGCGAAGATATCCATGTGCGGGGCATTATAGAGTTCTCTAATATCTGTAAAAAGAACTGCCTCTACTGCGGACTGCGCGCCAAAAACTCCGAAGTCCGCCGCTACCGCCTGACGGAGGAAGAAATCGTCGCGGCTGCCGGAGCCGCCGCTTCCATGGATATCCGCACGGTGGTGCTTCAGTCCGGCGAAGACGATTATTTCACCGTCGGAAAGCTGGCCTCGATCGTGCGCGCCGTAAAAACGGCAGGGGTGGCTGTCACGCTTTCAGCCGGAGAAAAGACCAGAGAGGAGTACGCGGCTCTCAAAGCTGCCGGAGCCGACCGCTATCTCCTGCGCTTTGAAACCTCCGATCCCGACCTCTTCGCCATGCTTAAACCCGACTCCTCATTTGAGAACCGCTTTAATTGCCTGAAGTGGCTTAAGGAGCTCGGCTTTCAAGTCGGCTCCGGAATAATGGTAGGTCTGCCGGGGCAGTCGTATGAGACTATAGCCAGAGACCTTCTGCTCTTCAGGGATCTGGGCCTGGATATGATAGGCGTAGGGCCGTTTATACCGCACCCCGACACGCCGCTGGGCCCGACCCCGCGCGGAACCATCGACCTGACGCTGAAGGTCGTGGCGCTGGCCCGCCTGCTGACGCTTAACGCCCACATTCCGGCTACCACCGCTATGGGCACGATTGACCGCCTCGGCCGCCAAAAGGCGCTGCAATGCGGCGCCAATGTCATTATGCCCAATGTGGGCCCCCTTAAATACCGCAAAGACTACGCCATCTATCCGGACAAGATCTGCGTCAACGACTCCGCGGAGCATTGCTCTGGTTGCGTGGGCCGCCTCATTGAAAGCCTGGGCAGGAAACGGGCAAAAGGATTTGGACACAGCCTGAAAACGCCAAAAACGATTTGAGGCGCCTCGAAAAAAACTTATGGAAACCACGCCAAAATCTCTCCGACTTCAGATCGCCATCTTCGGCCGCACTAATGTTGGAAAATCCAGCATCCTGAACATGATCGCCGGCCAGGATATATCTATAACCTCACCGGTGCCCGGCACGACCACTGACGTGGTGGAAAAAAGCATGGAACTTCTGCCAGTCGGCCCGGTGGTATTTCTGGACACGGCCGGCATTGACGACAACTCCGAACTGGGCGGCCTGCGCACGGAGCGGACAAAGAAAATATTCGACCGCGCCGACGTGGCGGTTATAGTTTGCGAGCCGGAGCTCTGGGGACGCTGGGAAGAGGAAATAGCCGCGGCCGCGCGAAAAAAAGGGATCGCCCTGCTGGCGGTGGTAAATAAAACCGATTTTATAACCCCTTCGGACGCGTTCGTTGAAAAAGTCAGCCTGGCCGCCGGCGCTCCGATGCTCTGTTGCGCCGTCAATAAGGCCGGGCGCGAGGGCATGGTCGCGGAATTTAAAGCACGGCTGCTCTCCATCACCGGCGCGGCCAAAACCGCGCCTGTCACTATCGTGGGGGACCTTGTAAACCACGGGGAGACGGTGATTCTTATAATCCCCATAGACAAAGAAGCACCTAAAGGCCGCATAATATTGCCGCAGGTACAGGTTATGCGCGACCTGCTTGACCACGGCGCGATGTTTCTCACCGCAACGGAAAAAGAATACGCATCGGCGCTTAACGCGCTTTCTAAAAAACCGGCTCTGGTGATCTGCGATTCGCAGGTAGTGGACCTAATGGTAAGCCAGACCCCGCCGGCAGTGCCCTGTACCACTTTCTCGATATTGTTCGCGCGGTTCAAAGGGGATCTGATCGCCTACGCCTCCGGAGCCGCCACGATAAAAAATCTGCGACCGGGCGACAGGATAGCCGTGCTTGAAGCCTGCAGCCACCACGCCATAGAAGACGATATAGGCCGCGTAAAGCTTCCCAAATGGCTCAGGGAATATGTTGGGGGGGAACTAAAGATAGACACTTTCTCCGGACGCGACCTGCCGTCGGACCTGTCCTCTTATAAACTAGCTATACAATGCGGCGGATGCATGATCACCCGCACCGAGATACTGAACCGCATGGGCAAAGCCGCGGCCGCCGGCATCCCCATAACTAACTACGGCACAGCCATCTCAGAATGCAAAGGCGTGCTTGAGCGCGTGCTTTCGCCCTTCC
>JBAXKK010000099.1:0-6919 GCA_037137395.1 Elusimicrobiota bacterium
CCCGAAGGGCGCCCGTTATACGGGCGGAAAACTTCACCTGAAGTTTTCAGGTTAACGGCGAAATAGTGAAGTGACGAATTGTGGAATGGCGAAATAGCGGTGGAGTTTACTCACTTCCTGTTCTCACTGTTTTTCTGTTTTGCCGGCAGTTGTTGCTCTTAAATTTTTTGCGATACTCTTACGGCTTATCGGGCTGATTACCCCCTGCTCTGTCACTATGGCTGTTATCAGGTCGACTGGTGTGACGTCAAAACCTGGATGCCTGGCCTTAACCCCTTTAGGGGCCACAAGGCGGCCGTTTATAAAAGTTACTTCTTCGGAGGAGCGCTCCTCGATCTCAATCTCTTTTCCGGTTTTAAGTCTGGTGTCTATCGTGGGAGTGGGTGCGACGACATAAAAAGGTATTTTGTGGTATCTGGCCAGCACTGCCAGAGCGTAGGTGCCAATTTTATTTGCGGTATCGCCGTTGGCCGCTATCCGGTCCGCGCCCACGATTACGGCATTGACGCCGGCTGTTTTCATGAGGTGGGCGGCCATGTTGTCGGTTATTAGTTCGGACGGGACACGGCTTTGCTGCAGTTCCCAGATCGTGAGCCGGGCGCCTTGCAGATAAGGTCTGGTCTCGCAGGAATACGCGTGCTTTACTTTTCCGCGGGCACTAGCTTCGGTTATAACTCCCACCGCCGTGCCTATGCCCATGGTGGCCAGTGCGCCGGCGTTGCAATGCGTGAGGACTATAGAGTTCTTATTGAGAAGGCCGGCGCCGAGCGCGCCCATGCGGGCGCAGGCCGCGCGGTCTTCTTCGGTGATTTTCGCCGCTTCCCTATGAAGCGCGTGAAGGAGGGCCGCGTATTTCGCGGGCGAAAAATCTTTCTGCGCCGCGATAAAGACAGTGGCCTTTTCAGCCATGCGGTCCGCGGCATAGAACAGCGCCAGAGCCGTGGGCCTGGCCGCTTTTATAACGCGCGCGGCGCTTTCTACTAAAGATAGCGTTTCCTTCCAGGAAGACGGGTGGCGTGATGCCAATTCAAGCGGGAATCCCCAAGCGGCGGCGCAGCCGATGAGCGGCGCGCCCCGCAGGACCATGTCCTTTATCGCTTTAGCCGTGCTGGCGGCGTCGCGGATAGTCAGATAGGCGATTTTATGAGGCAGGAGGCGCTGGTCCAAAACTTTTAGCTTTCCATTTTTAAAAATAAGGCGGGAAGGTATCATAATTGGGAAGTGATTAGTGGTGAGTGATTAGTGATTAGTGGATGAGGTATTCTCCACGCACTCGCCACTATCCACTCGCCACTGTCGTTAAGGGATGGAATCCAGAAGGTTCTTGAGCTCTTCTTCGGTCTTGCCGGTTATTTCCACGGTTTTTTCCCTGCCCTTGGCGCCCCGTATTATGTTGACCATTTTTATGGGCACTTCAAAGAATTCCGACAGGTAGTCGCGGAGCATATTGTTTATCTGGAGGTCCGCCGATGAGGCGCATATCCTGACGCGCAGGACGCTCCCTATTCTGGAGACCACTTCGTTGTCTTCGCAGTTAGGTATCACTCTGACTTTAACGATCATTGACCCTCCCGTATTGTGGTGCTAAGCAAATAACATGCTGCCTATTCTGGGCAGGTTGGCCCCTTCCCGGACCGCTATTTCAAAATCCCCGCTCATTCCGAGCGAGAGATAATTCTTAAATCCGTAAGCGTTCGCCGCGCCTGGAAAATCCCTGTCAAAGATGCGTTTCGCTTCTCTGAAGACCGGTCTTAAGGCTTCCGGATCGGGGACGTTGGGCGCTATGGCCATGTAGCCCGAAGGACAAATAAAAGGAAGCTTTCGTATTTCTTCCAGGAGACTGGGCGCTTCGTCCGGGGCTATTCCGCACTGCGTATCCGAGGCGGAGAGTTTCAGCTGGATAAGAATCGGCATTTTTTTGCCCTTCAGACTCGCATACTTGCTGATATGGCTCGCGAGTTTTAGGCTATCCACCGAGTCTATCCAATCAAACAGCTCCACGGCGTTGGCGGACTTATTGGTCTGGAGATGGCCTATAAAATGTAGCTGAACCTTAGATCGCGCCTCTACCAATTCCCCCTCCGCCCATCTTTTTACGGCGTCCTGTACTTTGTTTTCGCCGGCGGCTCGTATGCTTCCGCTTTCCACCAGATATTTTACTTCGTCCGGGTCAGCGTATTTTGTTACTGCCAAAAAATCAACTTCCGAGGCGCTTCGGCCGCTTTTAAAACAGGAAGCGGCTATTTTCTCAGTTATTAATTGGAAATTTTTTAGAAGTTTTCCTTTTCTCGCGGATTCAGTCCCTAGCATCAATAATTATATTTTAGCAAAAAAACGCTTGTTTTCATAGCGGAAAAATTGGTAAGCGGGCGCTTTAGTGCGGCATGGCGCTCTATCCACGGCCCCTTAAAATTGATAGATTTTAGTTACCGCTTACGATATGAAATACCAACCCGGTTTCTGGATTTTGGCAGTCTCGGAAGGGATCATGACCGCCGGCTACGCTATTTCCTTCCCCTTTTTGGCTATCTATCTCAGCAGTCAGCGCGGCGTGCCCATGGCCTGGGTGGGAATATTCCTTTCGTGCTCCATGCTGGTAAGCTCCAGCGCGCAGTTTATCGGCGGCGAGATTTCCGACGCCATCGGGCGGCGTAAGGTTATGGTGGCTTCGCTTGCGCTGCGGTCGGTGCTTATAGCGGTTATAGCCTGGATAGTGTACAGCGGGGCTGGGTTATGGGCTATTTTTCTGTTCCACCCCCTGGGTATGTTTATCGGTTCTTTCTTTCATCCAGCAGCCAGGTCTTGGGTGGCGGATTTCGTCGGGCCGTCGCGCAGAATGAAGGCCTACGGATTCCTGCGCATGGGCTCGAACGCGGGCTGGGCTCTGGGGCCGGCGCTGGGCGGGTTCCTGGCTAAAAATTCCTACTCGATAATGTTCTTCGTGACGGCCGCTGTTTACGCGGTGTGCACGGTTGTTGTCGCCCTCTCGGTTAAGGATGCTCCGGGGGCTGCCAGCGGTAAGTTTACCGCCCCGAGTTTGCGCGCCGGAGTTTCTACTTTAAAGAACGCCCGTTTCCTGCGCTTCTGCATTTTCACTCTCATCATGTGCGCCGTGATGAGCCAGCTTGTGGTTTCCAGTTCACTCTATTCCAAGAACTACCTAGGTTTTTCAGAGGCGCAGATAGGTCTTCTCTTTTCTATTAACGGCCTGATGGTGGTGCTGGCACAGTACTTTATGACGCACGCTCTCGAACGCCACCGCATAACGGCAGGGCTTGCCGCCGGGGCGATATTATATGGCGCTGGTTATCTGGCTTTCGGCTATTCCACGGCTTTTTACGCCGCGGCGGCGGCTATTGTCGTTGTTACGCTTGGAGAATTAGCGGTTTCGCCGGGACTTCAGGCTCTGGGGGCTAACATGGCTCCGCGCGGCGAAAAGGGGCGTTACCTGGGCGTGCAGGGGGTTTTTCAGCAGGCGGGAAGTTCGGCCGGAATTCTGGTCGGTTCGAACGCTATAGGCGCGATAAGCCCGATGTTTCAGCAGGGTCCGTGGTTTATTGTGACTGCCGCGGCGGTAGTTGCTTCTCTGGGTTTCCTGAGCCTGGGCCGGCGGCTGACTCCGGAGCAGGACGGATTGAGGAATCCTGAAGCCCCCACCTCCCCTCTCGAATCCCCTGAAACAGTCTGATAATGTAACGCGACTTATCGCCTTTGGCTCGTGCACCACAATCCACCTTCTGTCTGGATCTCCCAACAAAAATAAAAACCCCCGGCCTTTGGGACCGGGGGTTTTTGCTGCCTAAGGCTTATGGCCTATGGCATCTGGCGTTGTTAATACATGTCTCCGCCGCCGCCCATTCCGCCCATTCCTCCGCCGCCCATCGCGGGCATCTTTTCTTTCCGCTCGGGGATGTCGGCGACCAGCGCTTCGGTGGTCAGGAGCGTGCTAGCTATTGAAGCCGCGTTCTCAAGAGCGGTGCGGGTCACTTTGCAGGGATCCACAATGCCGGCCTTGATCATGTCGACGTATTCCAGCTTGTCGGCGTCAAAGCCGATCTCGACAGGGGAGTTCTTGATCCTTTCGATCACGATTGAGCCGTCCATGCCGGCGTTCTCCGCTATTATGCGCAGGGGCGCGTAGATGGCCTTGCGCACGATGTTGATGCCGGTGGCTTCATCTTCGTTCGCGGGCTTGATCTTGTCCAGAGCTTTGGAGGCGCGGATGATGGCGGTGCCGCCGCCGGGAAGCAGACCTTCCTGCACGCCCGCTTTGGTCGCGTTCCTTGCGTCTTCAACCTTGGATTTCTTGGCCTTCATCTCGGTCTCGGTGGCCGCTCCGACCCTGATGACGGCTACGCCGCCGGAGAGCTTGGCGAGCCTTTCCTCAAGCTTTTCCTTGTCGTAGTCGGAGGTTGTGTCGTCGATCTGTTTGCGGATCTGGGCGGTGCGCTTCTTGATCTCGTTCTTGTCGCCGGTGCCGTCCACGATGGTCGTGTTTTCCTTATCGATGACGATGCGCTTGGCTTTGCCCAGCTGTTCCAGTGTGGATTTATCGAGCTTCATTCCGCGATCTTCGCTGATGACTTCGCCGCCGGTGAGGATGGCGATGTCTTCCAGCATTTCTTTGCGTCTGTCGCCAAAGCCCGGGGCTTTTACGGCGCAGCCTTTAAGCGTGCCGCGCAGCTTATTGACGACCAATGTCGCCATGGCTTCGCCTTCGAGGTCTTCCGCGACGATGAGGAACTGCTTGCCGGTCTGGACTATCTTTTCAAGGACGGGCAGAAGTTCGGTCATGGCTGAGATCTTCTTGTCGGTTATGACGATGTAGGCGTCTTCAAGCACGCATTCCATCCTTTCCGGATCGGTGACGAAATACGGGGAGACGTAGCCGCGGTCGAACTGCATGCCTTCCACTACTTCCAGCTCTGTCTCGGAGGATTTGCCCTCTTCGACGGTGATTACGCCTTCATGTCCGACTTTTTCCATTGCCTGCGCTATGAGGTCGCCTATGACGCGGTCATTGGCCGAGATGGTCGCTATCTGGGCCTTCTCTTCTTTGGTCTTGACCGGTTTGGCCATTTTCTTGAGCTCTTCAACCATGGCCTGTACGGCCTTGTCTATTCCTTTCTTAAGGTATATGGAGTTGGCTCCCGCGGTGACATTTTTTAGTCCCTCGGTAAAGATCGCCTGGGTCAATACTGTCGCGGTGGTGGTGCCATCACCCGCTACGTCATTTGTCTTGGAGGCGGCTTCACGCACCAACTGCGCGCCCATGTCCTCGAAGTTGTCTTCAAGTTCAATTTCCTTGGCGATGGTCACGCCGTCGTCAATGATGGTCGGTGAACCGAATTTCTTTGAGAGTATGACCGACTTGCCCTTCGGGCCGAGGGTCACTTTTACGGCGTTGGCCAGCTTGTCCACGCCGGCTTTGAGGCGCATTCTGCCTTCTTCCGAATAAATTACCTGTTTAGCCATTGTTGTTTCCTCCTGTTAAATTATCTGATTATACCGAGGACGTCTTCTTCCCTCATTATGAGGTAATCCTCGTCGTTGATCTTAATCTCAGTGCCTGAGTATTTGCCGTAGAGCACCTTATCGCCGACTTTAAGTTCCATGGCGATGAGTTTTCCGTCTTCCGTGGTCTTGCCTTTTCCGGCCGCCACTATTTCCCCTTCCTGGGGTTTTTCTTTTACTGTTTCGGGGATGATGATCCCCCCTTTTCTGACTTCTTTGGCTTCCAGGGGTTTTACGATGACCCGGTCCCCAAGAGGCTGTATTTTTATTTTGGTCGCTGTTTCTGCCATATTGGTGTGTCCTCCTTAGTGGATTTGCAAAACGATTATTAGCACTTCAACCTTCTAATTGCTAATTTTAGCAAAAGTGTTTCTGGGTGTCAATAGCACTCTTTATCAGAGATTGCCAATTTAGATTGCGCAGGAGGTAGTCCCACGGCGCTGGTTTTATTTTTTAATAAAAAACCGGAATTTGCTGACGCCCGCCTCTATTATATCGTCGTCCCGGAGGAAGATCTTTTCATTAAGCTGGTTGCCGTTATGTTTGGCATAACCTTCCTTTATGGGGACAAGGTAGTAACCTTCCGGGCGCATAGTTATAACCACCGCGACGGCCGGGCCGGTTTTGAAGATGCCGGAGTCTTTATACTTGATATTTGCCTTGGCGCTTTTGCCTATATAGGTGGAGAGATCCGCTAGTTCGTACTCCGTTTTGCCTTCGCAGGCGCCTTCAAGAACTTCAAGCCCTCCCTGAACCCGGGCCTTCTGCGGAGGCAGTTCCGGTTCCGTCCCGGTTTCCGGCGCCGGGGAAATTCCGCCGCCCGTGGTATTTTGCGTAGGAGCGTCTTCTGCGAACACGAGGAGATATTTAACTATGCCCACGCTGTCGTTGTTGTGGAGCCCGGCTTTAAGGACTTTCTTACCATTAACGAATGTGCCGTTAGTGGAATTTAGATCCTCCACGAACCAGGTGCCTCCGGCCTCATAGAGCTTACAGTGATAGCCGGAAACTGTGGCGTTCTCAAGGACGATATCGTTGTCCGGTTTGCGGCCCACGGTGAAACCGCTCCTGTCCAGTTTTATCTCTTTAATGACAGCGGCTTCAAATTTTAGAAATAATTTAGGCATACGATTTTTTGAAAATGTCACCCAAAGTTTCAAGCAGGGTCTTTTTTTTAAGAAACCCTATCACGACGGTGACATTGTCCGGTCCTCCGTTATCGTTCGCGGTCTTTACAAGTAGCTCGCAGGCTTTTTGCCCGTTCGCAGTGCTCTTTAGGATACCGGTGATCTGGTCCACCGTGACGGCCTTGAACAGGCCGTCGGTGCAGAGCAGGAAGCGGTCGTTTTCCATCACCGGAATTTCCTTTAGATCAATCATCGGTGTCTTCTGGGCGCCGAGCGCG
>JBAXKK010000100.1:0-6909 GCA_037137395.1 Elusimicrobiota bacterium
AGAGGAGCGGTGCGGGGCCGCGCTGCGTGGCCACGCCCGCGACGACATCTCGCGGGTAAGATCAGGCATACAAGGTTTTGAGGAACTTATAGAGGGTACTACGGAAGCGTATCCACAGGTCAGCCGAATGTAACGATGTGCACTCGTCTGACGGCCCGGCCCGCAGCGGGCGGGGCCGCTGGTTTTTCTGGTTTCTGCATTTATTTTTTTCCTCAAAAATTAAATAATTAAATGGCGCAAAAAATTCTGCATTTTTAATTTTTTTGAAGAGTTGAGCTGGTGGCCACCGGTTGATAAAAACCCCGCCTCGGCTTGCTTCGCGGCGCCCAGGCGGGATTTTCTGTTAATATTATGTCGCCACCGGAAGAGGCAGAAACAACCCATACAATAAGGAAGCCAAGGCCGGGACAGCCGGGCAGACCCGGCCTTAGCCACCTTATTTTATCCCGCCCACCCATTTTGCGCACTTTTACGCCGCGCAAAAGCGCACATTTACCCCTGGAAGAGAGCAGACAGTAAGTGTAAAAAGATGTACAATACACTTATGACACGCTACAACATGGTTGAAACTGCGAAACAACTAGACGTAACACGGCAGACTATTTACTACTGGATTAAGAAGGGCTGGGTAAAACCTAAAAGGGACTACCGGGATTTCCCAGTATTTACTGACGCAGATATCAAAAATCTAAAGAAGTGGAAAACATCTCTCAAATAACCATGACCGACATGTTCGCCATAAACCCATGAAAGCTCTACATGCAGGCTATGTGAGCGGAGCTGTCTGGAAAGCCATTCAGGAGAAACAGTTATCTCTTGATCTCGACTGGCTGGATATACTCGGCCACCTTAGCCATTTTGTGATTGACCACGATATTGGAGGGGAAAACGTATTACCGCCGGAGTTGGCGGTTTTAGAAAACCTCCTTTGCCGTGGATTGCCTACTTTACCATCGTTATATATTGAGAGGCAACTTCAAAGACTGACACGCGCAACACACTACGGTTGGAGAGGAAACAAAGGCGTATCCGCCTTTGATTGTGAATTTACCTCGGCAATTACTCCAGCATTCTCAACCCTGATAGAGCGGGCTATGTGTGTGGTCGCACCAGACGGAAGACTCGAGCCTTCAACAGGGTTTGATGCCCCTGCGTTTGATAGCCAGGCTGAACGCGATTTCCTAGAAGGCCCTTTAACGCAATTGCTTGGGCCTGCCGGAATGCAATTCATTGTAAGGCAACGTCAGATTGATAGCATGGGGGTTGAGAATCCCAATAGATTTACAGAACAGAAAACTGATTTTTCGGTGCAGTTCCCATGCGCCAATAATTTACCACATGGCATAGTTTTTGAAGTAGATGGCCCTCAGCATGAACAAACCGTGCTGGGGGATAGAGCGCGTGATGAGGCTTTGCAGCGGGTTAGCGGCTGGGCTAAGACTTATAGGCGTCGTCTTTGGCAAGGGGCACAAGCAACAACAGTCATTGATAAAAAACAGCCTGATATCGCCGCTATTCTTGCCCATCCGTACATACGACGGGTTAAACAGAATATTTCAAAACCGCTAGCAGAAACTGACGCAGGGCAGCGGGCGCGGATGGAGGTGCTCTTTCCGTTCGCCGTCGCTCGTATCCAACGAGTTCTTTTGGAACTAATCCGCGGTGGCATTTTATCTCTGGACGCTAAGGTTTGGGAGCTGGTCATACTTGATCGCGATGGTTTGCCAGGTTGTGGTCAGACTGCGGCACTAGATTTCCGCCTCTGGTTGCGCCGACTGTGGGACATTTACCAGCCCGGAAGGCGGGTCCCAGACATCCGGGTTCATGAGCTCAAACAGGGCTCTGCGGCTAAATCACTACCTCCCAATGCTGACGTACTTTTAGATATTTCTGTTCAACTCCGGTACGGGGCATCCCTTCCCACACCTGAAGAAGTTTCAGCCTTGGAAATCAAAAAGCGTGTCACGGTTCGTTCTGACTACTGGAAAAGGGAGCCTTTCCACCGCCTTGCCTTTGGGAATCCACTTTCGCTACATGACGAGAGCCCAAACCTTAACCGGCATCTCACATTTTTTTTGCGCAATATTTTCAGAAAGGCAGCCTTTCGACCAAAGCAGCTTGAAATTATTAAACGAGCGCTTCACAACGAGTCGGTAATTGCATTGTTGCCTACAGGAGCTGGAAAATCCATTACTTACCAATTACCCGCCCTACTACAAAACGGCATATCTATCATCATTGATCCTATTAAAGCGCTGATGAAAGACCAAGACGACAACCTTAAGGCTATTGGGATTTCTGTCTCCGCCTTTATTAATTCCATGTCAGACGCCAAGGAACGCAAACAGAATACCGAGCGCATGCAGGATGGTTGTTTTAAGTTTGTTTTTGTGTCTCCGGAGCGTTTTATTATTCGTGAATTTCGGGATGCACTTACTAAAATGGGGGAAGATAAACACGTTTTCTGCGCTTATGCCGTGGTTGATGAAGCGCACTGCGTTTCTGAGTGGGGACACGACTTTCGGACTGCATATCTGAGACTTGGAGCGAATGCCCGCAAATTCTGTCCAACAAGGGTGCCGAAACTGCCGCTATTGGGTTTAACAGGGACAGCCTCTCACGAGGTTCTGGACGATATTCGTGTTGAATTGGGGTATCCAAAGGATTCAGACATTTCTATTCGCCCTGACTCCATGGAGCGTAAGAATCTGCATTATAAGGTGGTTCCGCTTGCGTCCCCACCGGAAATTCGCCACGGCTCAAGCGCGATAACCGTTCAGCAGATTATAGGCGATGCGAAACTTACTCAGCTTCCGGACCTAATTGCGAACATTACAGAAAAGATTAACGGGTTGAGTCCCGAGGCGTTCTTTTCTGGAAACAACGGTTCAGGGTTAGTTTTTTGCCCGCACGCTGGATGGGTACATGGGGCCGAAGACGCCTGTTCAGCGGTAAAAAATGCCTTCCAAACTGTTAGCCATCTTATCGGCGTCTACCATGGTGGAGTCTTGGACCCGCTTGTTACCCAAAACGCTTTTAAACGTGGCCAGATTAAGCTTTTGGCTTGCACTAAAGCTTTTGGAATGGGAATCGATAAGCCTGATATCCGTTTTACCCTGCACTACAACATCCCACCTTCATTAGAGTCCTTCTACCAGGAAGCAGGGCGTGCTGGACGGGATGATGAAGCATCACAGTGTTGGATACTTTACTCCGGCATCCCTATGGCTGACGGAGAAAGTAGCCTAGACTACACTCTAAATCATGCCTTTCACGAAACCGCCTTCCCTGGTGCAGCAATTGAAGAAGCCAAAGTTCTAGAGTTACTTTCTGAAAACAGAACTCCGGGTCGTTCGGTGCCAAAATCCATCGCTGCTCAATTGCGTGAGCTGACTGGGATTGATTATTCAGTGCACACACACACATGGGCAAACCCCGATGGTGAACGGTGCCAAATCTATATTAATCACCCCGATTACGAGAAAGATTTTAAGGTCTATATTAACCTGACGCTCGACGGCCACCTTGCTCCTGGGACTAAAAACCCTTATCCAGGCCATGCTGAGGCCACCCAGATTGCCACGGATTGGTTAAAAACCAATAAGCCAACAGATAAATCTTATGTAGACTGGATTTTTGATTACGAAGCTCCAACCGTTAGCGCAGGCATTGAAGAATTGCTGGCCCGAATGATAAACACCAGTGTTAAGTCGGACCCGATCCACCTTACTTTTGACAATGGCTACTTAGATGAGATTGCTGACAAGTACGAGGGGACAACAACCGAAACCGTTGTTAAGGCATTTGATTATTGCTATGACGCAAAAAAATTCATCGCCAAACTTAGAAAGGCACATGTTGATATACCTGAAACAGATGTTAAATGGATTGAAGAAGTTTTTTTAAAAGTCAGGCTAGAAGTTCATACGTTCCGGGCCATATACCGCCTCACTATTTTGGGGGCAGTAAGTGATTTTGAAGCGGATTATAAACATAGTACTATTACTGCCTGGCTATCTCCACAACCTGAAGGCGGCCACCGTGAAAAGTTGAAAGCCTATGTCGAGCGCTATGCACCCATGAAAGTGGGCCATTACCTTGAAGTAGCTGACAACTGCAAACATAAAACTGAGCTTCGCCGTTGCCTGCACGCTTTAATCCAGTTCGTTTATGACCGTATTGCGAAACAGCGTATTGAAGCATTGGTCACCATGGAACGAACCACTCGAGAGGAACTTGAAAATCCTGGCGCGTTTAAAGATGCGGTTACTAATTTCTTTGACTCCAAGTATACCCCGGACCTTCTCCCATATTTAAACGAGTATACGTCTGATCTGGTTTTTGAATTCTGCGAAAAGACAGCTGGTGGTGGCCCAGAAATAAAACATCTGCTAGGCGCATGTAATCGTCTTTTACAAGAAAACCCAGACAATGCCGCATTCCACGCTTTAAGGGCCTATGCCCTGGCGCTACTTGGATACAGAGATCAAGATGTTAAGGACGAGATTATTGCTGCCCTGGCCGGGTTTGGAAAATATCACGGCTGGGGTCGAAGAGAGAAACACGCGTTTTTGATAAAGTTGCGGACTTTGGTTGCAATGATGAGTGTAAGGGGAGCGCGTGTGTTTGATGCTTGTATTATTGATGACCATACACAATGGCTACGGGATTTTAATCCAAAAAGCAAAACTAAGGCAATAGATAGCAAACAGGCAGTTTAAGGAGACATCTTTATGCCGGAAAAACAACAGGACGTATTAACACTGGCTCTTATTGATTTAGAGAAAGAGCTGACTTCATTCGGCAGTCTACAAAACGCCTTGAAAGATGCGCATCAGCAATTAACAGAGGCTGAGCAAAAGTGGGCTTCACTAACCAAGGAACAACAAAAGACAGCACTGGATCTAGTTGATGCCACAAAAAAAGCCATAGCAAACACAAATCAGGTTACCGCTCAGACAGAGTCTCTTACAGGAGCATTAATACCGCTAGCAAAGGCTATTGAACAAGTCAATTTTCCACTGCGCTTAGATAAAATAGATTTGGGGGTTTCAACCCAAGCCTCGACAATGGCAGCTTTTCAAGGAGCAATTGATCGTGGGTTTAAAGATTTCCGCGATGAAGCGGATAAAAGCAAGAAACGTGACACCAAGCTTACAATCATATTATTCTTAAATACCGTAGGCTTGCTCGGGTTTATTGTATACCACATAATGAAGCGGATCTAAAAAACATTATGAAAGTTGCCTTATATTTAAGAGTCTCCACGGAAGATCAGGCCAAGGAAGGCTACTCCCTTGAAGTGCAACGGGAAACCCTTGAGGCTTTTGCCAAACGCGAAGGCCTTGAGGTTTACAAGGTCTACTCGGACGACGGCATTAGCGGCTACACTTCCGACAGACCCGCGCTTGCCGCGCTTTTGGCTGACGCCAAAAGCGGCAAATTCGGGCTGGTGCTGGTTTCCAAACTGGATAGGTTCAGCCGCAACCTGCGCGACCTCTTAAATTTGGTGGAAGAGCTTTGCAGTTACGGAGCAGGCTTCAAATCCGCTGGCGAGCCCTTTGACACTACCACCTCTGCCGGTAAGCTTATGTTCCAGCAACTTGGCAGTTTTGCCGAGTTCGAGCGCAACCGCATAGCGGAGCGCGTATTCCCTGGTATGGTTAAAGGCGTTCAGCAGGGCAACTGGCAGGGCGCGCGGTACGCGCCCTACGGCTACAACTATAACAAGGCCACTAAGCTTTTAGAGATAGCCCCTGCCGAGGCAGAAGATGTGCGCCGCATCTACGCGCTGTACCTGGAGGGGAAAAGCACTTTAGCCATAGGCGCCGCCCTTACAAAGAAAGGAGTAAGGAACCGCAAGGGCAACTATTTCGGTACCAAGGTTATAGGTGATATCCTTAAGAACCCCATTTATACAGGCAAGATCGTATGGAATACCCACCACTACGACAAGACCAAGAAAACGGCCAAGGGCTACAAGTACGTAAAGAACCCGGTTAATCAGGTAATTACGGCGCAGGGCAAGCACACGCCTATAATCAGCGACGAAGCCTTTGCGCAAGCGCAACAGCTTCGCGCTGAGAAGCGCATCGCGCTCCGCAGGGCCAAGCCGGGGGACTATCTTTTATCAGGTCTTTTGTTTTGCGGTAACTGCAATCATAAGCTTATAGGCGCTTCTTCGGTATCCAACCACCGCACCAAGGCCACCAAGAAGTGGTATCGCTGTTCTTCAAGAACGCACAGTTATACGACCTGCCGCAACAAAAGCGTTAAGGCCGAAGACCTTGAACCCCAGGTGGCGGACATGATTGAAATACTGCTCCGCAACCCCAAATTAAGGAGCCAATGGCCGAACATGACTTTGCCGGCCATCAGGCTCCCGGAAGACCAAAATGAAGCCAAAAGAGAGGTTTCACAACGCCTGTCAGACAATTTCGCTAAACAGGCGAAATTGACTGACGCCTACTTAGACGGCCACCTGGCCAAGGAAGTTTTTGAGGCTAAAAATAAAGATTTAATGGCTGACGGGGAAGAACTTAAGAAGGTCTCCGCCCTTTGCGAATTGCGCCAGATAGACCGCGAAAAATCCGCGGACTATCTGACGCAGGCCCACACCTATATCTCCGACGGTCAGCCGCAGAAAGCGAAGCGGGACTCTGCCAGGACAAAGCGGCTGCTTGGGCTGGTGTTCAGGAACATTAAAATTTCGGACAAAAAAATTAAAAATGCAGAATTTTTTGCGCCATTTAATTTTTTATTTTTTGAGGAAAAAAACAAATGCAGAAATCGGAAAATTCAAAATCTGCCGACTCTCCGCCCCGGGGCAACCCCCGGGTCTGTATCATCACTTTCGGATGAACTTTGGAGCCGCTTCAATACCACCGTCCACCGCCTCCTAAGAACCCT
>JBAXKK010000101.1:0-6791 GCA_037137395.1 Elusimicrobiota bacterium
CCCTATCGGTCTCAAACTCAACCGGTGTCGCGCCGGTGAGCAGCGCGCCGGAGGGAAGCTTCTTCAGCAGGGCCGAACAGAGCCCGCCTATGCCTTCGCGGGGATAGAGGAAATCCAGGATATTTTCTTTTGAGGCGCTTTTCACCGAAAACATCTCAAAGAAAAGTTTTTTAAGATTCATGGGCCCGATGCGCCTTTCCGCCCAGGCCGCGGAGATATTATCGGTGGGCAGGCCCCAGACTTTAAGCGTGTAATCCCTGAAATAAGCGTCATGTATGCCCGGGCCGAAGCGGGCGTGGAGCCAATCCCGCAGAGACCCGTCCGGAGGTTTTGGTCCGGCTCGGCGCAGGCGTTTAATCAAAGCGGGGGCCGCGTATAGGATGCCGTTTAAAAGAGTGGGCGGATAACGGAGAAAGCGGCCGCCGATAAAAGTGCTGCTTCTGCGTTTTAGCCTTAGCAGGGGTTCCGGCTTAAGGAGATTTTCCACGCTGGCGGCCAGGGCCGCGTCTTTGAAGTAAAGGCGGTGTCCGCCCAGATCGAATCTGAAGTTTTTATAAGAGATGGTGCGGGCGAGTCCGCCTGCGGACTGTTCCTTCTCAAGCACCAGTACCCGCTTGCCGGCGGCTGAAAGGGCGTCGGCGGCCGCGAGTCCGCTCAGGCCGGCGCCAAGTATCACGATGTCGGTATCTGTATTCATGAATAAGCCGGAGAAATCCTGGGAAACGCTGATTCTATTCAAATATTCTACATAAATTTAAACGGCGCGCGGGTTCTCGCAAGCGGGATGTTATGCCGGACGGGCCGGCCTTCCGGGGAAAGTTTGCTAAAATTAGGGTGGCTTTTAATTTATGCCCGATATACCGTTCTGGAATAAATGCGATAACCGCTGCCTGATGTGCGCCAACGAGCCGTCGTTCGCCCGCGCCCCGTCCGGCCGGTACCGCCTGAAGGCGCAGATAAAAAGGTTTGAATCTTACCAGGCCGGTTTTTCCGGGGCTTACGCCAAAAACGCCGATAACAGAGCCGCCCTTAACCTGACCGGCGGCGAACCGACCCTTCATCCCGATTTCTTAAAGCTGCTGACCTATTTCAGAAAGAGAACCGCCGGCGCGGAGCTGGCGCTTTTGTCAAACGGCCGGCGTTTCGCGGACGCGGCTTTCGCCAGCGCCGCCCTCCGGGCCGCGGGAGCCCCGTTCTCCGTGGCCGTGGCCCTGCACGGATCTACGCCAGCCGGACATGACGCCGTTACCGGAGTCAGCGGCAGTTTTTCGGCCTCGCTCGCCGGTTTGCGCAACATCTTCGCGTATAAATGTCCAGGCCAGACTCTGGAAATACGCCTAATCCTTCACAGGCGCAATATCAAAGATTTTAGAGATATGCTTTCGCTGCTGCTGCGTGAATTTTACGGCTTTAGTGAATGGCGCGTAATAGTTCTGCATTATGAATTGGAGGGCCGCGCGCTCAGAAACTCCAAATCGCTGTCGCTGCGGCTTAAGACCTCCGCCTCGGTCATAAATTCCTGCGCCGGATTGATAAGGAGATTCAAAGAGTTTAGGCTCTATCACTACCCTTTGTGCCTGCTGAAAAAAGAGCTGCGTCCTCTGGCCTGGGTGACCCTGCCGCCTGAAGACCGGGTATATCCCGGGGCCTGCGCCCGCTGCGCCGCGCGCGCCGGATGCGTCGGCCTTATGGCGCCCTATTATGCGCGCTTCGGCCCGGACGGACTTCGTACGCTTAAAAAATCATGAGTGCTTTTTATATTATAATAGTCATTATATGACGGCCAGCCCCAACAGTAGTCATTCAATGCGTCTTTTCCTTATGCTGCTGATGCCGCTGACTCTTCTGAGCGGTTGCGGCGGCGGATATGCCGCTCTGCGCCTGAAGCCTGACATTTATCCGGATTACGCGGAGCTCAGCGCCGCTAACGCTGAGGGCAGGGATTTTTCCAGAGAGATATACGACCGCAAGTCTCCGGTAGCCATTTTCGCCATACACGGCGGGGATATAGAGCGCTCCACCTCCCGGCTGGCCCGGGCTATAGCCGGTTCCGATTTCAACCTTTACATCTTTAACGGCTGGTTGGGCGGCGACAGCCGGAAGCTGCATGTGACCTCCACCCATTTTAACGACCCCGCGGCCATAGCTATTTCCACCGCGGCCATTTTCGGCGTATCTATACACGCCCAAGCTGACCGCGGGGAATGGGTCTGCGTGGGTGGCGCGAACGCGCAGGCCGCTCGCGAGATCGCGTCAGGCCTTCTGTCAGCCGGTTTTGAGGCGGAAGCTCCCTGCGCGCGTCTGCCCGGCACCAACCTGAAAAATATCGTAAACCGGCCGGAGAAAGGCGGGGTGCAGCTGGAGTTGACGCTCAAGCTGCTTGAGCGGCTTGAAAATTCTTCAGCGGATAGGGCAAAATTAGTCAATAGTGTCCGCAGCTCTATCTCCGCGGTATTAAGGCAGCTTAAGTCCGGTCATAATTAATTGATATCCGTGAATATATAAGGCAGGGAGAATATATGAAAAGAATCAGGATCTTTGCTTTTGGCGGCAATGAAGTGTCCCCGGTGGGGATGAAGGATCCCGTGACAGGCAAATCCATCAATCCCGATATCGCCATGCAGTGGCAGCGCACCGCGGAAACCTCTAAGCTGGTGGCGGATATTTTTGAAAAATATCCCGACGACAGCTATGTCATGACGCACGGCAACGGCCCGCAGGTTGGAAATGTGCTGATGCGCGCGGAGCTCTGCCGCGAGGTGCTGCCGCCTCTGCCGCTGGATGTTTGCGTGGCGGACACGCAGGGCGCCATGGCGTATATGATGGGCGAACTTAACAATGAGCTGAATATCCGCGGCCTGGACAACATCGTCACGGGTATCGTGACACAGGTGGTGGTGGACAAAGATGACCCCGACTTTAAGAGCCCCTCTAAATATATCGGCCCCTCCTATTCGAAGGAAGAGGCCGATTCCCGGACACGCGAGAACGGGTGGGCGATGAAGCTTTATAAAAAAGACGAAAAGGGCGCCGAGATATGGCGCCGCGTGGTTCCCTCGCCCGTCCCTTCCGATATCGTGGAGATAGACGCGATAGAGGCGCTGCTCGCCAGGGGGATAGTTCCGGTTACCGTCGGAGGCGGCGGCATACCGGTGCGCGAAGTTGCCCCTGAGATAGAGGGCGGCAAAGAAGTTTATTCCTGCAATTACGGCGTTAAGTTCTCAAGAAAGCATGAGGCCGGCAAAAAGCCGCTCAAAATGTACACCGGGGTGGAAGCCGTGATAGATAAGGACTTGGCTTCCGCGCTGCTCGGCAACATGCTTTTAAAGCGGGCTAAGGCTCGTGGAGAGGATATTGAGGTCAGCCTTACTATCTTCACCGGAGAAGACGGCGCCAAGCTTAATTACCAGCAGCCGGATCAGGTGAACCTGCGCAAGCTTACGCTCAAAGAGCTGGAAGAGATCTATAACCGAAAGCCCTGCCCGTTCCCCGCGGGGAGCATGGGCCCCAAAGTGAAGGCGGTCATAGAATTTCTTAAGGGCGGCGGCCAGGTGGCTTATATAACCAAGACTGAATTGTTTGACGAAACCCTGAAAGGTGCGGCGGGTACGACAGTAGTGAGATAAATTTATTATCCAAGGATGTTATGAAGAAGATAAAGACTTTACAGTGCATTAATTGCGGCAGGGACCATAAGCTTGCCGACGTCAAATATACCTGCGCCTCCTGCGGCGGCAACCTGCAGGTTATCTACGACTACAACCTGATAAAAAAGCGTCTCAATTACGAGGTGCTTAAGGATAATCATGACAGGACGATGTGGCGCTACATGGACATCCTTCCGCTATCCGGTTTCAAAATGATCCCGCCGGTGCAGGTGGGCTGGACGCCGCTTTACCGGGCCGACAGGCTCGGCTCCGGAGTCGGAGTGCCGAACCTTTATATAAAGGACGACGGGCGCAATCCGAGCGCTTCTTTCAAAGACAGGGCCAGCGCCGTAGTTATAGCAAGGGCGCGTGAGCTTAAGGAAAAAGTTATAACCTGCGCCTCCACCGGCAACGCGGCATCTTCGCTGGCCTGCCTGACCGGCAGCCTGGACATGCGGACTGTTATTTTTGTGCCCGAAACCGCCCCGGCCCCCAAGGTCGCCCAGTTGCTCGTGTTCGGCGCCGCCGTCATTATGGTCAAGGGGACCTATGACGACGCCTTCGACCTCTGCCTTAAGGCCGCAGCCGAATACGGCTGGTACAACCGCAGCACCGGCGTCAATCCCTTTACCCGCGAAGGCAAAAAGACCTGCGCTTTTGAAATCTGCGAGCAGATGAAATGGGAGACTCCGGACAAGGTGTTCGTTTCTGTGGGAGATGGCAATATTATAAGCGGCATGTGGAAAGGTTTTGTGGAATTCCACCGGCTGGGGATTATCGAGAAACTGCCGCAGATGATAGCCGTCCAGGCCGAGAAATCAGACGCCGTTAAAAGGGCTTTTGAAGCCGGCGGCGAGATGCAGCCGGTTTCAGGAGAGACCATTGCCGACAGCATCGCCGTGAGTATGCCGCGCGACGGCATGGCGGCCGTTATGGCCATCCGCGACTCTCAAGGGTTCGCTATCTCCGTCACTGACGCTGAAATCCTGGCAGCTATTCCTGAAGTCGCCAGAGGTTCTAATGTTTTTGCCGAACCCGCGGCCGCCGCCACCTACGCCGGCCTTAAGAAGGCCGTGGCTGAAGGAAAAGTAAAAGAAAACGAATCGGTGGTGCTGCTGATAAGCGGCAATGGACTTAAAGATATCGCTAGTGCCATGAAATCGGCCGGCCAGCCTTTTGTGATCAAGGCGGACATGGCTGAGCTCAGGAAGCTTGTTTCAGACAATAAATTAGCGTAGCCTGCCGGTTTATTCACGATATGCGATTATTAAATCCCCTTTCTCCCGATCTTGTCGTTTCTGAAATTGGCGGGAAAGCCGCCGGCCTGCGTGCGCTCGGAGCCGCGGGTTTTAAAATACCTGATTGCCGCATTATCACCGTTAAAACAGCGCGCGGCATTTTCCGTCGGACGGGTAAATATTTTGTTCCGGTTTCGGGGCGTGGCGCTGCGCTGCAGGCTGAAGCGTCCGCGCTTTGGCCCGGATTGAAACTTATAGCCCGCAGTTCGGCCAGATTGGAGGACATGCCAGGTTCTTCCGCCTCGGGCATATATGGGTCCTTCTCGGCCCGGGACGCCGGAGCTCTCCCGGACGCCGTTTTATCCTGTCTCTCGTCTTCGCTTGGGGAGCGGGCAAAGGCTTATTCCCGCGCGCGCCAGACTGGAAGCGGGTCGCGGCCGGGCATGGCCGTGCTTGTTCACCCGTACCTGGAGGCGGAATTCGGCGGAGTATGTGTGGTGTACCGCGAAAGGCGCGCGATAATAGAGCTTTCCAGGCTCGGCCCGGAGGGAGTCACTTCAGGCCGCGACGTGATGTGGCGCGGATTTTACGATTTCAGCTCCAACAAGTGGAGCGGCTCGGCGGATAAACCCCATATTAAAAAGCTTATGCTGCTGGCGCTTAACACGGCGCTGCGCGCTCAGCGGGATGTTGTCAGGCATAAAAACATCGCAGTGGAATTCATCTGCGGCAGGGAAGGGGTAACGGTTCTGCAGGCGCGGCCCCTGTCCGCTCCTCACATCGGTGGTGGGCCTGTGGATATGGCCAGAATCTACCTGAAAATTTCCCGCCTGATGAAGGGTCTGGGCCTTGCCGGAGGCGACTGGAGCTTGTGCGAGACTTCCGACCCGCTGGCCTTCAACTACCTCGGTTTGCGGCGGCCTCTGGCGGACAGGATTGAACATTTCTGCGTCGTTCTGCGCGATGGCGGTATAAGCCTGTCCAAGCGCAACGGATGGATAGGGATACGCGGAGGGCATTCCGGAGCGCAGGGCGATGTTTTTCCTCCCCCGGGCGATCTGCGCTGCGCCAGGCTTCTTTCAGCTGCTGCAAAAGAAAATCTCCTGTTTATCTTCCGCCGGGCCGTAAAAAATTCCGGGCCGGTGAAGCATGAGCGTTTTAAAGTTGACGGAGTCTCTTTCTCTATGCCGTTCTCCTGCCCGAAGCCGGGCTTCAGCCTGGCGGAGGGACGGTTCCTGCGCCTCAGGCTTGACGCGGAGTCCGCGCGGCTGATGCTGTCCAGGCTGTCTGAGGAAGCGGAAAACCTCAGGCGCATAGCGCCGGTGTTGGGGAGAGGAGCGTATGAAAAGCGCTTAAAATCAGCCGTAAAAGCCCGGCTGAAGATAATAGTCAAGGAGCGCAAAACCGCGTTATCCGTGTTCCGTTCAATGGCTCCGGCCGGCGGGGTGGCGGGGCTCCCGCTCTTCCCCGCGGAGGGCTTTGTCAGCGGTCCGCTGGTTTTTGACCGCGACATCCTGAAGACCAGGCTTAAGCGGTTTATTTACGCCGCTCCTGATTTCGAACCGAGCTTTGTTTCCTACGCGCGGCGCATATCGGCCGTGGTAGTGTCGCGCGGCGCCCTGGGATCGCATGCCGCGGCGCTTTGCGCCGAATTTGATATACCACTCATTGTAGAGGCGCGCAATCTTAAGCAGCTGGCCACCGGCGATAAGGTCTCGATAAATTTAAGGACCGGCTTCGTGGAGAAGATAGGGTCCAGCGCCGCCGCGTAGAGAAAACGGGATGGAAAATATAAAAAGCCGGCTGATTTCAGCCGGCTTTTTTTATGATGGTGTTTAACCTGAAAACTTCAGTTGAAGTTTTCCGCCCGTATAACGGGCGCCCTTCGGGAGGAATAGTCACGCAT
>JBAXKK010000102.1:0-6777 GCA_037137395.1 Elusimicrobiota bacterium
GCCGGAGGCTTACCGGCAGCGTTTTAAGCCGCCTAAGCCCGTATTCCAAGGCTGACACATAGTTGGACACTTCGCGCACGTCATCTTCCGGGACTCCAGGAGCTTCGTTATTTTCATACAGCAACAGATCCGAGAGGGAGGATTGCGTGCCTTCTATCTGCGATGAGAGCACGGCCTCTTTGCGTATATACGCATAGAGCAAAAGTTCAGGATTAGGCAACTGCGCAGTAACAGCGTCCAGCCGGCCGAGCGCCAGACCGGCCCTTTCGGTCAGGGCCTGCAATTTCTCGTCATATTTTAGCGGCGGCTTGGGAGGCAGCGGGGCGGGAATAAAACAGTAATAGGGCTCCGGCCCGGCTTGCTTCATTGCATAGCCGGCGCGGGGGGAGTATTTGGGGGCTTTAACTTCCATAATTATAGCACGCTATCCTTTAATAAGCCATGCCCTAATTAAACTTTGGCAGTTGAAGATGTAACCCATATTATCGTTCGCGTTTCCGCCTCTGCCGATAGTGACAAATAAATAACAGCTCGGTTGCAGTGCGCGCGGGGAATAATTTCTGCGTTGGCCGTTTGATGGCATAGGCCCTGTTACGGCACTGGCATAGCCTTGTACGGACGCCGAAGGCGGACGGGGGTGGAGCGAAGCGACACTGCCCGGAAAGCGGTATTTATAAAGTTTCCTCGGGATGTTGCGCAAAGTAGGTTATGACTGAGGCCTGAAAGCCACCCCATTTTTGACGGTAAGCGAACAATCCCTCCAATTGGGCCACATCGCCCCAAGCCCCGGAAATCGGCCTCAGTGCTATTTTAACGCGCGAATTCTTGCCATCGTAGTAGACGTCGCGGATAAGGAGCTTCAGTAGCTCCTTTTTCTCCTCGTCGCTGCTTTCTCGTCATGTATCCTCCGCGCGCATGAGATGATTACCTTCTTCTCCTATTATAAATCAAGAGGGGAACCTCTTATAACAATTGACGTGCAGGTATTATTTTGATTTAATGTTAGCATCGTCTAACTTAATAAGCTATGTCTAACAGAACAAACCAATTCCGACTCACCAGCTGCCAGGAAGATTGCCTGGAGGCACTTTACGAACTCTCAAAGCCTGGCCCGGCGCGCCTGACCGCATTGAGCGTCAGACTCTCCATCTCAAAGCCCAGCGCCAGTTCCTGTCTGGAGCGTTTGGAGCGCGCAGGTTATGTAATGCATGACCGTTATGCGCATTTCACCCTGACTCCCGCAGGTCTGAAAATAGCCCGCGGGGTGTCGGCAACGCATGCCTTACTTCACCGCTTTCTTTCGGAGATACTTAAGGTTCCCTCAAGCAGCGCCTGCTCCGAGGCCTGTGCATTAGAACACGCCTTCACACCCGCAACACTCAACCGCCTGCGTAAATTCATGGGTAAGCAGCGGAGCGGGAAATGAACGAATTTAACTGCCTGGACACTACAGATCTTTTGTCAATGGAGGCCGGTGAGGCGGGAGAAGTTCACGGTTCCGGTGGTGGTCCGGAAGTTGAAGCCAAGCTCAACGCTATGGGGATAGCACCGGGTCTGCGGGTCAGCAAAATTTCAGCTCGGACAGCCTCCGGCCCGGTGAGGGTTTCGGCTGCCGGGGCTGAGCTTGCCATAGGCCGCAGCCTTGCGAAGGCAATACAGGTCAAGGTCCGGTCCTCCGTGCTGCTATTGGCGGGGAATCCCAACGTGGGTAAAAGCGTAGTATTCTCACGTTTGACCGGTCTTGACGTGGTCTCGGCCAATTACCCTGGCACCACCGTTGAGTTTATGAGCGCGGGTGCACGTCTGTCCGGTGAACGCTACATGGTCATTGACGTGCCGGGCACTTACAGTTTGAAGCCGGCCAACAAGGCCGAGGAGGTGGCGGCAAGCCTTTTAGCAGAGCACCCGTCATCACTGATTATTAACGTCGTGGACGCCACAAACCTGGAGCGGAATCTGTTTTTCACCACAGAATTAATGGCCGCCGGACGGGAATTTATTATCCTGCTGAACAAATCTGATATAGCCCGCAGGTCCGGCATAGATATAGACCATGCCGCGCTCGGCAAGGCGCTCGGCGTAAAAGTAATTCCTTTTGTCGCTACCACCGGGGAAGGGGCTAAAGAACTGGAACGCGCGATGACATCCTGTTTTATGTCGGGATTGCCTCCTAAAACGCAGGTCCCGTCGGACCCGGGCGAACGCTGGAAGTTTATAGGCTTACTGGCTCAATCCGTACAGAAAATCAGCCACCGGCACCCGGGCTTTCTGGAAAAGCTGGCTGAACTGACTGCCAACCCCTCAACAGGAATTCCCTTTGCCGCTGTCGCGCTCTCGGCAGCTTTCTGGCTGGTACGAACCGCCGGGGAAGGGATGATAAATCTCATACTTGACCCGCTCTTTAACAATTACTATCTGCCGGTCGCAGTTAAAGCCGCACATGCGCTTACGGTGTCGCCATTCGCGCTGCATGTCCTACTCGGCTCGACTCCGGAGCCGATGTCTTCGTTCGGCTTGCTGACAACCGGGCCATATATACCGGTCGTTGTCGTTATGCCGTATATCATCGCTTTCTACCTGGTGTTGGGTTTGCTGGAGGATATAGGTTACCTGCCACGTCTGGCTGTGCTCATGGATGGCCTGATGCACCGGCTGGGCCTGCACGGCTACGGGGTCATACCGCTTATGCTCGGCCTCGGCTGCAAAGTGCCTGCGGTGCTGGCGGCACGGGTGCTTGAAAACCGCCGGGAAAGAGTGATAGCGACCGCGCTGACACTTTCAATCGCGCCATGTATGCCGCAGACAGCTATGATATTTTCCATTCTTGCGCGCTTCCCAATCGGTTACACGCTGGCGGCTTTTGGCACCATCGCCGTATCCGGCATTGCGGGCGGTCTGATTCTCGCTAAGCTGATGAAAGGCGAAGCGCCTGAACTCTTTCTTGAAATACCGCCCTATCAGCTACCGGCGCCCCGAATGGTATTTATGAAACTTTGGCTTCGCCTAAGAGAATTCCTTTACGAGGCGGTACCGATGATATTCCTGGGCGTGCTCGTGGTGGGCTTGGCCGATGCGGCCGGGCTGCTCAATCTGTTATCACGCCTTGCGGCACCAGTTATGGAGACTGTTTTCGGCCTGCCGGGATCGACAGCACCCGTAATTACGCTGGGGTTCCTGCGAAAAGATATTTCAATAACCCTGTTAGCGCCATTGGGCCTCGGACCGGCGCAACTGGCGGTGGCCAGCGTTTTCCTTGCCCTTTACCTGCCTTGCCTGGCGGCCTGCCTTGTCACTTTGCGCGAATTGGGCACGATAGATTCATTAAAAGTTATCGCCGTGAACTTCGTTTTAGCCTCCATTGCGGCTGCGACTCTGAATCTGCTGCTGACAATTATTTAGTACAACAGCGAATAAGACGCCGTGTTTTATATAATTCACTGAATGTGAAACTTTTTGAGATTCTGTTTATCGCCCTCGGCCTCTCTATGGATGCTTTTGCCGTATCGGTCGCCAGCGGGACGCAAAATCACAACATCAGCTGGCAAACAAGCTGAATAGGTGGACAGTTATGGGAGCTAAAACCCGTAAAATTTATGATCTGGCGGCCGCGACCTACGACGCGGAGCCAAATGCCGTTCTCTTCACTGAAACAGAAACCGTTCTGTCTATGCTGTCAGTCGGGAAAGGGGACAGTGTTCTGGACGCGGCCTGCGGAACCGGAAAATACGTAATTGAAACGCTTAAAACCGGAGCGGACTGCATCGGGCTGGATTTCTCCGCCAAGATGCTCTCCGCGGCCGCCGCGAAATGCCCCGGTGCGCGCTTTGTAAATCATGACCTGATGTCGCCCCCGCTGCCTTTCGCCGAGCGGGCCTTTACAAAAATAGTACTGGCCCACGCGCTATGGCATATAGCGGCTATAGACGAACTTTTTACGGACTTCGCGAGGTTGCTCAAGCCGGGTGGCAGGCTTGTGGTGTCGGTCACGCACCCGGACGCGCCTTTTGCCCTGTTCAAGTACCGGGCCGAGGATTGCCCCTCCGGCGAGGAGATAGATATAAGCGCTGAAAAACGCCGCTATAGTTTTGACGCCATCGAAAAGACGGCGCTGGCGGCCGGCCTGCGCCTTGGAGCGGCTGAAACGATCCGCGTGGATGAGCGCCTGCGCCCGGTTCTGACCGTCGATTCTTATGAGCAGGTTCAAGGAAAACCCCTTATCCTCGCCCTGCAGTTCCTTAAACCATGAAAAAGACAGATACCCTCGCGGTGACCGGCGCCCTGCTGGCGGCTTTTTTCTTCGGGATCTCCACGCCCCTCAGCAAGGTCCTGATAAGCGACCTCAACCCTTTCCTGCTGGCCGGACTGCTCTACCTTGGAGCCGGGGTCGGCCTTTCTGTTCTGACTCTCTTCGAAAAGAAGAGGGAAGTGACGCCAGGAAAAAAGCTCAACTACAAATACATTGTTGGCATGGTTGTATTCGGTGGCCTGCTCGGCCCTGTATTTCTTATGGGTGCGATAAAAATAGCTCCGGCAGCGTCGGTTTCCATCTGGCTGAACATGGAACTGGTAGCCACCGCTCTGCTTGGGCACTTCCTTTTCAAGGACCATCTGGATAAGGCTGGCTGGTTTAGCGTGGCCTTAAGCCTGACAGCCGGGATATTACTGTCGTACAGCGGGGGAATAGCAGGAGTCACAGCCGGGTTCCTTGTTGCCCTGGCCTGTTTCAGCTGGGGTTTCGACAACCATTTCACCGCCCTGATAGATGATCTGTCCCCGAACCAAAGCACCATAATAAAAGGTCTTGCCGCAGGAACCACGAATCTTCTTATAGGGCTCGCCCTTTCCACCGGGCATCCGCCGCTCGCCGCTGTGGGGAAAGCCCTGCTTGTCGGGTTCCTGTGTTATGGACTGAGCATTACTTTCTATATCTCATCCGCACAGAAGCTTGGCGCGGTGCGCAGCCAGCTTATATTTTCTATCGCGCCGCTTTTCGGCGTGGCATTGGCGATACTGGCCCTCGGAGAGGGTCTCTCCACGGTGCAGATGATTTCCGGAATGCTTCTTTTCGCTTCCGTCCTGCTCATGCTTTCTGAAAAACACAGCCACCAGCACGAGCATCCGGAAACGGAGCATACCCACCAGCACGGCCATGCAGACGCGCACCACAACCATCACGGCGGAGAGCAGGAAAAGACGCATGCGCACTTTCACCAGCATCCCATAACGGCGCACGCGCATCAGCACTGGCCGGACCTGCACCACCGACACAGTCACTAGTTTTACGAAATGATATAATCAATATATGTGCCCAGCAAAAAGCATTTCCACTTTTCTAGCGTCGCTGCTGCTTTTAAGCGCTTTTTCTGTTGCGTCCAGTTTCGGGCATCTGGAAAAACATTCCCTGAATCCCGGCCACATCCACGCGCATAGCGACGGGACCACGCACTCCCATAAACACGGCTCCGATACCGGCCACCACACTATAAAGCCCACACCGCTTTTGCCCGCCAAACAGCGGCAATTCTTGCTTGCTCCGGAACACCGCTTTTCTGGAGTTTCGGTCTGGAGTTTCGGGAGTTTCGGGAGTTTCGGGGACAGTATATATATCTCTAAATGAACCCAATTAAATATACTGCCCCTGAATCCCAGAGGAATATCGTTGCGAGATGTTTTGTGAGGTGCATATGAGCGCTAAGAGGAAAATAATAGACATAGACGAGGACAAATGCGACGGCTGCGGGCTTTGCATACCTAACTGTCCAGAAGGGGCATTGCAGGTTCTTGACGGCAAGGTCCGCCTGATAAGTGATCTTTTATGCGATGGATTGGGGGCCTGTCTGGGGGAGTGTCCGCGAGGAGCTATTACGGTGGTAGAGAGAGAGGCCGCCGACTACGATGAAAGAGCGGTCATGGCAAACATGATCAAAAAAGGAACAAATACGGTAAAGGCGCACCTCAAGCACCTGAAGGATCATGGTCAGAACGACTTTTTAAAGCAGGCTATGGATTTTCTGAAGGAAAAAGGGATCATTAACCCATTGGAGGAAAATATAGCGGACAAACACAAACCTGAAGCGGGCGCACATTCTCCCTGCGGCTGCCTGGGAGCGCGCGAGATGGATTTCCGCGGCAAAACAGAAGAGGATCGCAAAATGGGGCCGCCTACCTCCCAGCTCAGGCAGTGGCCGGTGCAGCTACACCTCATATCGCCAATGGCGTCATATTATAAAAAAGCAGATGTGGTACTGGCAGCAGACTGCGTGGCTTACGCTTACGGTAATTTTCATGACGAGTTTCTCAGGAACAAAGCGCTGGCGATAGCCTGCCCGAAATTGGACGAAGGGCAGGAGAGCTATGTGGCAAAGCTGACGGCCCTGATAGACGATGCAGAAATTAACACCCTTACCGTACTGACCATGGAGGTGCCATGCTGTGGGGGGCTATTGAGCCTGGCACGCACAGCGCTGGCTGCCGCTAAAAGAAAAGTCCCTGTAAAGCATATCGTAATCACCCTGCAGGGCAGCATAAAAAGCGAAAATTGGGTTTCCGAGTGAGAGACAAAGTCCGAGCTGCTGGAGCAGCACTAATTTCGGGGACAGTATATATATCTCCGCAATAAGCCAATTAAATATACTGTCCCCGGAATCACCTGTCCCCGGAATCACAAAACCACCGTTCACTTCCACATTCTCCCGCGAGAAACATTTTTGTTTCTCGTTTTTATTGTGTGCCCAGCATGAAACCAAGCTTGGAGGTGAAAGTCCTCCGAGGATACAG
>JBAXKK010000103.1:0-6607 GCA_037137395.1 Elusimicrobiota bacterium
CATCTTGCGTTGGAAACGGCCTTTTCCCCATGCTCATCTTGCATTGGATAATTCTAGCATTTGGAGATTGCCGTATCCTTATGCTATACTAATCCTGCGGGGTAGAGCAGCCTGGTAGCTCGCAAGGCCCATAACCTTGAGGTCGTAGGTTCAAATCCTACCCCCGCAACCACCTTTACAGAAGAGTCTCTACTTGAAGCGCCGTCCGGCAAACGCCAGGCGGCGTTTTCATTTGGGTTCAGCGGTATGCGGTAGAAGTGAAAAATCAGTTTCCGTTCCTTCGGGTCGGCCTCTATCCGAGCTATATGCGCCCGTATGGCCAGTTTTTTCTCCTCGTTGCTGCCGTGGGCCATAATCCTCTTGTAGTCCGCTATACCATCTTTAAAACGGCCCATAACGGCCTCAGGATTAATTGCAAGGGCGGGTTTGGCCTTCTCTGCCGCCTGTTCTGCTTGAAGGCTTTTCTTTTGTTCCTCAAGCTTATCCAGCTCCTCTAATAGGGCAGGATAACTTTTACCCTGCTTGATGGCATCAACCAGATATGACATCTGTCTGGTTATGGTTTTAAGGTTGTTTCCCAGCGAGGCCGTTTTCCCGCAACCCGGGATTTCCTGCCTTTGGAGTAATACCCTCAGCTGGGTTTTTATCTCGTTCATCACGGAGGGGGAATTAAGGCGCGTGTTAATCTCGTCCATGGCAAAGTTTTCCGCCTGCTCCGCCGGCACCGAGAAGCATGAACAAACATGCGTGCCCTTGGCCACATAGCCCCCGCAGGTGTAGTAGAACTTCTTGTAGTCGCCATGGTGTTTGGCGTGCCCCTGGAAGCGCTGGCCGCAGTGTTTGCAGGTTATAAGCCCGGAAAACAGGTAGGTGTTTGAATATTGCCGTCCAGCGCCGGGTTTTCTGGTTTTGAACATGCTCTGAGCTTTCCCAAAAATTTCTTTGGAGATAAGAGCCGGGTGTGCGTCTTCCTTGATTATCCACTCGGACCTGGGGTTTTTAGTATAACCACCCTTCTCATTGCGTTTCTGCCAGTTCCGCTTATTATAAAATCTTACCCCGGTGTATGCCGGATTGGTTAGTAAGGATCTCACGGCAGATTTTGCCCACACGCCCTTACTAGGTGAGGGGATGTGCTTCTTGTTCAACTCATCCGAGATTTTATTCAACCCTATTCCTCTTAAAAATTCCTTAAAAACATAAATAACGGCGTTTACCGCTTCCGGTTTTCCTTTTGCCCAGACTACCCTCTGTAGTTTATCAGCCTTGTGCCGACCGCGTTCCAATAACTACTGATTGGCCGGTCTGGTCTATGAGTAGTCGGTCATAACCGTAAGGGGCGCTGCCACCGCAACTGTGGCCAAGGCCGGCGTGGGTCTTGCAGCCCCGAAGTGTTGAAGCGGAAAGCTTTACCGAGTACTCGCGCGCTTCGCCGTGTTTTAAGAATTTTAAAATCCCGTCTGCCATGGAATTATCATTTTTGAAGTCGTCTTTTACGTAAATGACCTGAAGCTTTCCCTCTTTCTTAAACCTCTGCTCCCAGTAAATCTTCTCTTCCGGGTTTAGACGCCCGAAACGGCTTACATCGTAGACTACGAGATAACTTGCCCCATGATTTGTTCCTTCGGCGGCATGTATCATTTCCAGAAACTGGGGATCCCTATCGATGGTTAAGCCAGAGGCAAAACCTTTCTGCGGGGTAAATTCTTTAACGATGGCCCAGCCTTTCTCTGCGGCAAATTGCTGGCAGGCTTTTCTCTGGTCCTCAATTGAAAATTCCTGCAGGTCGGTGGAACGTCGATAGAAAGCCCAGGTTTTTATCATTGCCGTAGCCTCCTACCGGTGATTTTCTCAAGCTCCCTGAGATCGTCTTCTATATAATAGCGATATTTGTTCATCGGATCCCGGCGCGCCTTTGGGATTTTCTTGGCGGCCTCCCACCTGTAAAGCGTTACTTTTGTGATTCCCAACATTTCCGCCATTTTATTTGTGGAAACACGATCACGCATGGGGGGAACTTTTATTTTTGGTTTCTTGCTGTTGTTCATGGTTGAGTATAGTCTTGTTTTTTTGTGGCTGCCTTGTCAAGCGCCTCAGTCGGCAAGGTTGATTTTTGAGATTCTTTGTACTCCTCTATAATAAGGCGGCAGATGAAATCAATATGCTGCTCCCAGAGGATTTTATCCACTGGATCTGCAAGTTGAATCGCTTCAAGTCTGACCGCTGTTTGTTTCATATCTCAAAAAAACTGTTAAGTTTCACAACGCACTCCTGCGGGATTTTCCTCCTTGAATGCTTGCTATATGAGTATAAGTACCAGTATCAGATACAGAATCCGATTGAGTAGTTGGGTTGTTGGGTAGTTTCCCCTTTGGGATGTTGAGAAGTAAAGGAGGTATGGGTGCATTCACGGGAGCAAAACAAATATCACGCCGCTTTTTTGCGGCTCCGGCCAGAAGTTTCCAGGCGGTTTGAGGGTGAAGCCGGTCGTGAGGATGAGTCTTGTTCCAGGCCCAGAGGCAGAGGTTTAAAAGTTCGCCTATCGTGAACGGGGCGTCATCAGGCAGTTCGCAGCAGTTAGCCACCAGCCCATAAGCTCTTTTCCAAAGATGTGTCAGGTAGAAACTTTCCTCGGCGTATACCGGGAGGATCTTCATTATGGAATTGTGCCTTCGTCCGACCGGGATCAATGGCGCGGGGGTGGCGGGGGGACTGGCGTGTCCGGTTTGTGACAGTAGGAGGGCGGTGAGCCATTCCGGAGCCGGTCCGATCGGCAGATCCTTGTAAATTTCATACCTGGCGCCGGAATTATGCAGGCTCGGCGGCATTACGCAATAGCCGCCTTCCGCTATTATATCTATGCCGGGGAAGATACCAATTTTACTCTGACAGGTGGATGTGGAACGGTACAGGAAATGATACCCGCCGCCTCCGGTCCGCGAGGTGAAGGTCTCCGGCAGCTCTAAATTCCTCATGGAATTCTCGCCGCTGTTGCGAAAATCCACATCTACGGACAGGATGTTTCCGGATACCCTGCCCATGAGCGCCGCGATATTCGCGGTCGGGTATTTTTTAAACCATTCATGGACCTGGGCTTCGCTCGGCGCTTCTTCTATACAGCTTTTCCATTTCACAAGCGGGATCTTTGTGCGCTTGCGTATAGGAATGACAGCCATGCCGAGCGAAAGATATTTGTCCAGAAAGTTTTTCAAATCGTTCATGATTTCCTATGCGCCGCAGACGGAGCTGGTATGCGTAACCCCCAGCCATACTCGGATAGGCGTAGTCTAACAGATGGGGATTGTTTTGCACAGAACACAAACTCTACCGAACACGTGTTCGGTAGACTTCCTGTTCGGTCCTGAAAAGGGTTGGAGCCGCCAACCTTTTCGTTCATGCCGGTATCTCCTGTTATGGAAAATTCCCATCATCGTCAGCCACATGTAGTTTAACAGACGGGGATTATTTTGTAAGTAACACGAAGTTATGCGTACATATGTATGATGAACTTTATATACGATTGCCGAAAAGGGCCGGGGTTGACCGCGGATTATCTGACAGCCGGTTTTTTTCAGCCGGCAGGGGTCATTATGGCGTATTCGGATACGAAAGTAATTTTCAGTTTTTTCGCTCATGCCGTTATCTTCTGATATATAAAAATCTTCATTACAGTCAGATACACGTAGTCTAACAGAAGGGGATTGTTTTGTAAGTAACACGAAGTCATAGGAACATATGTTCCTATAACTTCGTGTTCCGTTGCGGTTGCGCTTACGCGGCATAAATAAAATGATCGTATGGAAGGCTGCTTATAGTCTGGATATGGCGAGTGTTGAGCTTCCTTGATATAGGAAAATTCCCATTCCGACACCAGTAGTCTAACAGACGGAGATTATTTTGTATAGGACACAAGGTGATGTGAACATATGTTCACATCACCTTGTGTTCACTTGCGGAAAAGGGCTGGAGTTGACCGCTTTTTCGCTCATGCCGTTAATCTCCTGATATATATAAATTTTCATCACAGCTGGACAACACGTAGTCTAACAGACGGGGATTATTTTGTATAGAACACGAAGTCAGGGGAACATATGTTCCCCTGACTTCGTGTTCCTATCCGGGGGTAGGGCAACTTTGCGACAAGTTGTAGTCGCGAATCTGGCCGCCACCGACGGATAGGGGAGGGCAGGAACGGTGGTCCGGACGCCGGGGTAGTGGGAAGCACGGCCAAGCCGCTCGTCGTAAAGCGGGGGGGTATGACACTGGCCCGTCGTTCTCGTGCGAATTTAAACGACAATTTTCGTAAAAATGGCTGGAAACGCGGTTTAAAGGCTTGTAGGGGTGTGTGTAAAAGGTTATTTCAGCCGGGAAAGCGGCATCAGCCGCGCGCGGCGGTAAAAGGCAGGACCGCGTTAACCGTTGGGGGACTGCTTGGGGGTTTGGGTTAGGGGGAGTATACGCGGCCCTGATATAAATATCGACGGAGTTTGGCGTTTTACATATAAAATTTACATATAAAACGCTTTGCCAGTTTTGTATTATATGTTATAGGGGATTGTTTTTGCCCCCTTTATGAAGCATCGAAAGCTTCAGCACGGGACACATTCCAGTTGGAAACATGCTTAAACCGAAATTGTGGCTGTTGGCTATTTTGCCTTTGCTCTTTGCCGCTTGTGCTGGCCACAAGCCTGTCGCGCAACACAATATTTCGGTGGAAGAAGTGAACGGCATACGTTCACGCGCGGAGTCTTCAGACAGAGAACTGGTGGCTGAAAAAAATTCCGTCCAGCTGGAAACTGCACTGTTGCCTCCCGATGCATCCGTAAAAATTATAAATAAAACTGCGGATGTATTTGAGTTTGAGGCCGAAGGCGAGGGCGTCTCCACCAAATACGAGCGCCCCATAGACGCCGAAAAGCGGGCCGAAGACGACGCTCTTTCACAAGCGGTAAAAGAAGCTGGCGTGAATGTGTATTCTGGCTTCCAGGATGTAATGGCCCAATACGGTAATACCAGCTACCAGTTTATTGGTAAGTATCTCAGTGTCTGGTCTAACGCGCTGGTGTCCTATGAAAAAACCGGCCCTGCTGTCTGTTCCTTTTCCGGAGATACACACCGTTGCATCGCTAAAATACGCGGCAAAGTTTATTTTAAAGGTGATCCTGACCCCAATTTCGAGCTAAAGGCAGACCTTGGTAAGCCAGCCTATTTTGAGGGGGATAATGTAAACCTGAAGGTGCGTCTTACCAAAGACGCATATATAACCGTTCTCAGCTGCGACGAAGACGGTAATGTGTCACTTATCTTCCCCAACCGGCACGCCCGCAATAATTTTCTTTCCGCTGGCAAAGAGCTAAACATCCCGGACGATCTCCCTTTTCAACTTAAAGCCCTGCTGCCTGCAGGTCGTTCCGGTACGGGAGAGATTCTTCATGTTATTGCCACTAAAAGCCAGCCACTGGTGTTGTTGGATACTTTGAAAGAAGAAAAAAATGGCGGGTTTATAAGCTATTCCCTCGGTGGAGTTAAAGATTTGGTGACAAAGCTGGCGATGTTCAACCGGTCAGATTGGACCGCACAGGTAATAGTCTACGAGGTTAAGGGGAAATAAGTAAACAAGCCAAAGTCCTGGATTGCCACTTTTATATAGTTTACAAAAGAAAATTTATATCACAAGTCACAATCAAGGTTGAAAAACACACACGTATATGAGTGAAATCCAGAATGGAATCATTGTTGGCGCAGCAGGCGGAGCCGCAGCTGGGCTTATAGTTGTTTTTTAGCTACCTTCACACCAAAGTGCTGGAGTGGTTTGATAAACGCAATGTTTATATTTGGATTAAAGCCAATACCAGCAATGAAGCTGGAAATAAACACCGATCAACAAGAGCTATAGCTAGTTGGACAAATTTATCAGAAGATCGTGTTAGATATATTTGTAGCCTTCATAACCAAATTCACCTCTCGACGGGCGAAAGAGAGGATTTGTGGGGGTTAATTGAGCGGGGAGATTAGAGTACCGTGTAAAATAGATTTGTCATGAAAATAAAACTGTTCATTTTGTTATTCTTTTTAACCACTCCTGTTTTTGCGGGTTGGAGGATAGCTACTGTTGATTCCATTGGAAATGTCAGTACATCCCTTGCCATCGACACCAGCGGGTATCCGAGAATTGCTTATGGTGATTTGAAATATGCAAAATGGACAGGCTCTGCCTGGTCAATAGCAACTGCCGCTGCGGACATTATGGCCGGGCGGGTCTCTTTGGCACTTGATAGCAGTGGCTATCCACGTATTTCTTATTATGCCTGGCCAACTACAAATCGTGATTTAAAATGCGCCAAATGGAATGGATCTTCTTGGGTATCGCAAACTCCTCAGCCACTTAATGATGTCGGTACTGATTCCTCCCTAGCTATTGATGCAAATGGGAAATCGCATATTTCTTACTATGATGATACAAATGGAGATTTAAAATACACTAAAGAAGAAAACACTAATACTAACTGGCCGACACAAACTGTTGATTCTATTGGGAACGTCGGTAGGTACACTGAAATGGTCGGGAAAAACTGGACCGATTTTTAGGCTGACTTAAGGTGTATTT
>JBAXKK010000104.1:0-6599 GCA_037137395.1 Elusimicrobiota bacterium
AGTTTTCCGCCCGTATAACGGGCGCCCTTCGGGAGGAATACACCCCGTCGGGCCTATCGCGCATAGCGCTTGGGCCTCCGCCCGCTTCGCGGGGAATCCTGCAGAATAATTTTATTCCCCTGATTTTCCTATGGGAATCATTCTGAACTGCAGGATTCGGGTTAACTATTCCCAACTCCGCAATCTCTTTGTAACACCCTACTGCTATCATTATTGTGTATGAACGAACCAATTTCACGCTATTTCGCTTTTATCAAACGAAGCATCAAAGGCCCCTTTTATCCCAACGACATCGCCCAGCTGCCCGAGTTCAGCCGGAACACTCTCGTGTGCACGGAAGCGACGCTGGGCCAGTGGAGAGATGCGTATCTGGACGACGCTTTCCAAGCCCTGCTTCAATCCCCGACACAATCTCCGACCAGACCCAAGCCGACGCCGCCCCGTGAAGCCGCGGAGGACAAGGCTATCAGGTCCCTGCTTGAAAAGGCGATTTTAAAAAACTCACAGCTGGAAAACGAAGTTAAGGAAATGAGGCGCGGATATTCGCGCGAAAAAAAGCATTTTGAGGAAGAACTTAAGAAAAAGACCGCTGAGGCTCAAGCCCTTGCGGAAAAGCTTAAGCGGGCTTCCGCGGCTCAGGCGGCGCAAAGGGAACATCCTTCCTGGGAACACCTTTATAAAACCGTTAAAAAGCGGTCTGACGAGAAACTGTTTGAAGCCACCCAGGGAGTCGCGGAGAAAAGCGAGGAGATCCTGCGGCTCAGAGGTCAGATTCAGAACATGGTGGACACCTATGAAGATTCAAAGCGCGGCCTGATTGAAAAAACCGCCAAAGAGCGCGATAAAATCGGGGACGAACTGAAAGCGCTGAAATCAGATCTGGAAGAAAAAGAAATGGCTATTAAGACCATGTCCGACAGCATTCAGTCGCTTCTCGGAAAAAACGAAGAATTTCAGCACATATTGCTGGATGAACGGCGGGATTATGAAGCGCAGAACACCAGTTTTTGCGAAGAGATCGGCAAGCTTAAAGGAGAAGTCAAGTGGAAGCAGCAGGAGCTTGATCGTATTAACTTAGGACTTTCCGAGGCTTTGAGCAAGATAAAGGAATTTGAATCGTTATCGGTAACCAAAACCCGCGAACAGGAAGAAACCTACGGAGTTATACAGGCAAAGCTCGGCATTCTATCCGGCTACTTCGACAACTTGGAATCGCGCCTGAAATACGCCTTTAAGAAAACCTAAAGCCAAGAGGCAAAGCAGTCTAGAGGTAAAGCAGTCTAGAGGCAAAGCAATTTAGATGTACAGCAATTTAGCTAAATTGCTGTATCGACTTGCCTCCAAGTTGCCAGCTTGCCTTGCGTCTAAGTTGCTAAACAGCTTTGCATCTAAACTGCCAGCCTGCTTTGCGTCTAAGCTGCTTAAACTGCTTTACATCCAAGTTGCCAGCCTGCCTTGCCTCTAAGCTTCCAAATCCTCCCACTATTTAGATATTCTCCACTTCGCCAATTGCTATAATATGCCTGTCGGCTGATTTACTTGATTTCGCACGGAGAACTACAATGGATATCACCTTTAAACAACTCATCGTGGCAGGCGGCCCCATCCTTTTTTTCCTCGCGGCCCTTTCTGTCTACTCTATAGCCCTGATCTGGGAGCGCTGGTCAACCTACAAAAAAACCTTTAAAGGCATGGAAGACCTGCTGCACAAAGTTCATCTGCTGATTAAAAGCGGGGAAAACCGCCATATCGCTGAACTCTGCGCCAAGTCCAAAAGCCCCGCCGCTGACATCCTGCATAAAGTGCTCACACATTACGGCAGCCCGCTTGAAAAGCGCGAGTTGGCCGAAAAAGCCATAGAGTGGCATGGTTCGCACCTCAACAAGAGCCTTACGGCAATAGCCACAATAGGCAGTATCAGTCCCTTTATAGGATTGTTCGGCACCGTGGTAGGAGTCATCAGAGCGTTCAGGGATCTTTCGATGTACGCCGGCGCCGGGCCCTCGGTAGTTGCCATGGGCATAGCTGAAGCCCTGGTCAACACCGCGGCGGGCCTCTTTGTGGCCATTCCGGCCATCGTCGCGTATAATTATTTTGTCCACAAGGCTAACGACTTCGCCAGCGAGATGAACTGGATCAGCGAACAGCTGATAGATAAAACTTCCTCCAGAGAATTACCCGGCGTTATTTAAGACAAGAGCTATGCGAATACATACGATAAAAAAAGGCATCATTGCGGACATCAACATGATTCCGCTTATTGATGTATCGCTTATCCTGCTTATTATTTTCATGGTGATTACGCCGTTCCTGGTGCAGTCCCAGATCCAGGTCAATCTTCCGAAGGCCTCAGAAGCGGCCAAGGGAGGGGACGAAAACGTTATCACAATACAACTCGCGGCTGACGGGACCATAACCGTGGAAGGCAAGATCGTTAAGGCCGGCAGGTTGGAACGGGAACTGGCTTTACGGCTCTCTAAGTCCTACAAGAAAACTGTGCTGGTCCAGGCCGACAAGTCCGTCAGCATAGACAGAGTGGTAGCGGCCTTGGATGCGGCCAAAAAGCTTGGCGCCAGCAAAGTGGGCATCGGCGTTTCCCCCTTGGATAAATAACAGCGCGGCAAAGCCGGAGAGTTTAAAAACACCCTGCTTTTAAATAAGCGTTCCGGAATTCAGACTTTACAAATATTTTTATGCGGAATTATCTACTTTACTCGTCCTCCGCGCACTTTCTGTTTCTGGCGGTTTTTTTCATTTTCGCCCGCAATTCGTTGACTGTAAAAAAGCAAACCTCCTATTTCATCGACTTCATAGGCCCGTCGCGGGTGGTAACGATGGAAAAAGCCAATGCCTCGCCGGGGGCCGAAGCTGTAAAGCCGGAGGCGCCGAAAGCGCCTAAGGCCAAAGCTGAAGAACCCAAGGATGACTCGGTTTTTTCAAAAAGCGCAGACGCGCCTCTGCCAAAGCCCACCGTGCTGGGAGGGACGTCCAAACTCTTCGAGCCCCAGTCCGCGGATAAAGGCGCGGGAGACAGCGGCTCTCCGGTGCAGGCGGATTTTTCAAATTTCCCATACCCGTGGTATATCACGCAGGTGCGTGAGGCGCTTTGGAACTCCTGGACGGAAAAGATGCCTTCCAGCGGCCTGCTCAAGTGCACGGTGAAGTTTGACATACAGCGCGGCGGCGCCGTAAAAGATATACGCGTGGAACGCTCTTCCGGCAACCGCCTGTTCGATTATGCCGCTGAGGCCTCGGTGGAGAATGCCGGGCCGTTCCCTACACTGCCGGATGATTTTTACGAAGACACGCTGACTGTTCACGTGGAATTTAAAACAATGGGGTAGGATGAGGTATATGTGTCTCTGATCTTCAAAATCCTGCTGGCGGCCCTGCTGCACCTGATGGTTTTTATCTGCTATCCGGAAACTGGCCCCAAAGGCAGGCTGTACCTGATAATTTCCATGCTGGCGTGGTCCGTGTTCCTTATGTTCATAAGCGCCAATTTCCGCTTTTTTAAGATCATAAGCGGAGCGGCGGGGATTCTTTTCAACCTGGCTTTATTCGCGCTGATGTTTGCCGCCATCGCCTTCACAATGCCTCAGTCGGACAGGATCTCAGTTCTGGAAAAGATACAAAATGGCCGCCTCCCGGACCGGGCTTCCATGAGCGCTGGACTTGTTAAAATCGGAGTGAAATTCGAGCGGGCCGGCAAGACCAAGCTAAAAGATCTGGACCGTGGGATACAAAAAAACCTGAAGCGCGTACAAAAGGATTAAGCTAATGCAGGACGATATTAAAAAAACGGTGGTAATAACCGGCGGAACAGGATTTATCGGAAGCGCCCTCGCCAAAGCCCTGATTGTCCGGGGCTATAGCGTAAGGATCTTTACCCGCAGAATGCCGGCCAGGCGGCTGGAGAACGCGCAGTACGCTGTCGTCTCATTTGACGATAAGGAATCCCTCAGGAACGCCGCTGAGGGCGCGGATTTTATCGTCCATATGGCGGCGCGGCTCTTCTCCCGAACGGAAGAAGGTTTTGAGAGAGCGAATATCACCGGCACCTCCAATCTCGTTAAGGCGGCGGGCAGCTTGTCTAAGCACCCGGTGAAGTTTATTTACATTTCCAGCCTTGCCGCCGGCGGCCCTTCTCCATCAGCCGCAGCGCCGCGCACGGAAGCTATGGCTGACGCCCCGGTCTCAAAATACGGCTCCACAAAACTGGGGGGAGAGAAAAAGGTCAGGGAACTGCCGGCCACCATCCGCTACACCGTCCTGCGCCCGCCTATAGTTTACGGAAAGAACGAGTTCGCGGTCTCAAAGATTGCCGAATGGGTAAGGAAAGGCTTCATGGTAAACTCCGGCTCAAACGAAGGGGCTTTCAGCTTCATATACGTGGACGACCTCACAGCCGCCATCATCACCTCCATGGAAGAGCCCGCGACCGACGGGCAGACCTATTATGTCTGCGAAAACAGGACATATCCCTGGCGCGTTTTTATCGGGCTTCTGGCGGAAGCCATGAAGGTAAAATTGCCGCGCATGCTGAACCTGCCGAAAAGCTTTCTATACGCTCTCGGGTTGGTCTATGAAGGGGTTTCCTGGCTGGGCGGCGCGGAACCGGTCTTCAACCGTGATAAAGCAAGAGAGGGGGCCGCGGGTAACTGGATCGCCTCCCCGACTAAATGGGAGCGCGACACCGGCTGGAAAAGCTGGACCGGCCTTGAAGAAGGCATAAGAAAAACTTTTTTAGAGTGAATTTAAGGCAATACATTATTACAGCGTGCGCCGCGGGGCATATTAAAAAACATATCAGCGAATGAGGAGACAAAAAATGAAAAAATACAAAAACCTTAGCGGCAAGTCCGAGGTCGCGGCGTACGAAGTTGCAAAAGACTCCATAACGATCGGCTTCACATCTTGTTCAACTTACATCTACAGCAATCAGAGCGCGGGCAGCGGCAATATAAGCAAGATGAAATCTCTCGCCCTTACGGGAAAGGGATTGAGCACTTTTATTAACGCCAATGTGAAAGACAAGTTTGCCAGAAAAATAAGATAAGACCGGCGTTCCGGCAATGGAAAAGACGATATTCATATATTGCGACGGAGCCTGCTCGGGCAATCCCGGACCGGGCGGCTGGGGAGCTGTCATCATCTTTCCCGAAAACCACGTCCGTGAGCTTGGCGGCGCACAACGGCCTACGACGAATAATCGCATGGAGATGCTGGGGGCAATCGCGGCGCTCAGCGCCGTGAGCGACCGGACCGAGCGGGTTAAGATCTATACCGATTCCGGGCTTCTCATAAACGGAATTACGGGTTGGATAAACAACTGGAAGCGCAAAGGCTGGCAGACGGCGGCAGGTAAACCCGTGGTCAACCGCGAACTATGGGAGCACCTGGACCTCCTCGCGCAGGCCCGGAAAGGCCGGCTCGCCTGGGGTCACGTAAAGGGCCACGCCGGACATGAGATAAACGAACGCTGCGACGAAATAGCGGTCGCCTTTTCTAAAGGAATAATGTCTAAGTTATACGATGGTCCGGCCGTCGGATGCGGCTACTCCTTACTTGAGCCTGAAACCGTGCATTTGCGCGTTACCGCGCCGAAATCAACCTCATCTTCGCCAAGGTCGAAGGCCGGGGGCGTAATATATATCAGCCTCGTAGAAAGCCGCGTTGAGCGGCACGCGACTTGGCAGCAATGCAGAGAGCGCGTGCACGGCGCTTCAGGAGCGCGGTTTAAGAAAGTAACATCCGCCGCCGAGGAACAAGCCGTCCTGAAACTATGGGGAGCGATATGAAGAAAAAACGCACTGGGAGAAGATATGTACCTTTTTTTTGACACTGAAACTACCGGGCTTCCGAAAAACTGGAAGGCGCCTATAAGCGATCTGGACAACTGGCCCAGAATGATCCAGCTGGCCTATTTACTCTATGACAGCGAAGGGAATAAAATGGCCGGCGGAGATTTCATAATTAAGCCTGTCGGCTTTACGATTCCGGACGAGGCCGCGCGGATACACGGCATTTCAACAGATAGGGCGGAAAGAGAGGGGAAAGATTTAATGATAGTATTATCGGAATTTCAGGCGGCGGTAGACCAGGCGACATATCTGGTCGCGCACAACATGAGCTTTGACGAAAAGATCGTCGGCGCCGAATTTTTAAGAAATAAGCTGCAGGACCGCCTTCAGGCCAAAAGAAGGATCTGCACCATGCAAAGCTCCACAAATTACTGCGCCCTGCCCGGCCCATACGGTTATAAGTGGCCAAAGCTTGAAGAGCTTCACCATAAATTATTTAAAAAGGGCTTTGATGAAGCGCATAACGCGGCCGCCGACGTTTCAGCGATGACAAAATGTTTTTGGGAATTAAAGCGGCTGGGCGTTGTCGCGGTTTAAGCTAAAAAGCGGATTTTAGATTTTATAGGCGATAAAAGTTTTATATACTAGTTAGCAGATGAAGTTGGTTTATACCTCCCGGGACATAAGCGGGAGGGTGACAAGTGGAGAGGTGGCCGAGCGGTTGAAGGCACCGGTTTGCTAAACCGGCATACGGGGTAAACCCGTATCAAGGGTTCGAATCCCTTCCTCTCCGAA
>JBAXKK010000105.1:0-6589 GCA_037137395.1 Elusimicrobiota bacterium
CCTCCCCGTCTGCGAACAAGTCCAGGACACGGTGTTTTCTCTACCCATGTACCCGGAACTGACTGACGGGCAAATCAAGATAGTGACGGACGCGGTCAAAAACGCCTTATAAAGGCCCGCTCGGCGGCGTGAATCCGGAAGCCCGTAATCTTCTCCGGAATAATAGAGCGGACACATGACGATAAAAACCGATGTTCTGATTATCGGCGGCGGCCTGGCGGGACTTTCCGCGGCCAGGGTTCTGCAGGGGAAAAAGAACTATCTGCTGGTTGAAAAAGAGGCCGGAATCGGAGGCTTGGCCGCTTCGGTGGAAAAGAACGGCTTCACCTTTGATTACTCGGGCCATCTCCTGCACCTCCACTGGAAGGAAACCGGAGACCTGATACTCAGGCTCCTGAAGAACAATCACTTTAAGTTAAAGAGGAACTCCTGGATACGCCTGAAAGACGTGGAAGTGCCTTATCCTTTCCAAGCCAATCTTTACAATCTTCCGGACGATATAAAATCAGAGTGCGTGAGCGGGTTTCTCGAAGCGTACGCCGCGAACAAGTCACAGGTCGCGGCAGCGCGGCAGCGCGGCAGCAAGACAGCGGGACAGCAGGTCAGTGCTGCAGGAGAACCGCAGAAACAGCCGGAGGTGTTCAGCGATTGGACGAGGCGGGTTTTCGGCGAAGGGATTTCAAAGCATTTCATGCTGCCCTACAACGCCAAGCTCTGGCAGTACCCGCTTAACCGCCTTACCGCCGATTGGTGCGCCCCTTTTGTCCCAATGCCCAAACCCCAGGAAGTCCTGGAAGCCGCCTACCTCCCTAAAAGAACGACCATGGGCTACAACCCGGTCTTCTATTATCCGAAACGCGGCGGGATCAGGGCCCTGCCTGAAGCCTTGGCCAAAGGTTTAAAAGGTATTCATACCGGATGCGAACTAAAATCATTGGACCTTAAAAGGAAAATTGCTTTTATTAAAGGTCTGGGGCCGGTGAAATACGAACGCCTCATCAACACCATGCCGCTAAAGCATTTCGTGGGGCTCATAAAATCCCCCCCGGCAGGCTTAAAGGCGCACAACTCCAGGCTGCGCCACAACACCGTCTATGTGCTCAACCTTGGAGTGAAGGGCACCTCTGTAAAAAAACATTGGACTTATTTTCCTGAAAAGGAATTTCTGTTCTACCGGGCAGGCATAGCGACAAATTTTTCCAGACATCTGGCCCCGAAAGGATGCGACTCTCTTTATATAGAGACGGCCACCGCGGGTTGCGCGCTGAATCTGGCGGCGGCCGAAAAAAAGATATTGCGCGGCCTCATAAAGGGCGGCGTCATTAAAAGCGAAGGCGATATCGTGGAAAAATTATGGCTTAAGATACCCTGCGCCTATGTTATATACGACGCGGCGCGCAATATCTCACTACCGGCCATAATATCGATCCTGGCGGACAATGATGTAAGCTCCATCGGACGCTACGGCGCGTGGAAATATTCTTTCATGGAAGAAAGCGTGAAGGAAGGCCTGGAAACCGCCAAAAAAATAATAAATCTGTAGTAGTTGGCACGACATTGTCTTGAAAATTTCACATATAGGTCCTTTGGTCCATACAAAACATCCCTTAATACCCTTGTGCCATTAAGTCTTGCGTGGTATGCTATGGTCGTAGCGTAGTAACCTTGTAATTCGGGGGATTGGCCCCGGAGTATCCACGACCGGACCTTAATCCGGTGTATCCAGGGAAAGCGAATTAAATCGCTTTCCCATTTTTTATATGGGGAGAACCATAATGAAGACCATAGCGCTCTGTCTTGTAATATTCACTGCTTTTACCAGCACTGTTTTTGCCGGCAACAACAAAACAGGATTTGAGATAGAATTGGCTCAAGCTGAGCGTTTGTTGCTGGAAACAGCACACGCTTTCCCTAAAGTGGGAGAGGCTATTTCAGTATCAACAGAGCCATACACCCCCCTTCGCCATTCATCCGCGGTGGTAGTTTTAATAAAAAAAGGCTCTAGTATAATCACAGATTCATTCAATTGTTTTGCAACTCCGAACTTATACTGCTATCGGGGTACCCCCGCTAATAAAATCTCCGAACAGGACTTGCGCGGAATGGTTATTCCAGCCCGGATGTTCTTGTTAGAAGCAGTGAACCGGCATTCTTATGATCATTGGAGTGGCCCTCAGTTATTCCATTGCGAGGATGATGATCAATGGGTGGAAGATTGCAAGTGGGACTGGGTTTGTGACACTACCGGGCTTGTTCCGGACAGTTGTAGATATGTTTACACCTGCTGGAACCATATTGTTCACACACACAAATGTGAGTGCATACAACACTGCTATGATTAAACTTCCCTTTTTACTCGTCGCAGCACTTTATTTGAACAGCCTGGACGCTGCCGAACCGCACCGTGCTGTATCGGAAGATGTTATTGCGAAACTCATTGAGAAACACACCAATGGAGCCCAGGTCTGGCCAGGTTACTCACCGCTTACAAGACCTATTTTATTGTCTGATGAAAACGGAACGGGATACCTCATAAACTACCCTAAATATCCTAAGAATTTTACTAGAATGGACAAAGGGTACACCCTACCGGTTTATAAAAATATCCAGTTCCCCCGTCCGGCTGAATCTGTGTTTTTGTCGGAATACATGTATGATGGTGTTTCGGTGTTCTATCTCAGGCGGCCGCTGGGGGCTACGCCAGAGAGCACCTTGAATCTTATTTCCCATGAGACATTTCATTCTTTTCAACACGCCCGGTTTGCGGCCTTGCCGGCAGCAAAATCTGCAACGAATAATGCAGCGCAGAACGCTGCCTTCTACATGGAGGAACTGTTGCTTGCAAAGGCCCTAATTTCTCCCGATAGCTGGCAGGACGACTTCAGGCTTTTCCTTGCGGCAAGACGCGAGCGTCTTAGACACCAGGAGGCTGGTGCTACGGCATGGGAAAATCAAAGCGAAAGATTGGAAGGATCTGCCCAATATGTGGAGTTGAAATACTCTGAACCTGTCGGGAAAACCGGCAGTATCACCACTTCGCCTGATATGTTTTTAGCAAACATGCTGCTAATGCCGGTGGAAAAGCAAAACGATAAAGTAAAATATTACTTAACCGGCGCTGCTCAAATGCGCATGTTGGACAGATTGCGCGCCCCTTGGAAGTCGCTTTTAGCAGCAGGCGCACCGATTTACAAATTAGCGCTGGAGCAGTATAAGACCAGTTTACCGAATGACAGCCAAGTTGAGAGAACTTATAAAAAGTACAACTATCAAGCAATTGTTGCTTCCTTTAAAAATGTTAATGCTGCTGTCAATCAGGCTGCCGCAGCGGACGCTAAAAGTTTTTCGGATAGCCACGGCAAATTTTCTCTGATAAGTTGGGACGCCAAAACTTTCATCGATGAGGGGTTTTTGGGAAACACCCAGCCAATAAAAACCAATGATGGGATATTTTACCCTTCAGTTTCAACAATGGAGTTTCTCCGAGACATAACGCTGCGCCTGATTTTCAGGAATACATCGGTTATGAAAAAGAATCTGAAAACAAAATCCATCCACGACTTGCATGGAGCGGTTATATATCCAACTTTGATTGAAGGCAATATCGGGGAAGGGCCGGTGAAGATATTGGTGGACGGAAAGGAAACATCACCATCCGCACAAGGGGTATCTTTTCATGAATTACAGGTTAATGGAGAAAAAGTATCATTTAAAGCGGTAAGAGCAGGACGTATTTACATCGAAGACGGTTCTATAACAATAGAGCTGACACCTAAAAAGCGGCCATAGACTGTGTTAGTCGGGAAAAACTGCAAAAAAGATAACATGACTGGGCCAATACCACTTGGTGCGTACAAAAAAAGTCTCTTGGGACCTTTTCTCGCATACATTATGTCACCTACACCCGGATAACATCAAGGTCAGAGGCCCCGCCTCAAACTCTTTCAGTTATTTTTGCACCAACTCCAAAGTTATCTCCCCCAATCTGAAACAATACCGAGTCTCAGTCATTTGACCTCCGATTTTGGCTGGCTGTGCTGCTCCCGCGATAGCGAAATAAAATGAGTTCGCCCCTGCGCCTTTTGGTATTATTCCAGGCATATAACTGGAAACCCATTCTGAATTAGTGTCATCAAACCACTTCCCCGCAAGAGTCCAGGGGCCCCATGGATTTGGCGCCGTGAAAATCTTTCCGTTTATTGTTTCGGCGGACATGGCAATATAACTTTTAAGCCCGGGATGATATATTGAGGAGATAAGATGCTTCGCGGTTAATCCCGGAACCGCGGCTGCTCCATCCTGATTTTTTAACCATTTGGGATTATTTGCCTTGTTCATTCCGCTAAAATATTCCCAGGCGGAATATGTCATTATCGCGTCTTTTTTAACGCGGCCCAGATAAACAGAACCGCCCCAATCCACTTCGCTTCCCATTCCAAAAGCATATACATACCCGTCAGAATTAAGATTATATCCTTTGCCCATATTAATAAACATCCTGCATATAAAATTGCTGTTTTTCACTTTTGTCCACGGTGTGTTCAGGTTATATCTGAATGTTTTGCCGGAATCCTCCGAGTAGGCGATAAAACCTTTGTCAGGTGACATTAATGGAGAATGTATGGACACATAAAGGCGCTTATTATAAAAAAGCAAACTGCCCGGTTTTGAATTATTAACATCATCCGACAGCGGCATAAAGCGCTGGACAACCTCCGCAGTTATATCGGGGAATGTTCCTTTTAATCTTGCCAGGCCATGATGCAGAAAAGGTGGCCTCTGTTGTTGATGAAGCCCCGGATTAGGCCCCAAACCATCGCCCCAACTGACAAAGACCGTGTCGTCGTCTGCCCAGGTTGAAAACCATAAATCACCCATGCTGGCAAATGGCGTTATAGGGGATGAGACTTTTATTTTCGCGCCCGACTTTCCTGGGGATATACAGTCTTTCGGGCATAGGCTAATATTGGCTCTCTCAAAATTGTCACAGATTCCGTCGCCGCACTTGCCGTTTGTCAATCCGGTTTTTGGGAAAATAAAAAGGGCGCAGACACCAAGGGCAATAAACGGGATTAAAAATATTTTATTCGTATTGCGCACAAAAAGTCTCCCGGTACCTTTTCGTATTGAGTTCCTCGGGGGCATAGCGGCCACCGGCTCTGTTTCAATTCCTTGTCAAATCTTTTTAATGGTCAGGGTCAGTCTGTTTAGGTCGTTCACCCGCCGGTAATCAACGCTCTCAGCCAGCTTATTGATGATCGTTAGTCCCAGCTCGTCGGGCAGCAGTTTATTATCAAGCGGGTTCGCGCCGTCCCCCGTGTTTTCAAAGATAAGTTCCAGACTCTCTTTCTTCTCCGAGTAGGAGAGCCTCACATCAAGGGGCGCCGCGCTAAGTAAGGGAGCGTAAACCAAAAGCACCTCCTCGACAAGCAGCAGCACGTCCTGCCGCGTTTTAGCTGGCAGGATCTGTTTTTCACAAAAAGTTTCTATTTGCGCATTCAGGGCGTACAGGTCGTAATCGGGGGAGCTGATGCGGCAGTTCAGGCTGCGGACCCTGTTGATGAACGCCTTGGTCTTCTCCTTTTGCGGAGCCTCAAATATCTGCCGCGGCGTCCCCTCCTCATAAACAAGCCCCTCGTCCAGATACAGCACCCGGTTCGAGACGTCCCGGGCGAAAGCCATTTCGTGTGTGACAATAGCCATGGTCATGCCGTCTTTGGCAAGGCGGCGTATGACCGCCAGCACCTCGCTTACCATGGTCGGGTCCAGCGCCGAGGTAGGCTCGTCAAAAAGGATGATCTCCGGGTCCATGGCCATACAGCGCGCTATAGCCACGCGCTGTTTTTGACCCCCGGAAAGCTCGTCGGGATAGCTGTCGGCTTTCCCGGCAAGCCCGACTAGCTTAAGAAGCTCCCGGGCTTTTTGTTCCGCCTCTTTCCCGCTCCGCCCCAGCAGCCTGAGCTGCCCGATGGTCAGATTCTCCAGCACGGAAAGGTGCGAAAAAAGATTGAACGATTGGAAGACCATGTTCATCTTCCGGCGCACTTTGGGCACGTCGGCGTTAGGCGCCAGTATATCTGTCCCGTCGATAAAGATGGAGCCGCCGCTCGGAGTGTCAAGCAGGTTAAGACAGCGCAGGAAAGTGCTCTTGCCGGTGCCGGAAGGGCCGATTATGGAAATAACCTCGCCTTTTTGTATTTCGACCGTGATATCCTTCAGCACCGCCAGATCACCGTATTTTTTGGAGAGATGCTCAACCTTTATCATAAGCCGCCCGCCTTTTTCCGTTTAAATTTCGGGTCGGTCACGCGCTCAAGATATTCAAGCGACTGCAGCAGGAACCAGGAGATGGAAAAATACAGAAAGGCCACCATGACCAGCGGGAAGAACGCGTCGAAAGTGCGGCTCCGTATAATATCGCTGGCCTTGGTCAGGTCCTGCACCGCTATGTAGCCTACTATGGAAGTGTTCTTCACCAGTGAAATAAATTCCCCTTTATATACCGGCAGGATCCGCCGCGCCATCTGCGGCAGGACGATATGGAGGAAGGTTCCGGTTTTGGTGAATCCCATGGCGATGCCGGCTTCGG
>JBAXKK010000106.1:0-6584 GCA_037137395.1 Elusimicrobiota bacterium
CCCGAACCCGGGTGTTCGATTCCCCCCCAACTGCATCAAAGAGCTTCTAAAAAAACTGCGCGGGGGGGGACTCGAACCCCCAAGCCGTTAGGCACACGCCCCTCAAACGTGCGCGTCTACCAGTTTCGCCACCCGCGCTCAAATCTGCTTTTCTATCGCCGTAAGGCCGCAAAACAACCATTAATCAACTCAATTATTTTACCAAATTCCAAACATAAATTGTAAAATATGACCGATGCCTGAACTACTTTACATATTGGCGGCCCTGTTTTTTCTCCTGCTTAACGCTTTCTTCGTGCTCTCAGAATTCGCCATTGTCAAAGTGCGTTTTACCCGCCTTGAAGAATTGGCAGCCAAAGGCGTCACGCGCGCTAAAATTGCCAAAGAGGCAGTGAAGGACCTGGAGGCTTATCTCTCCACCGCTCAACTGGGCATCACCATAGCCAGCATCGGGCTGGGTTGGGTAGGCGAACCTGCGGTCGCGCATTTGATCACCCCCCTCTTCAAACTTTTCGGCGTCACACTCACCGTCGCGGCCTCTCACACCGTTTCCATCGCCATAGCCTTCTCGATAATAACCGCCTTTCATGTGGTCATAGGTGAATTGGTCCCTAAAAATATGGCCATACGCCTGCCGGAAAGCTCCGCCCTGTGGATAGCCGCCCCCTTCAAGTTCTTCCATACTGTATTCTTCGTGCCGATGTGGATCCTGAATGAAAGCGCGAATTTGGTGCTGCGCGCCCTGCGGATAAAAGCCAATCAGGACGAAACGGTCCACTCGGACGAGGAACTCCGCATGATTTTGGGACAGTCCCAGGAACACGGCAAACTTTCTCTCGGGCGGCTTATGATGTTCGAACACCTTTTCGATTTTGGTAAAACTGGAGTTAAAGAGGTAATGACGCCCAGAAGTTCCATTTCCTATATCTCACTGGCCCGGCCCTGGGCCGAAAACCTTGCTCTGATAAAAGAGAAAAAATTTTCCCGCTACCCGCTGGCCGACATGGACCTGGAAAGCGTCACTGGCTTCGTGCATTTCAAAGACCTGGCTTTGGATTTCCTGGATCATTCCCCCCATTGCGATAATCCGGAGTTGCTTAAGCTGAAACGCCCGATCCATGTCATACCGGAAGCGATAACCGTGGAAAAAGCTCTGAGGGATTTTCAGGAAAAACGCGTACAGATAGCCCTGGTAAAGAACAATCAGGGCGAGATAACGGGACTCCTGACCATGGAAGACATAGTTGAGGAACTTACCGGGGAAATACGGGATGAATTCGATCCCCCTCCCACTCTGACATTAAGCAGGACTCTGATCGCCGAGGCTTTCATTCCGGAGCTTAAAGACAATTCGCGCGCGGGGGCAATAAAAGAACTTCTGGAAAGTCTGCACGCCGCAAAGGCGGTCTTTGACAAAGAAGAAGCGCTGAAGGCCATATTGAAAAGAGAATTCAATTTCTCCACCGCTCTCGGTCATCAGACCGCTTTCCCTCACGCCCGTCTGTCAGGACTCTTAAAGCCTCTTATAGCCGTCGGCATGAGCAAAGAGGGCATAGATTTCCCCTCGGCCGACAACCAGCCGGTCAGAGTTATCTTCCTGATCCTGACGCCGTTCAACGAACCCACCTCCCAGCTCAACATTCTTTCCCAGCTCTCAGGCCTCATCTCAAACCTGACGCTGCGCAAGCGCCTTTTCGCCGCCAAAACAGCCGCGGATCTGATGGACATAGTCAGAACTTTCGAAAATAAAGTAATGAAGTAAGAACTGCAGTGGTTAGTGACTAGCCGGAAAGATTCAGTTGGTCCGTCTCACCGGCGGAAGCCGGTGTCCAGATCACGACGAGCCCTGGATTCCGGCTTGCGCCGGAAAGACGGAATAGAAAAATCTGGGCTACCCGACGAGTAAAACGCGCCAACTGCATTTTTTAGACTAGTGGTTAGTGGGAAAATTAGCTCAACAATTGATATTTGGTTCTTAATTCAAAAAGCCCTATGGAAATTATCCATAGGGCTTTTTAATATTCGGTTGTCAGTTACCAATTACTTCTTCGCGGGTGCCGCTTTCGCCGGGGCCGGTTGGGCCGGGACGGCGGCTGCCTGAGACGCAGCTGGCGCTTGGGCCGGGGCCGCTTGTTGGGCCTGGGGCTTAAGCGGATATTGCTGGACCACTGAATGCATGCGGCTGCTATTATACATCACGGTCAGCAACAACGAGGTTACAGCGAAAACGATAGCCGCCCCCATAGTAAACTTTTTTATAAAAGAGGTGCCGCTGGCGGAATTAAACAGCGCGTCCCCGCCGCCTCCGAACATCGACAAAGCGGAACCTTTGCTTGTCTGAAATATAACTATGGCGACGATCAGCACTAAAGCCATAACCACGTGAATTATCATTATAAAGTTGTACATTCTAATATCCTCCAAAGATTACTATCAATTACTGCCTATGGCTGTTGCTTCTGAGACAGCGCCACAAGGCCCGGCAGCAGCTTGCCTTCTATAAATTCAAGGCTCGCCCCCCCGCCCGTGGAACAATGCGATATCTGGTCGGTCTTCACGCCCGCTGTCTTAAGCACGGACAGCGTGTCGCCGCCGCCGAGTATGGTCGTGGAGCCGGCCTTGGTAGCTTCCGCCATGGCTTTTGCCACGGCTATAGAACCGCTGGCGAAAGCCGGCGTTTCAAATATGCCTACCGGGCCGTTCCAGAAGATGGTCTTGGCGCCCTTTATCTTTTCCGTAAAAAGCATCTCGGTCCTGGGGCCGATATCCACGCCAATCCAATCGTCGCCGATAGCCATGGACTGAGTAACCTCTTTGGCGGCGTCGGGCTTAATTTCCTTCACCACTATGTGATCAGCCGGCAGAAGCATCTCAACATTTTGTTTAAAGGCCTTCATGATGATCTTTTTTGCTTCATCAACCTTTTCGGCCTCAAGCAATGACTTACCGATATTGGTCTGCTGAGCGGCCAGAAAGGTATATGCCATGCCGCCGCCTATAATGATAGTATCCACTTTGTCTATCAGGCTGTAGAGCACGTTTATCTTATCGGAAACCTTGGCGCCGCCGATGATAGCGACGAAGGGTCTGACGGGATTAACCATGGCCCTGTCCAGATATTCAAGTTCTTTCTGCACCAGGAAACCAATAGCGCCCGGTAGAAACTTCGCGATTGCGGCCGTGGACGAATGCGCGCGATGCAGCGCGCCGAAGGCTTCCTGCACAAAGAATTCGCCATGCGCCGCGAGGCCCTTGGCAAAAGTTTCATCATTCTTCTCTTCTTCCGCGTGATAGCGCAGATTTTCCAAAAGGACTATTTCCCCATTCTTGGCCGCTTTGACGGCCTTGGCGGCCTCGGGGCCCACGCAGTCGGAGGCAAAATGCACTTTAACGCCCGCCAGTTTTTCCAGGTGAGGCGCCACGGGAGCAAGGGTGTACTTGGGGTCCACTTTGCCTTTAGGCCGGCCCAGATGCGCCATCAACACAACTTTGCAATTGGCGTCCAGCAGGTACTTCACGGTCTTAAGTGTTTCGCGGATGCGTGTATCATCCTTTATAACGCCGTCTTTCATGGGGACATTATAGTCCACCCTGACAACGACGCTTTTATCTTTCAGATGCGCGTCCTGAACCTTGGCAAGCCGAAGCATGATCTTGTTTTCCGTAGGCATTTCAGTCTCCTATTAAAACACATTTTAATAATTTGCCATAAGCTTTAGGCCGTAAGCCATAAGCGTTTAAGATTTACGACAATCCTCCGACTTCTGCCTACGGCCTACGGCCTACGGCATATGGCCTATGGCATCATATAATCAAGCTATTTCTTCAACAGCTTCACCAATATCTCTTTCAGACCCGGCGCGGTCCTTTCCTTCAGAGCGTACGTAACCCTCAGCGAAGGCTTGTTGAAATGCAGATGCTCAGCCAGGTCGATGGGTGTGCCGACAAGCACCAGATCCGCCGGTATGGCGTTAATGGTGTCTTTAAGCTCCTTCATCTGATCGTCGCCGTAGCCCATGGCCGGCAGAATATCTTCAAGCTGCTTAAAGTTCTCATAGACCTTCTTGATAGTGCCTATGGCGTAGGGCCTGGGGTCAACTATCTCTTTGGCGCCGTACTGCTTGGCGGCCACATAAGCCGCGCCGTAATCCATTTCCCCGTGGGTAAGCGTGGGACCGTCTTCAACCACCAGCACTTTTTTATTCTTAACCTGTCCGTTTTCACCCTCGATCGTAACCGGGGATTCGGCCTCTATGATCTTCGCCTTAGGATTCATCAGCACGACATTATCTTTAACATCCTCAACGGCGTCTGGCTCGGCGGTGTCCACTTTGTTTATTATGACGACATCGGCCATGCGCAGATTGGCGGCGCCGGGATGATAGATCCCCTCATGACCGGGCCTGAGGGGGTCGGTAACGACAATATGAAGGTCGGGTTTATAGAAGGGCAGATCGTTATTGCCGCCGTCCCAGAGGATAACATCGGCCTCTTTTTCGGCTTCGGCAAGGATCTTACCGTAATCCACGCCCGCGTAAACGATGACGCCGGCGGCTATGTGCGGCTCATACTCTTCCATTTCCTCAATAGTGCATTTATGCTTCTCAAGGTCCGCCAGAGAAGCGAAGCGCTGGCAGGTCTGCGCGACCAGATCCCCGTAGGGCATCGGATGGCGTATTGCCACAACTTTTTTACCCATACCTTTAAGCAGCGAGGCTATAAAGCGGGTGGTCTGGCTCTTGCCGCAGCCGGTGCGCACGGCGCAGACAGCCACAACAGGCTTCTTGGATTTTATATATGTATGCTCGCCCGAGAGCAGCTTAAAGTCGGCGCCGCAGGCCAGAACTATTGAGCCCTTTGACATGACAGTATTAAACGACACATCGGAGTAAGCGAACACCACCTCATCCACTTTCAGCTTCTTGATAAGGTCCTGCAGCTCCTTCTCCTCGTATATCGATATACCGTTGGGGTAAAGCTTTCCGGCCAGCTCAGCCGGATACTTGCGCCCCGCTATGTTCGGTATCTGGTAAGCGGTAAAGGCCACCACTTCGTAATCCGCGTTGTCGCGGTAATAAACATTGAAGTTATGAAAATCTCTGCCGGCGGCTCCCATTATCAAAACTCTTTTCTTAGGCATAGCTGCTCTCCTGCTCACAAACGCGACCAAACCGGGCGTCTTAGAGTCCGCGCGTCCGCCTAAAGCGGACGCCACTTAAGACTCGACCCCCAGGCAAATCACTGAGGTTTTAACTCGCCACTCTTGAAATTCCCTCTGCACACTGCCCACTAACCACTAATCACTAACCACTGCCGTTACAGCCCTTTCTTTATCATCAGCAGTGCCAGATCAACAACGCGGTTGGAATAGCCCCATTCGTTGTCGTACCAGGCGAGTATCTTTACAAAGTTGCCGCCGATAACTTTGGTGCTCTTACCGTCAACGCTGGAGCTCAGCGGGCAGTGGTTAAAATCTATGCTCACAAGCGGCTCGTCGGAATAGCCCATTATATCCTTCATCGGGCCTTCGGCCGCGGCCTTCAGCTCGGCGTTAATTTCTTCTGCCGTGGCGGGCTTTGACAGCAGAACGGTAAGGTCCACCGCTGACACGTTGGGGGTAGGGACGCGTATGGCGAAACCGTCCATTTTCCCCTTCAGTTCCGGCATTACCAGCGCTATGGCCTTGGCGGCTCCGGTTGAGGTCGGGATCATCGACAGCGCGGCGGCGCGGGCCCGGCGCAGGTCCGAATGGGCCATATCGTGGATCTTCTGGTCGTTGGTGTAGGCGTGGATGGTGGTCATCAGGCCTTTCTCAATGCCCCATTTGTCGCTTATCACTTTGGTGAAGGGCGCCAGGCAGTTGGTGGTGCAGGAAGCGTTGGAAACCACGTGGTGGTTCTTCGGGTCGTACTTATTGTCATTTACGCCCATCACGACTGTAAGGTCCTCGCCCTCGGCCGGGGAGGAGATGATCACTTTTTTAGCGCCGCCTTTGGTTATATGGTTCTCGGCGCCTTTGACTTCCTTACCCTTCTTATTCACGCCATCTTTCTTGATCGTGAACAGTCCGGTGGATTCCACCACTATTTCAACGCCCATGCTCTTCCAGTTTATGGCGGAGGGGTCCTTTTCCTTAAAAACCTTTATCTTCCTGCCGTCCACGGAGATCTCGTCGTCGGCGGTAGCTTTCACTTCGCCCTCAAGGCGGCCGTGCACCGAGTCGTATTTTAAAAGATGCGCGTTGGTCTTGGCGTCGGTAAGGTCGTTGATCGCCACAAGTTCCAGAGCGTTATCCTTGCGGGCAAGTATAGCGCGGGCCACAAGCCTGCCTATCCTGCCAAAGCCATTTATTCCTATTTTAGTTGCCATTTGAGTTTCTCCTTGTGTTGAGTTAAATAAAAACAAATTCACTAAAGTCGTACGCTAATTATAACAAATTCGGGACTGGGCCTCAATCTCATCATGTTTTCCCAAAATCCTCCGCCAGCATGAGGCCACCTAATGAAGACATCACTTTATCAGGTTCGCAGGGCCTGCCGGGGGCCTGGAACGCGAAACCGTAGTCGGCCACACCGTGGCCGCTA
>JBAXKK010000107.1:0-6518 GCA_037137395.1 Elusimicrobiota bacterium
CTCTACCCGCTCACCAAGGAACGCTCCAAGCCGGCCGTGCCTTTCGGCGGCAAATACCGCATCATCGACTTCGTCCTCTCCAATTTCATCAACTCCGGCATCTACTCCAATTATGTGCTGGTGCAATACATGTCACAGTCGCTGATCGAGTATCTGCGCTCAACCTGGAACCTGGGCGGTATCACAAAAGAACATTTCATAACAGTGGTCCCCCCCCAGATGCGCCTGGGTGAAATGTGGTACCGCGGCACCGCCGACGCCGTCAAGCAGAATTTGAACCTTATAAATGATTACAAGCCGGACCTTGTGGCCATCTTCGGCGCCGACCATATTTACCGCATGGACATCCGACAGATGATCGATTTTCACATCGCCAACAAGGCTGATGTCACAATCTCCGCCATGACCGTACCCATAAAGCAGGCCTCGCGCTTCGGCACCATCGTGGCGGACGCAAAGAACAGGGTGTCAGGGTTTGAGGAAAAGCCCAAAAACCCCAAGCCTATACCCGGCAACCCGAACGCCGTATACGCCTCCATGGGCAACTACATTTTCAGCTACGACGCCCTGGTGAAGATCCTGCACGAGGAAACCGGCGAGGGCGCGGCGCTTGATTTCGGCAAGACTATTCTGCCCAACATTCATAAGCGCTACCGGCTCTTCGCTTATAATTTCGACACGCAGGTGCTGCCCGGAGTAAAGCCCTACGAGGAGAAGAACTACTGGCGCGACGTGGGAACGCTTGAAGCCTTCTGGGCCGCGCAGATGGACCTGCTGGGCGCCAAGCCAAAAATGGATTTAAACAACAAACTTTGGCCCATCCAGGACTCAAAGCACAACACAGCCCCGACCAAGGTCATAGAATCCCATCTGCAGGACTGTCTGCTGGCCGACGGCTGCATAATTAACCAGTCCTCCCTCAAGCGCTGCATCCTCTCAAGCGATGTCATCATACACGAGAAGTGCCATCTGGAAGACTGCATCATCATGGACGCCTGTGAAATAAAAGCCGGCTCGCGCCTTAAGAAGGTCATCATGGACCGCTTCAACACGCTGGAGGCTAAGACCATCATCGGCTTCAACCCGGATCAGGACGCCCAGCATTATTATATAGATCCCGACGGCATCGTGGTAATACCACGCGGCATCTCGAAGTGGCAGTAAGCGACAGTGATCAGTGGATAGTGGTCAGTGGCTAGCGGGAATACTAAATTCCTTAAAACTTTCCACTAACCACTCGCCACTGACCACTCCATTATGACTATCAATATATTTTTCAGGACGCGCCCGGCGCTTTGCGTAAAAAAGATTGAACCACTGCTGAAGAAAGCCGCGCTCTCAGCCTTGCCCGCAAAAAAAAAGAAAGGCGAGATCAGCCTGATACTGGTTGCCGACGCGGAAATAAAACGGCTGAACAGGGCGTTCCTCTCCCATGCAGGCGTAACCGATGTAATAGCCTTCAACCATCCCACTCCGGCTTTCACCCCGCCCGGAGAGGCAGCGCCGTTCGGCGACATCTACATCTGCCTGCCTCAGGCCCGCCGTCAGGCTGCCAAAATGGGCCATAGCCTTGAGACCGAACTGCTCATCCTCGCCGTACACGGCGCGCTTCACCTTTCCGGCATGGACGACGCCACCCCCGCCCTGCGTAAAAGAATGAATCAAAAAACTGTAAACCTGCTCAGGAAATTGGTGTAGCGTAATAGCGTGGCAGAAAGACCGGGGCAGCAGACCAGTTTGCTTTTTAATTATCGTTCTTATCTCTTGCTGCCTGCCGCACTATCCGGCTGCCGTACCGCGAGCTGTCGGTGATAGTGCAAAGCCGGGGCTAATCTGATAAAATTAGTATAGATTTACAGGGACACCATTTATGCGACAATCAGTCATTGCCGCGCGCAGACCCGGCAGGAACACAACGGAGGCTTCAAAGTGAGAACCTCAGAGATCCCGGATTTCCACGAAATTGATAAAAAGCGCCAAGCCGCCTGGCATAAAGACAACGCGTTCAAAACTCCGGCCGAACCCGGGGCGAAGAAATTTTATTGTCTGGATATGTTTCCCTACCCTTCCGGCGACGGACTGCATGTGGGGCACCCGGAGGGCTACACGGCATCCGACATCCTGTGCCGCTACAAACGAATGCGCGGGTTCGATGTCCTCCACCCGATGGGCTGGGACGCCTTCGGCCTGCCGGCCGAAAATTACGCCATCAGCACCGGCGTACACCCGGAGATAACCACAAAAAACAATTGCGACAATTTTAAGCGCCAGATAAATTCCTTAGGCTTCAGTTACGATTGGGAACGCGAGATCAACACCACTGACCCGGACTATTACCGGTGGACGCAGTGGATCTTCCTCCAGCTCTTTAAGAAAGGCCTGGCCTACGAGGCCACCGTTCCCATTAACTGGTGCCCCAAGTGCAAAACCGGCCTGGCGAACGAGGAGGTCTTCCAGGGGCGCTGCGAACGCTGCGAATCGCCAATTGAGAGGAAACGCCTGCGGCAATGGATGCTGAAGATCACGGCCTACGCCGACCGGCTGCTCGAAGACCTGGAAGGACTGGACTGGCCCTCCTCCACGATGCACATGCAGAAGAACTGGATAGGCCGCTCCGAGGGCGCGGAGATAAACTTTAAGCTGGACGGTTCCGCGGAATCTTTTAAAGTTTTTACGACACGGCCCGACACCATATACGGCGCTACATACATGGTGATGTCGCCGGAACACCCCTCGGTAAGCGCGATAACCACACCGGAGAGGCTGAACGCGGTAAAAGATTATATCTCCGCCTCGGCCGGAAAATCCGATCTGGAGCGCACCGAGCTGGAAAAGGAAAAGACCGGGGTTTTCACCGGCGCCTATGCGCTGAACCCGCTGAACGGCGCAAAAATACCGGTGTGGATCGCGGATTACGTCCTGATGACCTACGGCACGGGCGCTATCATGGCCGTGCCTGCGCATGACGAGCGAGACTGGGATTTCGCGAAGAAATACGATCTTCCGATAATCCAGGTGGTAGCCCATGAAAAAGGCGAGGCCCCGGCCGACAAGGTTTTCTGCGAAGACGGCTTGGCTGTTAACTCGGAACTGATAAACGGTCTGCGGACCCCGGAAGCCGTGAAGAAGATAACGGCCTGGCTGGAAAACAAAGGCATAGGCCGGGCCAAGGTGAATTTCAAACTGCGGGACTGGGTATTCGCACGCCAGCGCTACTGGGGCGAACCCATACCCCTCGTTCATTGCGAAAAGTGCGGCACCGTGCCGGTACCCGAAGACCAGCTGCCGGTCGAACTTCCTAAAGTGGAGAAATTCCAGCCTACCGGCACAGGAGAATCCCCCCTGGCCCTCATCACCGACTGGGTAAAAACGGAATGTCCAAAATGCGGAGGCCCCGGCCGGAGAGAGACCAACACTATGCCGCAATGGGCCGGTTCCTGCTGGTATTACCTGCGCTTCATAGACCCGAAGAACGCCAAAGCATTCGTCGCCCCCATGGCGGAGAAAGCCTGGATGCCTGTGGACCTGTATATCGGCGGCTCGGAACACGCCGTCCTTCATCTTTTATACGCGCGATTCTGGCACAAAGTGCTCTTCGATCTCGGCCTAGTCTCCACAAAAGAACCTTTTAAAAAACTGGTCCACCAGGGCATGATACTCTCATATTCATACCGCGATTCAAAAGGCTCATACAGGAGTTATGACGAATTGGACATACGGGACTCGGGAACGGCCTTCACCAAAGACGGTGAGGAAATAAAGCCCATAGTAGAAAAGATGTCCAAGTCCAAGAAAAATGTGATCAACCCGGACGAGATAGTCACGCGATACGGCGCCGACGCGTTCCGCATGTATGAAATGTTCATGGGCCCTCTGGAAGACGCCAAGCCCTGGGACATGCGCGGCATAGAAGGGATCTACCGTTTTTTAAAGCGCGTCTGGATCTGGGCCGCCTCTGAAGCGGCAGAGAGCGGAACCGACGACGAGAAGCTTAGACTTCTGCGTCATCAAACCATAGCGAAGGTAACCGAAGATCTGGAAAGTCTAAAATTCAACACCGCCATCTCGGCCCTGATGATCTACCTTAACAAACTTAGCGAAAAAGAGACCCGCGCGGCCGCGGATCTGGAAATTTTTCTGACGCTATTGCATCCCTTAGCCCCGCATGTCACGGACGAGCTCTGGGAGATTACGGGGCACAAGGGAAGTCTTATGACCCGCGCCTGGCCCCAGGCCGACGGCGCAGTTTTATCCGCAAGGCAGCTGGAGATTCCGGTTCAGGTGAACGGCAAAGTAAAAGCCAAAATTTACACCGGAGAGAACACCGACGGTAAAACGCTTGAGAAGATGGCGCTTGAAAGCGCCGCGGCGCATCTGCAGGGCAAAACTGTGGTGAAGATTATAGTTGTACCCGACAGGCTTGTAAGCATAGTGGTCAAGTAATTCAAATTGCAGCTGAAACTTAATCCGGGGGATATTATGAAAAACAGAGTTATGATACTGGCAGCCTTCACACTTCTTACCGCCTGTTCCACGAACGATATAATGTACCGGCCGGCGGAACAAAAAATGCCGCAGCATATAAAACGCATCTCTGTCAGACCATTCACCAACAAAACGCAGCAATTCGGCCTGGAAGAGAAACTGACGCTCAAGACCATAGACGAATTTCTTAAGAACGGGGAATACACCGTTTCTCCGGAGAGCTCGGCCCAGGGCATAATTGTGGGAGAGATAAACCACTATATCCTCACCCCTATCCAATATGACGTAAATCTGGTTCCGACGGTCTATAAGCTCAATGTCCTCGTCTCCGTGCGCTTCCTGGATAAGATCGCAAATCGCTATTTATGGGAAGAGCCTGCGCTTCAGGCCGTAAAAATGTATTCCGCTTCAACGCTGCCGGGCGGCATGACGGAAGAGGCGGCTCGCGAAGCCCTCTGGGAGATTTTGGCCAAGAATATCGTCAAGCGCACTGTGGAGGGCTTCGGCTCCACGACCAGCGCCAGCCAGAAGAAGATACCTCAAAACATCCCTCCGGCGGCGGAAGTTCCAGTCCCATGACAACAGGGTTCAGGGGAGCGGGGTTAGGGTAGAGTTTTTATGAACAACTTATCCCCAGAAAACATCATAGAGGAATGGGCCCTCAAAAAAACCCGGCCGGTCTGCTGCCTGACGGGAGAGGAGCGGTCGTTCAAAGATGATGCCGTGAATAAGCTGCTGGCGTCTTTTGAAATTGACGCGTTTAATTTTTCGCAGTACGACGCCGAAACAGCCGATATGACCGACCTAATCAGCGCCGCCATGACACCCGGCCTCATGGCCGATACGCGCATAATCCTCTTAAAGGGCGCTGAGAAGCTCAGGAAAGAGCCGGCCGCAGAGCTTGCCGCCTACGTGAAAGAACCCTCCGAAGCCGCTATGCTCGTGATCCTGCTTGACAAAAAAACCGACTCGGCCGAACTCATTATTGAAAGTTTACACCCCTCTTCCGCGCTGGTGCATTTCGCGCCGCTTGAGGGCGCCGGTGCTGTCATGTACGCTAAAACTCTGGTTGAAAAAGCCGGCATGCGCGCGTCAGCGGAAGCCCTGCAGCTGCTGGCGGAGATGTCAGCCTCGGACGCCGCCACGCTCAAGCAGGAAGTGTCCAAACTTTCCGCCCTGCGGCATGGCAGCAAAAAACAGCTGGAAGCGGAAGATGTTTTAGAATCCGCCGGTTTTTCCAGAACACTGAACCCTTTTGAATTTTCCAACGCGATGCAGGCGAAGAACGGGCCGCTGGCCTCGGATATCGCCGAGAAGATGATGTCCGAAGGCGTGGAGCCTGTGGGCATGGCTGTAAATATCGCCTATATAGTGGAAAAGCTGCTGAAGGTAAAGACGGCTGCGGCGGCCGGGCAGGGAGACGCGCTGGGGATGAATCCGGGCTATTACCGCAGGCTCATGGACGCCGCGTCGGGCTTCACCGCGGAAAAGCTTTCAAGGAGCCTGACCCGCTGCCTGGAAGTTGAATCCATGCTGAAATCATCCTCCGGCAGAGATCCCAAACTTTTGATCAAGCAATTGATATTTGAAATTACGCGATGAGGAAACAACGCTATACGCCATAAGCCTTAGGCCATAGGCTTTTAAGGAGTTCCTTATCAGCTTATGGCGTATGGCCTATGGCATACGGCAATCATTCACAGTTCTATTATTTTACGGAAGGATTATTCGCGATACTCTTAACGCGCAGCGCCAGCCGTGATTTCTTCCTCGCGGCCGCTTTCCAGTGGACGGTGCCGGTCTTGGCAGCCTTATCCAGGAGGGCATAGACCTTGGGCAGAAGTTTCTGCGCGTTCTCTATGTCCTTTTTCGCGACCAAAAGGCCGAATTCTTTAGCGGCGTCATGTATCCGGGTCTTCACGCCTCTGTTTTTGGAGGCAAGTTTTTCGGATTTGCGCCACGCTTTAATACCGCTGGTATGTCTTCCGGTCTTAAGTTTAGCCATATTGGTATAGTTTATTATTTTATGCGGA
>JBAXKK010000108.1:0-6049 GCA_037137395.1 Elusimicrobiota bacterium
CGTCGGCGAGCCACTTCTTGTTTTTGGCTTCCATGTCGGCGCCGGCGCGGATGGGGTAGCGGGCGAGCATGATTTCCTCGGGCGTGAGCATGTCCGGATTGATCAGGTCGTAGACCTTGGTGTTCTTGATCTTGTAGTGCCGGAGGTTGTTTATGAAAGCGTCCCGGATTATCCAGCCCGAAGGATCGTAGTCAACAATGCTGTAGAGGTAGAAGGACCGCCTAAGGTCGAACTTCGAGATGCCGGCCGGGTTGTAGGCCACTGCCGGCGCGTCCGTGTAGCGCAGCTGCACCGGCCCGGGCCCGCGGCTCTTGACTTTCTTTATATCGTCCACGAAGTATTCCGTATTCATCACCGAGGGCTGGCCGCCCAGGGAAATGACGGAGACATTGTATTGCTTCTGGATATCGGTAAGATAGCCGAAGTGGCCGAGCTTCTCCGAGAAGGGAATGATGTTGGCGTTTACGCCGACTTTCTTGTTGGCCTCGTTCTCGTCCCGGAAGCCGATATCCTTGTAATCCATGAGCAGGAAGTCCTTGACCATGGCGGTGATGTTCTCGGTGAGCTGCTTGTACTGATCGGTCTCGGCCGACAGCGAGTCCGCCCGGGCCAGCGTGGACTTAACGTACATGTACCAGTAGGTCCGGACCAGCTCGTTGAATTCCTTCTCGCCGGCGGCGACGCGCTCTTTCATCTGCCAGACCAGGTTGCGCATGAGCTGGGACACGTTGACCGGGTAGGCCGGGCTGGAACCTGCGGCCTTGAAGTTCTTTATGAGCCAGTCTTTGGGCTGGTCGTGGATAAGCTCGTCGTAATGGCGGATGCCGGCTTTCCGGAGGCGTTCTGAGAGTGATGGTGGCATAGAAAACAGTATATAACCAAATACGGCTATTTAACAACCTTTTTTAGGCTGAAACTGGCTGTTAGCCAGTTTCAGGGGGTGTTTTCGGGGGTGGGATTTGGGGCCTTGAACTGCCCGATTATAGGGCGGTTCAAGGGGCGTCTTCCCGACTGCTCGGTCTAATTTTTGCCGCCGCGGCGGCTAAACGCTTATTTCAACCGATATCAAAGGTCCGATTTCCCCTTATTACAATCCCCGCAAAGAGTTTGGAGATTCTCGAAGATAGTTTCGCCGCCGTTTGTCCAGGCTATGATATGATCCGCCTCCAAGACAACCGTGTGTTTACCCGGACTGCGCCCACATCCTTTGCATGTAAAATTATCACGCGCAAATACACGCCATCGAAGTCGTATCGGAACGGACCGACCGGTCTTATGAGCAATAATCAATGTGGCAGATTCTGCGCTGGGAATAACAACAGGTGGTTCTTTTTTCTCAGGTTCACTTGGAATTCGGGGGACACTTGGCAATTCTAAAATCGGTGGTGGTATGAGCGCAGAATCACTATTCCGATCATCACAGAACGTGTGTACCGCTTTAATCCAACTTCCGAATCTGCGCATGTAGCAGCCAGTCGAAAACTTTCCTATTTGTTCCATTTCCGTAGAAGTGGGTTGTCGCCCAAACTGCTCCCACAACCGTTGAATCTCATCAAAAAGTTCTTCGTCCGAGTATTTCGTCGGCGGCTTACCGGACAACCTTCCAGCCGCGCTGGCGGCTTTTGTCCAGCTTCCAAAATATTTATTAAAACACCCGTTCGAATAAGTTCCACCGTTGGCCTTGTAGACCGGATATGTAAAAGAAACTTTTGGCACTTTTGCGGAAATATTTTTCAACTCGTTAAACAATATTTCCTTCGTCACCCATGTACCACCTTTTCCCTGAATGGGTATTCTATTGGCTCGGCAAAAGGCTTCAATAGCCTTAATCCACGAACCAAAACGTCTTTCATAAGTTCTTATGCCAAGCGACGACAATTTGTGGAATTCATCATAGGTTGGCCGTCGGTTTTTCAATTGCCATATACGGTCAATTTCTTTAAACAAATCGTCTTCCGTTAGATTTGTAAATGCTTTTCGCCGCTGGGCGTGGGCGCTGACCTGCACATGTATAATGCGGGGGCATTTCTTCGCGCCAATTGCCGTTAAAACGCCTTCCCAACTTGTACGGAGAATAGATTTAACGGTTTTAACACTATAAACCCCGCCATTTTTCCTATAGAAATCGTAAGTAAAGCAATAACCATCCGCCCGTTTCAGGACTTCACAAAGATTGGATTTGACTTGTTCGATAGAATATTTTTCGGTATAGGTGAAACCTGCCTTCCTTACCGCCTCCTCATAACTTCCAAATTTAGTCCAAACTGTTGAGAGATGTAATCTGGCAACACGAGCGAATTCTTTACGAGTTGGAACGACCCCTTTATATTCCTCAAGAACTACTCGCTTTATCTCTTGGATGATGTCCGCCTCGGTATATCCAGACAACCGCTTGGGTTTAAATTGCATAAGACCTGCTCTCTATTTGCGCTATTTCTCTGTAAAGACTATTTTTATCTTACCGCCTGAGGCGGTTGCATGATACGGCCTAGTGCCGGCGTTGATATAATCTGCGAAGGCTTTTGCGGTGGCGGCCGCGGTCTGGCCGGGCTTCAGCACTGTTGGGATATTCCAGCCGGCGACATGATCGGTTGTGCCATCAGGGCGCATATAACGAAATATCGAAAGCCACAGATCACAGGTTCCTTCTAGCCCGGCTTCCGGAATGTGGCCGGTGGCTATTCCGGAGATCTCCGCGCGGCCGGGGATGCCGCCTACTGTAACTTTGCCGGCAATGACTTTAACCTTCTGGGTTTTGTCGTAAGAGGCGGCGTCCAGGGTGGCGCCTTTCGCGAGTTCGATCTCGGGGTTATATGCGGGCCGCTTCTTTTTTTCCATATTAGGGTTCCCTTAACCGCCCCCTTTCTGCTGCCGGGCAGTTACTCCCTGGCTAGGTTATTAACATCGTCATCGCGCTGACTACTTGTATATATATAATTGTCTTAACTATTTGCCGAACGGGAAACCCTTATAAAACAAGCGCTTTTTGAGTTTCTGGTATCAAAAGTGAAGAGGCCGGTATCAAAAGTGAAGGGGATAACTTTTTAAGAATCCTTGCCCCCCTCGCAAAACCAGAAAGCAGCTCCGGTATCAAAAGTGAAGGGGATAACTTAGTTGTCCACATCATTTTTGTTAGTAATTGTTATCGGAGTTTTGCTTGGGAGCCGGTGTTGAACTGCCGGGGGTGAAGGCCGCAGCTCAAAGAAACCATCCTCAAACTTAGCATTAACCGGCCAGTAAATCTGGATTAACTGTAATATCTTTTTTAGCCGGTTGCGGGTAACTTTAACGGCTTCCTGGTCTGTTCCCAACTGCTGGAAAAGGAGGTGGTCAGGAAAGGATATTGTTTTATTAAGTTCATTGTTCCGGTATGCCAGGAATCTATAAAAATCGAGCGCCAAAGGATTCCGTTTAAAGCACCGGATCATATTCATATCCAGCGGGACTGAATGGTCATGAATATACCTGGCGTAGTCTTCGCTAAGTATTATTTTTCCTTTAAAGAGCGACAATTGTTCCGGGTTTGGAACATCAAAAAAGAAGTCCCAGGCTTTAGCTACCACGGTATGGATTCCGCTGATATGGCCGGGGGTGGGGTCTTTAATATCCAGTTCGATTGAGCTGGTAACGTAATTAAGCAATTGCCGCACAAGGCCCTTATTGGCTTTCCCGTCTTTATAGCCAAGTTTCTGTGTGTAGTCCCTGAAAGACCGGCCGACGTCTATTATATTTGTGTTTTTTGTCCGAACTTCTGTATCAATAAATATTTGATTCATCCGGGCGTAACAACCATATGGGATTTCGTATTTCGGGTTGCGGGTTATTACGAGGTCATAAGAGTTGCTTTTTTTTACCCAGAAGGCGGGATTCTCTTTTATCCTATGCGCCGGCAAACCGAAGATCATGAAAATATTGGAACAAAACGCGATATCGTCCGGCAGCTCGTGGAATTTCTTCCGGACCATTAAATCAATAACTTTTAATGCCGTTGATTTGTTTACCATGCTTTTATCCTGCATTCCCGGGCCTCCAGTTGGCCGCTGCCGGCTATTCCGACCTGTAAAGAAGGGGTTCCCCCCCCCCCCCGGCGCCCACCTGGGGACTACGACCGCCCTTTAAGGTTTAGCTGCCGGGCCTTTGCCCGGTTTCCGGTTTAGCCTGGTTATGTCTTTGCGGTCCTGCTCCCGGTTAAACTGCTGTTTCAGTTTAACCAGGTCTTCGCGGGAGATGTAGTGGACGATCACTTCCCGGAATTTGCCGTCTTCTTTTTTTCCCCATGCTTTTTCAAAATCAATAGTGCCCTGCGAATTAAAAATATCAAGTCGGTGCGGTTCCTGGCCGATAAAAAATATCTTATCTTCCAGTAGATCCTCTTTTTTTAACTCTATCCCGCAGAATTCCTTGACGGCTTCCGCGCATTTCTCGGCGTTGTCCGCTGTCGGCCGGATCCAGAAGTCGATATCCTTGGTATCCCGCGGGACGTGGGTATGATAAATCACGGCATAAGCGCCCACGATCAGATAATCCACGCCGTGCTTATTCAGCAGATCGGCGAACTCTTTGTAGTCATCTTCCCGTGTTCTCTCGTTTACCATAAACGCTCCTGTCTATGCGCGGCGATATGTGCAGGCCGAACAGGTAATTGTGGGTTTTCCGTATTGACTGCAATACGTCCAGCGCTGTATCGAAATCCTTCTCGATGTTCAGCTGGTCCACTTCCTCGGCCGTTCCCTTACCGTAGTACCATTTCCTGCCGTTTTTATCAGTGAATTTATTTAATTCCATAATAGGCAACCTGCCCGGTTTACCGGGGAGTCTCGGCTTTGTTTACTTCTTTCCCTTTTAATCCGTCTGCTACGACCAGGTTGAAAGCTTCCGTTATGCTGTGCCTGTCCCAATATGCAAAATTCCGGAGCTTACGGAAAGAATCCTCTTTTATGTAAAAGGTCATTTTAACGGTGCCCTCTGTGTCTTTGTTTTTCTTGTGGGCCTTATCCGCAATGCTTGCTTTACCCTTAATGTGTGTATTGGCCTTATTGTGTTCTTTACTTGTAATATCCGCTTTGTTTCCTTTGCTTCCATCTACCACCGTACTTTTAATAATTCTGTCTTTAAGGTTTACATTTTTACCTATAGCCATATTGCTCACCTTCCTTTTAGAAATTCTTTTGCCAAATCTATGAAATCAACAGCGCCGTTGCTCCCCGGCGCATAGCTTAACACGCTTTTGGCGAAGCTCGGGGCCTCTGCGATCTTAACACACTCCCGGATAACAGTATTAAAAATCCTCTCCTTCGTGTTGGCCTTCAAAGTCTGTAATATCTCCCTGGACAGGTTCCGGCGGTTATCATACATGGAAGGGATAATCCCCGTGATCTTCAGCCCCTTGTTCAAAACCTCTTTAACCTCGACTATGGTATTAAGCAGCTGGGTAAGCCCCTGTAGGCTTAGTATCTCCATCTGCAGGGGGATCAACACCTCATGGCTTGCGTTAAGGGCGTTAACGGTCAGCATAGACAGCGAGGGGGGGGAATCTATAAAGACAAAATCAAAGCCTTCCAATCCATCAAGCCGGTTCTTTAAAATGTTCTCCCGGCCGATTTTAGTGGAAAGGCTTAGCTCCACGTCTGCCAGCGTTAAGCTGCCGGGGACAACCTGGGGGCCTTCCTGGGTTGGAGTCAGCGTACTGGTTAACCGGGTCTTGCCGTTGAGCATTACATCGGCGATTGTGGGGTTTGCGTCTTTAATCCCCAGGGAGTAGGTAAGACTGGCCTGGGGGTCGAAATCAATCAGGAGCACTCGTTTGCCTTTGTTTGCCAGGGCGACGCCCAGATTAATAGCCGTGGTGGTTTTGCCTGTGCCTCCCTTCTGATTGACGATGGTTATGATCCGCATAGGTCTTTTAATCCCCTTTGTAAGCAATGTTTGCAAACCCCACAATAGAAATATAGCAAACAACAACTGCTTTAGCAACATTAAAAGCGCTTCTTAAACTCCGCGCAGGCGTCTTCCGGCGAGACGTTTAAGTAAATTTCCGTGGTGGAAAGGT
>JBAXKK010000109.1:0-5872 GCA_037137395.1 Elusimicrobiota bacterium
CAGCAGAAGTGTATAATAGACTAATCAGCTGTTCGGATTGAGAAGCGAACGCGGGGGCTGGGAGTTTTGTTTGATTTCCAGAATTGGATTATGGTCTGAAAAGAAAAATGTAGTATAATTTATTTCGTACCTGTAGTATTCCCCGGTAGCTCAATGGTGGAGCGATCGGCTGTTAACCGATAGGTTGTAGGTTCGAGTCCTACCCGGGGAGTACAAATAAAAAAGGCCCTTACCGAAGGGCCTTTTTTATTTGTACTCTTTGAAATAGGGCCGAACCTCTTCCCGGGTTCGGGTGGACTTTACCGCAGTCCTGCGGGGCCATGGACACCGCCCCGTCCTACACCCAGATTCCGTTCTAATCATTATATTTAAGGCCCTTACCGAAGGGCCTTTTTTATTTGTACTCTTTGAAATAGGGCCGAACCTCTTCCCGGGTTCGGGTGGACTTTACCGCAGTCCTGCGGGGCCATGGACACCATTTGTCCTGCTATAAAATCCCATTTTCAACCCAAAAAATCCAAAAAAATGTTAAAAAAACGCTCCAAAAATGGTATTTTTATATATAGAGGATAATTAATAAAAGGAGTTTTTTAATTTAATGTCTCAGGCCGGACCTACCAGTTCAACATCCAATATTCACCCGGATCCGATGATCATTTCCGGAGGAATGGGCGTTAATATTTCCTGCTGGCTCATGGCAAGAGTCGTATCCATGATGGGCGAGCTAGGAGTAGTCTCCGGCACCGCGCTGGAGGTCGTATATCCCCGCGTTCTGCAGAACGGCGACCCGGGCGGGCACGTGAGGCGGGCCTTCGCCGAACTCGCGCGTCGCCAGCCTGCTTTCGCCGGTTCCCTCACCCGGCTGCTGGACAAATATTACATCGAAGGCGGCAAGCCCGCCGATAAACCATACAAAGCGGTACCAATGGGCAAACTGATTCCGGTGGAAGGCCCCGCCGGCTCCGATTCGTTCTGGGAACCGGTGCGCGAACTGCAGATACTGACTATCGCCTCCAACTTCGCCGAGGTCTGGCTGGCCAAAGAGGGGCACACCGGACAAGTAGGCATCAATTTTCTGAGGAAAGTTGAACGCCCCCTGCTCTGGGCGCTTTATGGCGCCATGCTGGCCGGCGCTAATTATGTAGTAGTAGGCGCCGGCAGCCCGTCTGAACTTCCGGGTATGATAAAGGAGCTGTCACGTCACGCCGCGGTCTCACTTCCGCTGAAGGTCCACGGCACCCGCTCCGGCGGAGGCGATTTCCGCATTATAATCCGGCCGGATACCCTTATTGGAGCTCAGGCCGCCGACTTAAATCCGCCCAAGTTTCTGGCTATAGTTTCGTCTTTCGGCCTGGCCCAGGCTCTGGCCGCCGACCCGGTGACCCGCCCCTACGGATTTGTGGTGGAAGGCCCCGAAGCCGGCGGACACAGCGCGCCTCCCACCAAGATGAGATTTGACGCAAAAGGCCAGCCTGTGCTGGTTTATACCGAAGAGGATAACGCCGACATAGGTTCTATCTCTAAACTCGGTCTACCCTTCTGGCTGGCCGGCTCTTACGCCAGCCCCGTGCGCTTGCGCCAGGCCCTGGCGCTGGGCGCGCGAGGCGTACAAATAGGAACAGCCGCGGCGCTTTCAGGCCAATCGGGAATGGCCCCTAAGCTGCGGGCACGGACATTGAAACTGGCCGCGGCCAACGAACTTGTGGTAACCAACGCCCTAGTATCTCCTACAGGATTTCCCTTTAAGGTGGCGCAGATCCCGGAAACTATTTCAGACCAGGCGGTTTATCAATGCCGTAAGCGAGTCTGCGATATCGGATTATTGCAGGCCAACTATATCGCGCCCGACGGCGGCTTGGGCTACCGGTGCCCGGCGGAGCCGATAGAGAGCTTTACGGCCAAAGGCGGCAGAGCGCAGAATACCGCCGGCCGGGCCTGCCTGTGCAACGGTCTGCTCGCGGCCACAGGCCTACCCCAGGTACGGGCGGACGGCTATGTGGAACCTGCCATCATCACTCTCGGTGAGGATTTTCAGACTGTGCGCGAACTTCTCGCCACCCTGCCGCCCGGCCAGGAAACCTATACTATAGGGAAACTTATAATGTTCCTGCGCCAGGGCGCCTGATGCCTTCCAAACTTAAATCTCCTCTTCTCAGGGTCTGGACGATACTGCGCCTTGCCGCAGACAGGTTCTTTTTTATAGACGGGGCGCAGCGGGCCGGGGCGTTCGCTTTCAGCGCGTTTTTTTCCCTGTTCCCTCTTATAATCCTTTTTGTCACTATCGCATCCGTCTTCATCAGCTATGACACGGCCGGCAAGGCGGTCATCGGTTACGCCGAGCGATATGTCCCGCTCAGCGGAGAAATGCAGCGCTATATATTTGACACGATCGTCGGCGTGGTAAAAGCCCGCAGCAAGGCCAGCGCGACCGCCTTCCTTATGCTGCTCTGGGCCGCGCCACAATTTTTCACCACGCTTGTAACTTCCGCCAACCGGGCCTGGGGCACCGAGGCGGACAACTGGTGGCATCAGCCTCTTAAAAGTATTTCTCTCCTTTTCATCATGGTCTGCGCGGTGTTAATGGGCATAGGCCTGTCGATAATGGCGAAGGTCGCGCACGTCTGGCTATCCTCGGTTTTTCATTATCTCCCGTGGATCTATAAACTTGGCGCGGTCCTGGTGCCCTGGACGGTAATCTTCGTCAGCCTCGCTCTTTTTTATAAGCTGGCCCCGTGGCGCCGGACGCGGTTCTCCGAGATCTGGCCCGGCGCCCTGTGCGCTACGGCGCTCCTCCAGATATCAGAGACGCTGTTCGTGGTCTACCTGAAACACTTCGCAGCGCTTAACGCTGTCTATGGAGCGTTCGGGGGGATTATCGCGCTGCTGTTATGGATATATCTTTCCGGTTGTGTCTTTATTTTTGGCGCCTGCCTGTGCGCCGCCCAGGCTGAAACGCGCGGCATGCCCGACGGCCTCAGCCAGTCTCCGGCCCGCCCCTGACATCGGACTGAGGACATCCTCTTCTAAAAAGAAAAAGCCCCGTCAAAGGGGCTTTTCTTTTTTTAATGGGGGGACTCTACTAGTGGACCGCGAACACTGCCGCGCTTATCTGGTCGGCTAGTTCGGGGTTGTCTATGTACGGGTTACGGTTACCCTGGAAGGCTTCAACCATGTCGTTGCGGCGGCGCTCCGCAGCGTCGGGCGGATCCTGGCGGTTCCACTCAAGCAGCATCGGCACGCGTGAGGTCCAGAAATCCTCATAATTCATACCCTCGCGAATATTCTGGTCGTAGTAGCGCGTTATGAAATACAACATGGAGCGGGCGACATTTCCCTTAACGGAATCCGCGGGCTCAAAGCCTTCCTTGCCTAGCCTGGAGCCGCTGAAGGTGCTGTAAGCGGCGTACGAAACCTTGGCGAATCGCAGGTTGCCGCGGCGCGAGTTGGGAGTGACAAAGGTGGGCGCGAGCTGGTGGAGGTCGGAGACCATAGGCAGCGCGCTGTTGAAATAACCCTGCGGCCAGACATGTTCGGCGTTCACAAATTTATCCACCACGCCGTCTCCGTTTTGATCGCCCTCTTCTTTATAATCATCACCGTTATCGCTGGAACCATTGACGCAAACCTGGGAATAGAAAGTGAGTATGCCTGGCGCGCCGTTGCACACGATATTGTCGGCCTTGGAATACATATACGCTTTTGCCTGCTTGTAGCCGGCGGCTACAACTTTGGCGGGCATTACAGCTCTGTGAAGTTCCTGAAAAAGCCGCTCGCCGGAGAGCATCGGGACCCTTGCGGCAGCCGCATCGGGAAAGGCGGGGATTGAGTCAAAAACCGCGGGGGGCGCGAAGGTTTTCAGGGATTCAAAAGCAGACTGGTCGTCGGCGTGAGCGCTCAGAGCGTAGCCCTGTGGCGCGGAAAGGATCAGAAGTAAGGCGACTTTTAGCGCGATCGTGATGCGGTTCAACGGTTCTCCAAAAAGTCCGACTTGACTGATGTCAAGGATAGTTTATCCCATTTGGCGAATCCCGCAAGGACCAAAGGGCCTATGCCTATATAGGCCTAAAGGCCTAGATAGTTTTTGTAATCAGGGGGTGTTGAGAATTACAGAATAAGGATGGCAGGTTGGCGATTTTAAAAACTCAACTGCGTTAGTGGGAGGCAAATACTTTGGGGCCGATCTTATCGGCCAGGGACGGATCATCTACAAAAGGATTGCGATTGCCCTGAAACTGGTTGATCAGATCGTTGCGGCGGCGCTCGTTGGTGTCAGGCGGATCCTGGCGGTTCCACTTCAGGAACATCGGCACGCGGCTCGTCCAGAAGTTCCCGTAATTCATGCCGTCCCGGATATTCCTATCGTAATAACGCACAACAAAATACAACATAGCCCTGGCCGCGTCGCCCTTAACGCTGTCAGCCGGCTCAAAACCTTCCGAATCCATTTTGGTGCCGTTTGAAGTGGAATATACGGGATTGGAAACCAGGGCGAAAGGCAAATTGCCGCGGGCGCTATTGGGCGTGATAAAGGAGGGGAATATATGATGAAGATCCGACCTCATGGGATAAGTCTGGTTAAAATAGCCCTGGGGCCAGCCGTGTTCCGCGTTCATGCCTTCAAGGTCCACCGTGCCGTCGTGGTTTAAATCACCCTGCTCCTTATAATCCTCGCCGTGCTGGCTTGAGCCCTTTACGCAGATCCGCGAATAAAATTCAAGAACCCCCGGTGCGCCGCCGCAGCCGGTATTGTCGGCTTTGGAGAACATGAATTTTTTCGCGTCAAGGTAATCATGTCCGGAAGGCTTATAAGCGGGTTCGGTCTGTTGATGCAGCTGCTGAAAAAGTTGTTCGCCGGAAAGCGCCGCCGGGACCTTCGGAACAGGGAGAGATACGAGCGGAGATGAAGCGGTAAACGGGGTGAGAGCATCAAGGGCGTCAGAGGCGTCAGCCCGGTCATAGGCGGTGGAAATATAAAAGGCGCAAGCGGAAACGATGGAGATAATAATAAGCCTGGTGCGGTTCAAGTTCCCTCCGGTAACACTTTCGTCCACTTAATTATAGATTAAATAGTTTCTTTTGCCATGGGTCCATCGGGCCAGCCGGAGCTGGGCCTTTCGGCCGCGGAATTTTAGGGGCTTCACGTGGTGTGCGGTGAGGGGATTTTTTATACTATAATGACTGTCTGGTCAGTATGCGCTAAACATGAAAGCTTTAACCGACTCGCAAAAGAAAGGAAAAGAGCTGGAGATACTACGGGCGGCCACGCGCGCGCTGGCCGCCGGCGGGTTCGACGCCCTCACCATGGAACAGGTGGCGAAAGAGGCGCGGGTCGCCAAAGGTACGCTTTTCCTTTACTACCACCACAAGGAAGACCTGGTGTTAGCCGTATTCTCGGCCATGGCCGACGCGCTCGGCAAAACCCTCACGGCTGTAGCCGCCGCCGGCCTCCCGCCGGAGGAACTGCTCCAAAAGACCGTGCGCGCCCTGCTGGAGCATTTTGACAAAAAACGCGATATCACCGGCTATTCGGGCGGCCTGCCTCTGGCCGGGCCGAACAAAGAGATACTCCGCGCCCGCTTCGCGTCCAACATGAAAATCATCGCCGCAGCCCTGGAGCTATGCGCCAAGGGTGGATTGCTGAAACTGGAAGATCCGCTGTTTTCCGCCTCAGCACTGTTCGGTCTCTGCCGCGGCTCAAATTCCTACACCCGCGCGGCCGGCCGGAATCTCCCGGTGGAAGAGCGCGCGCGCCGTATAACCGGCATATTTCTGGACGGAACAAGGAGAAATAAATGAAAAATATTTTTTTGATAATAACTCTGACCGCGCTTCCCTCGGCCCTGCCGGCACAGGAATTTTCAACTGCCACGAT
>JBAXKK010000110.1:0-5820 GCA_037137395.1 Elusimicrobiota bacterium
GAAGTGTGAGATGCATGTGGTTGAGTCGCCCCGTCTTTTTGAAGGAATGCTGCGTGGCCGTTCCGTGTTTGAGGCTCAGCATATAACTTCCCGCATCTGCGGGATCTGTTCCTGCGGACACTCTCTGGCTTCCATAGAAGCCACCGAAGACGCGCTGGGCGTTACTCCCAGCGCGCAGACTATAAAGCTCCGCAAACTCCTGCTGGATTACGAGTTTCTGGATAGCCATATTCTGCATGTCTACCTGTTGGCCGCCCCCGACATCCTGGGCGTGCCTTCGTTCGTGCCGCTCATCAAAACGCATAACGCCGTGGTCAGGCGCGCGCTGCGCATGAAAAAAGCCTGCAACGACGTCTGCGATATTCTGGTCGGGCGCCATGTGCATCCTATCAGTGCAATTGCCGGCGGGTTTACCAAACTTCCCACCCCTAAAGCCATAGACGACCAGATAAACATGCTTGAAGCCATGGGCGAAGATATGGCCGAGACGCTTAAGTTGGCGGCGACCCTCAAGTTTCCGGATTTCCATCGCGAGACCGAGTATGTGGCGCTGGTGTCCGACGACGGCGAGTATCCGCTGCTGACGGGCGATATCGGTTCCACGGATGGCAAGCGCTTCAAAAAGAAGGATTACAGGAAAGCCACCAATGAGTTTATTGATCCGCGCTCTTCGGCCAAGTTCACAAAGCTCTCCCGCGAGTCCTATTTTGTGGGCGCGCTGGCGCGCTTTAATCTCAATTACGACAAGCTTCACCCCGAGGCGAAAAAAGTCGCTGTCGCCCTGGGCTTTAAGCCGGTCTGTCACAACCCTTACCTTAACACCGTGGCGCAGGTTATAGAGATAGTTCACTGTTATCATCACGCTCTGGGCATACTCCGGGACCTCAAAAAGAACGGTGTGGATTACAGCCAGGAGATAGTGGTGGGCGTGAACGAGAAGGGCGCCATTCCGGTGCGGGCCGGCAACGGCGTCGGCGCCGTGGAAGTGCCCCGCGGCGTCCTGTTCCATAACTACGAAACTGACGCTAACGGGATCATCAGGCAGGCTAACTGCATAATTCCGACCAACCAGAACATCAACAACATTGAGTACGACTTCACTAAGCTGTTGCCGGAGATCATCACCAAGTCCAAGGCCGAGATCACTCTGGCGCTGGAAATGCTGGTGCGGGCCTACGACCCCTGCATCTCGTGCTCCGCGCATTATATGAATGTCACCTTCATTGACTAAAAATAAGTTCGTAATGTAACACGCCTGGCCCTACACTTTAATTAAGAGGTGCAGGGCCAGTGTGCTTTAGTTGGTGAGTCGCGGGTGGAGCGAAGCGACACAATTCAACTCTATCCGCAGGATGCGAAGTCGGGGCGACGCCGGGTTTCCCGCGCGCTCCGGGTCCGGGTTTTATGGTGAAGAAGACCGGGGTCTTCCGGCGGCTTGCGGAACTCGGCCAAAAGGCAATGCTTTTGGCCTCAAACATTCCTCGCCGCCCCGGAGGGGTACTCCTCCAGCCCCCGGTCTTAAAACCCTCCGAATGGAGCGCGCGGAAAACCCGACGCCGCCCCTCCATATAATACTGCGGAATTACCCGCCCGGATGTCGCGGCCAGGCTTGTATGAGTATCCATTTGCTAGAATATTTAGACGATGCGACGCTTAACACCTCACGAATGCTGAAGGACTATCAAGTGCGTAAGTTTAATGGAGGGGAGGCGAGGGCATGGGTTCGGCGGGCCTTCGCGCAGGCCTGAGCTTGCGTAGGCGCGAAGGCCGGATGGCCAAAAGGCCAGGTCTGCGCGGGAGCGCGGCCACGGTGTGGCCGATAGCGTGCACGACGGGCCCATGCCCTCGCCAGCCCCGACTGGGCTTCTCGCGGTTCATTACCCAAAGTTGACTAGACTGACATTATGTTAGCGGAATAAATATGAGCCATTTCTTGACTGAAGAAATTAAGGCGGCTATCGCCCCTAAGGGGCGGACGCTGCTGATTACTATCGGCAACCCGCTGAGGGCTGACGACGGCGTAGGCCCTTTTGTGGGGGAACAGGTGCGCTTTAAATCTTCGGAGCACAGCGTGATCAACGCCTACACCACACCTGAGAACATAGCTCAGACCGCCATAGACTTTAAACCCGAAAAAATAGTTCTCCTGGACGCTGCGCATTTTGGCGGCCGCCCCGGGGAACTGCGCCTGATACCCCTGGAACACATTAATCAGGCCGCGGTTATTTCCACGCACAGCTTTCCGCTCAGCGTCACTTTTTCCGTGGTCCGTGAGGATACCGGCGCGGAGCTGGTGGCGCTGGGGGTGGAGCCCGGATCAATGGAGTTTAAAGAGGGGCTTACTCCCGCGGTCAAAGAATCCGCTTTAAGTTTGATAGAATATTTCAATAATATTGATTAAGGCCCCAGGCCTTAATCTGCCATAGGCTATAAGCTGTATGCCACACGCGGGAAAGATTCCATAAGCTTTTTTAGAAGTTCCTTAAAAGCCTATGGCTTATAGCCTATGGCATATGGCAACGAATCGTACAGGAGAGAGTTAATGTCAATTTTCCAGGTTAAATCTGTAGATGAAATAATGGCCGAGTCGCATGAAAGGGGCCATAAACTGCCAAAGGTGCTTGGTTCTTTTGATGTGACCATGATCGGCGTAGGCGCCATCATCGGGGCCGGTATTTTCGCAATGCTGGGCGAGGCGGCGGTTAAGGGCGGCGCGGGGCCTTCTCTTATAGTCTCTATCATACTAACTGCTATAGCCTGCGGTTTCGCGGCCCTTTGTTACGCGGAGCTGGCCGCGATGGTGCCTATTTCCGGCAGCGCGTATACCTACGCTTACGCGACCATGGGTGAACTCGTAGCCTGGATAATCGGATGGGATCTGATCCTGGAATACGCGATAGGGAATGTGGCGGTGGCCATCAGTTGGTCCGGATATTTCAACGATTTCCTGCGCAGCGTTTTCGGTTTCGGGGTCCCGTTGTGGCTGAGGATGGATTATAATACTTTCCTGAAATCGGGCGCCGATATCGCCTCCGTGCCGCATATCTTCGGTTTTCCAATAGTCTGTAATCTGCTCGCGGTTTCCATCGTAGCATTGCTGACCTGGATACTGGTGATAGGCATAAGGGAGAGTACCAGGTTCAATTCCGTAATGGTCATCATTAAACTGCTGGTGCTGGCGATCTTTGCCGGCGTGGGTATCTATTACTTTAACCCAGACAACTGGGTCCCTTTTGCCCCCGGCGGCTGGAAGGGTATACAAGTCGGAGCGGCGTATATCTTTTTCGCCTACATAGGGTTTGACGCCGTGTCTACGGTCGCCGAGGAGACTCGTGATCCGCAGAAGAACATGCCCATAGGCATAATAGGCTCTCTCATTATCTGCACCTTTGTATACGTGATGGTCACTGTTGCCCTGACAGGCATGATGCCTTTTACCGAGATGAAGGACAAGATAGCCGAACCGCTGGTGGCGGGACTTCAGTACAATCACGCCCCCCGCTGGCTGATAGGCCTGGTTTCCCTGGGCGCCGTTACCGCCACTACCGCCGTTCTTCTGGTCTTCCAGATGGGGCAGCCACGGATATTCTTCGCCATGAGCCGCGACGGATTGCTGCCCCAATATTTCGCGAAAGTGCACGCGAAGTACAAGACGCCCCACATCACTACTATTTGGACCGGTATTTTTGTGGCGGTTTTTGCGTCGTTCTTCAGCCTGGATGTAATGGCCGAGCTTTGCAACATCGGCACGCTTTTCGCTTTTGTCGTAGTTTGCGCCGGGGTTATAGTTCTGCGCGTTAAAGACCCCGGGCGCCACAGGCCTTTTAAGGTTCCCGGTGGGTATCTGATGCCGGTCCTCGGAATACTTTTCTGCCTGTTTCTTATGCTGGGGCTTGGGTTCATGACCTGGCTCAGGTTTATCCTCTGGCTGGCCGCGGGTCTGGTCATATATATAGTCTATGGCTACAAAAATTCCCGTCTGCGCACAGGCGATCTGGTGCTTAGGCCGGAAAGCGTAAAGCGCAAAGCGTAAATAGTAAGGCGGGAGTCGGAAGCCGGAAAGCGTAAAGCGGGAAGCGTAAATAGTTGTAAGGAATTATCCTGATTGAGCTTTGTTGTTTACGTTTTACGATTTACGATTAACAATTGCCGATTTGCGCTAACGACCGCCATAAGCTTAGACTTTAAGCGAATAACTACGCCATAAGCTATAGGCTTTAAGCCATATGCAGAAAAAAAAGACTGCTTACTATTTACGCTTCCCGCTTTACGATTTACGATTGTAAAAGGAGAACTTATGCTGGATAAAATGAAAGAACTTTGGGAAATGAAGCAGAAGATGGACGAGATGAAAAAGGAACTGGACTCTGTCGCGCTGGAAAGCGAGGATAATTACGTAAGAATCGGGATCTCCGGTTCGCAGGAGATCAAAAGCGTTTCTATAAAATCCGACCTGACTTCTGTGGACAAGGCTAAGCTCGAGGCCGCTATCGCGGAGACAGTCAACAGAGCCATAAAGCAGTCTCAGAAAACGGCTGCCGCGAAAATGAGCCAGCTGAGCGGGTTTAAACTTCCGGGAATATCCTGACCTATGCATGAATGGGCCCTTGCGGAATCTGTGATAAGAAAGGCGGCGGAATACGCCGCCCGGGAAAAATTGAGCTCCGTTTCAGAGGTCGGGGTGTCCCTCGGGGAGCTGCAGGCAATAGACAGGGAAATATTCTCTTTCGCGCTTAAGGAACTTGTGAAAAGCTCTTTCAAAGGTTTATCTTGCTGTAAGTTCCGGATACTTAAGGATCCCGCGGCCTTCAAATGCAAGGCCTGCTCAAAAGAATTCACGCTTAAAGTTTTAAAAAAAACCGAAGAGGAAGCTGAAAATATCCACTTTATACCGGAGATGGCCCATACTTTTCTTAAATGTCCTAAATGCAAGAGCCCTGATTTTGAGATCACGGCCGGGCGGGGCGTCTCAATAAAGCACATAAGGGGCCCAAGATGACAAGTCTGGACCCCAGACCTTCCGTCATCGGGACCCGGCTTTCAAAAATAAAAAGAATTATCGCGGTTACCGGTTGGAAGGGCGGCATCGGCAAGAGCGTGACGGCTTCAACCCTAGCTCTCCTGCTGGCCGAAAGAGGCTTAAAGACCGGCTTGCTGGACCTGGACCTGGCGGGCGCTTCCGATCATATTGTGTTGGGAGTTGACGGCTTGTTCCCGAAGGAAAGAATGGGTCTTGAGCCGCCCCTGGTTTATGGGGTTAAATTTATGTCTGTGTCGTTCTTTTCAAAGAATAGGGCTGTTCCTCTGCGCGGCGCAAATGTCTCGTACGCCATAATAGAGATGTTGGCCATAACGCAGTGGGGGGAGTTGGATTTTTTGGTGATTGACATGCCTCCGGGCATAAACGACGCCGCGCTAGACGTGATAAGACTGATCCCGCAGGCTGAGGTGCTGGCGGTCACGACGTCTTCCGTTCTCGCGCATTCGGTGCTTAAGCGTTCGCTTAATCTTTATAATGATCTGAAAGTGCCGGTGCTGGGAGTTATCGAAAATATGAGCGGGCGAGAGGGCGTCCGCCCCAAAAACTGCGTGGGCCGCCTGCGGTATGATGAGGGTCTTGAAGCAGCGCTCGGTGAACCTGATAAAATATTAAAGACAAAATTTGCCCAAAACCTGGGCAAGATAGCAGTCGCGATTCTGAAGACGCGATAAGGTTCACGCGCTGTCAGATGCTGGAAACGTTCCGGATCGGTGACGAGCATATCTATGAAAACAACTACAGACCCCGCTGTTACGCACCGCCACGCGGCCAATCTCTTG
>JBAXKK010000111.1:0-5639 GCA_037137395.1 Elusimicrobiota bacterium
AATAATTCCCGTCCTTAAGATACTTTTTGGCTATAGCCAGATCAGGCTTTTCGGTAAAGCGCTCGACCTTATAGACATTGCCAGAAAGATTGCCAAGGGTTACAGGCTCCGCGCCACCGGCAGATTTTTTATTTTTAACTTGTGACTTTTTACACGTGACGATTCTTGCCCCAGCCTTGATGTAACCGTAGCCTGTCTCAGGGCGGCCGGGCTTCACGCCGAAGGTGACAATATTGCCGGCTTTAGCGGCAGCTTCGGCCTGTTTGGCGTAGCGGGCGAACTTTTCCACCGGCTCCAGGATATGATCGGACGGGCAGACAAAAACAACCTCGCTCTTCGCGCATTTAAGCTTCTCCAGGCAGTACTTCATCACCAGCGCTATGGCCGGAGCCGTATTACGCCCCACCGGTTCAAGAATGATATTGTTTTGTATGTCAGGCGAAACGGATTTAAGGTCTTCCTGCACGTGGAAATGGTAATCTTCGTTGGTGATAACAAAAATATCTTTCAGCGGCACTACGGCCGCCAGGCGCTCTACCGTAGAACAGAGCAGGGATTTGCCGCCGTTCAGTTTTATAAACTGCTTGGGCAGGCCGTACCGCGAAACGGGCCAGAGCCGCGTACCCGAGCCGCCGGCCAGTATGATCGCCTTCATTAACGCTCCTTAAAATCCGCCCTTTTTAAGATATATTCCCTTGCGCGCCGCCTTCAGGTCGGCGAACATCATCTCTTTGACAAGTTCACTGAAATCAACTTTAGGCTTCCAGCCGAGCTTCTTTCTGGCCTTTGAGGAATCGCCCAACAGGGTATCCACCTCCGCCGGCCTGAAATAAGCCGGATCCACGCGGACTATCACGTCTCCTTTTTTCAGCTTGATCATTTCGGGGGTTATACCGGAGCCGTCATGCGGCTTAAAGATACCGGCCACTACGCCGCGTTCATCCAGGCCTTTACCCTGCCATTTTATGACAACGCCAATAAATTTTGCCGCTTCCTCTATAAATTGGCGCACGGAATATTGTTTACCGGTGGCTATGACAAAATCCTCGGCGGTTTTCTGCTGGAGTATCAGCCACATGGCTTCCACATAATCCTTGGCGTGGCCCCAGTCCCGCTTGGAGTTCAGATTGCCAAGGTGAAGGCAATCCTCAAGCCCCATCAGTATCCGCGAAAGAGCGATAGTCACCTTGCGGGTGACGAAAGTTTCGCCGCGCAGAGCGGACTCGTGGTTAAAGAGAATGCCGTTTGCAGCGAAGATGCCGTAGGACTCGCGGTAATTTACGATTATCCAATAGCCGTAAAGTTTCGCGACGCCGTAGGGCGACCGGGGGTAAAAAGGGGTATTCTCGTTCTGCGGGATGGCGCGCACGTGGCCAAAAAGTTCGGAAGTGGAGGCTTGGTATATCTTTGGTTTTTTAATAAACCTGAGCGTCTTGACGGCTTCAAGGATGCGCAGTGTGCCTATGGCGTCGCAATTGGCGGTGTATTCCGGCTGTTCAAAGCTTACCGCAACATGGCTCTGGGCGGCAAGGTTGTATATTTCGTCGGGCTGTATTCTCTCTATAAGACGGTTAACGCTGGCCGAATCCGTCATATCGCCGTACACGAGTTTAAGCCTGGGGTTTTTAAAACCTTCACCCAGATATTCTCTGAGGCGGGATGTGTTGTCAACTGAAACCCTTCTGCGTATGCCGTATACTTCATAGCCTTTCTTAAGCAGCAATTCAGTGAGATACGCGCCGTCCTGTCCAGTGATACCGGCGATTAAAGCTTTTTTCATATTATTTCCTTTTTAAAACAGCGCTAAAATATTCATCTTTTCCACGGAGCAGCGTTATCGCGCCAGAGCTTTTCAAACTCAGTCCTATCCCGTAAAGTGTCCATGCATTTCCAGAACCCGGAGTGTTTATAAGCGCCCAGTTTGTTGTCCCGCGCCAGACGCTCAAGAGGTTCGCGCTCCCAGACGGTGGAGTCGTCTTTAAGCAACTTAAGCGCTGCAGGCTCAACAACAAAAAATCCGCCGTTTATCCAGGCGCCGTCGCCCACCGGCTTTTCCCTGAAGGCTTTAACGCCGCCCTTTGGGGCAATTTCCAGCGCGCCGAAACGCCCCAGGGTCTGCACGGCCGTAAGCGTAGCGAGATTGCCGCTCTTTTTATGAAAATCCACGAGGTCTTTGATGTTCACGTCGGAAAGGCCGTCGCCGTAAGTAAGAAGGAACGGCTTATTGCCTATATATTTCTCAACTTTTTTTATCCTGCCGCCGGTCATGGTGTTGAGACCGGTATCCACCAGCGTTACCTTCCAGGGTTCGGCCTTCTGGTGATGGATCTCCATCTTATTGGTTTTCATGTCTATGGTAACATCCGCCTGATGCATAAAGTAATTGGCGAAGTATTCTTTTATCATATAGCCCTTGTAGCCCAGGCAGATGATGAAATCGTTAAACCCGTAATGGGAGTATAGCTTCATAATATGCCAGAGCATAGGCTTTTCGCCTATCTCAACCATGGGTTTGGGCTTTAAATCTGTCTCTTCACTTAAACGGGTGCCCATCCCGCCGGCCAAAAGGACTACTTTCATGAATTTCTCCTTATTAACAACAAGAGGTAGAATTATTGCCATAAGCCATAAGCTTTAGGCCATAGGCAGAATAACGATCGCCATAGGCCATAAGCTTTAGGCCATACGCAGAACAGAGATTTCTTACTCTTTACGCTTTACGATTTAAGCCATAGGCCATAAGCTTTAGGCCATACGCAGAATTGCTTACGCTTTACGTTTTACGCTTTACACCCTTAGCATACACAGAAAAAGCCACGACGGACTTAAATTTACACCTCTGCAATATCAATATTGTAGCAAAAATTATTTACGTAACTAAGGTCGGACACGCGCGGGAAAGCAGGCCGGCAACTATTTCGCTCTTTTAGCGTAATTCTTATCCAGCCAGCCGGAATAGGACGCTTTTCTAACAGAGGCCAGCCAATCGGCGTTTTGCAGATACCAGCTGATGGTGGACGCGAGGCCGGTTTTGAAATCGTGGGCCGGCTTCCAACCGAGCTCCCGCTTAATTTTGGAGGCGTCTATGGCGTAGCGGCGGTCATGGCCGGGCCGGTCTTTGACAAAAGTTATCAGGTCGGAATATTTCCGCCCTTTTAAAGCGGGGTTGCCGCGCGAGGGGCGCGCGCGCTCAAGTCCGCTGCATATCTCTTTGACGACATCTATATTAGCTTTCTCGCAGTTGCCGCCTATGTTATAGGTTTCCCCCGCCCGGCCTTTCTGCAGGATGCGCCAGATGGCCGCGCAATGGTCCGCGACATACAGCCAGTCGCGCACCTGCAGGCCGTCGCCGTAAACCGGCAGCGGTTTACCTTCCAGCGCGTTTAAAATAGCCAGTGGGATAAGCTTTTCCGGAAAATGGTAAGGCCCGTAATTATTGGAGCAGTTTGAAATAGTTACCGGCAGGCCGTAGGTATGGTGGTACGCCCGCACGATATGGTCAGAAGAAGCTTTTGACGCGGAATAAGGGCTGCGGGGATCGTAGGGCGTGGTTTCCCTGAACTTTCCGGTTCTCCCCAGAGACCCGTACACCTCGTCGGTACTGACATGGTGGAAACGGAAGCGAAGCCCCGGAGATACCTTTTTTTCAGGCGTTAGCTGCCAGAACTGGCGGGCGGCTTCAAGAAGACTGAACGTGCCGTGGATGTTTGTCTCAATAAAATCCTTCGGCCCGTAGATAGAGCGGTCGACATGGGATTCGGCCGCGAAATGCGCCACGGTGGAAACGCCATGCTTCTTCATCAGATCCAGAACGGCTTTATAATCGCAGATGTCGCCTTTAACAAAAGTATAGCGGCCTTTATATTCGCGACGGATGTCTTCCAGGCTTTCCAGGTTGCCGGCATAGGTCAGCTTGTCCAGATTTATCAGCTTGCCGCAAAAGCCGGTTTTCTCAAAAACAAAACGTATAAAATTTGAGCCGATAAACCCGGCGCCGCCGGTAACAAGTATGGTGTCCATATGTTACTCCTCCAGAAGATTGGCCTTAGCCGAGTACAGCCGCCACCCGGACGCTTCGGCTATTTTTTTTATTTTTACTCCGGCGCTATCTATTTCAGAGAAATAGGCGGCCGTCACTATTATCGCGGAGGCCGGGTTCGCGGCCGCCACTGAGCGAAGTTCCTCAGGCGAATTGACCTGCTTCCATAGAACTCTGTCTCCGTAAAACACCAGGCCCTGATTAAACCGGTAAGCCTTGTCCTTGTAAAGCACTATCCTGGCATCCCCGGGAGCTATGCTTTTAAGGCAATCATACAGCCCCTTGTAGCCTGTGCCGCCGGAATCAGTGGTCAGCGGGAATACGCAGAACACCAGCAGCGCCAGCGCGAAAACAGCCATTAATCGCGGGCGGGACCTCTCTTCGCGCAGGAAAGCGGATAGTTTCTGCGCCGCCAGCGCGGCAAAAAATGCCATAGGCACGAAAGCCGGTATCAAATAGCGTATGTAAAAAGCGTTGCTCGCGCCCAGCACAGCCAGCAATACCAGCAGCCAGGTCAGCATCAGATATTTTAGCGCGGCGGACTTATTTTGGGCGGGAGCCCATTTTTTTATGCCCGCTATACCGAACAGCGTAAGCGGCAGCAGATAAAAAACGCTGAAAGCCTTTATGAACGGGGTATAAAAAGCGTTATGCTTTCCCGGTATGCCGCGGTCGACCAGCGGGCCGATGCCTGACTGTGAATAAAGGAAATCCGCGCCATTCACATAATATTGCGGCAGCGCCCAGGCTGCGATAAGCCCCAGGCCGGCGAGCGCCCCTAAAAGCATCCACATATTGAACAGCCGCAGCGGCCTGCGCGTGACCGCGTAATACGCCGGCAGGACGGCCAGTATATAAAGCCCCTGCACGCCTTTGAAATAATAGCCTATGGCCGCGCTTATTCCGCAGAGCAGCAGGTAGCGGGGTTTATCCTCGTAATCGGCTTTTACTGCGGCCCATATGCCCAGGCACAGCGCGAAAGCCACCGGCATATCCAGCATGGCGCGGCGTGAATACTTCACAAAGAAGGTGCTTGAGCAGAGTATCAGTACCGTAAGGAAAGCTGTCTGTCTGTCCCAGGCGAAACGGATAGTTTTATAAACCAGAGTCAGTGTAAGAAAACCGGTTAAAGCCGCGGGAAAACGGGCCCAATAATCCGAAACGGAAAAAATCTTGAACGACAAAGCCTCCAGCCAGAAGTAAAGCGGCGGCTTTAAGAAACTGAGCTGCGCGCCTTCGTGCATGGTGAACCAATCGCCGCTGAGCAATATAGACTTGCCTATCGCCGCGTGGGTAATGTCATCCATCTCGGCCAGGGGCAGTTCGCCCAGCCTGAAGAAGCAGAGCAGGAGGAGAGCCGCGTAAAAAACAACCTCGCCGGAGAAAAAGGAGCGCCAGCCCGTTTCAGCGACCGCCTCAGGCGCGCGTAAAGATTTGTCCGTCATTTTATCTTCCGGAAAAGACGCGGTTTAAACAAGCCGCTTTTCTGCAGCAGGAACTGAGCGAGTATCACCAGCGTATGCAGCCCGTATTTAAGGCTGCGAAGAAAATTTATAGAGGAGGCTTCCTCAAAATACTTGGTCTCAACCGGGATATCGCC
>JBAXKK010000112.1:0-5608 GCA_037137395.1 Elusimicrobiota bacterium
AAATACACCTTAAGTCAGCCTAAAAATCGGTCCAGTTTTTCCCGACCATTTCAGTCGCCAATTCCTCTCCGACGCTAGCATGGACAGGGGAAACTAATTACAATTCGGATGGATTGAATCCTGCTACAGGTGATGTAAACACCAGCTTCGTTTTTAGGATTAAATATGTAGATTCTGATGGGGATGTCCCAACTTCAGGATATCCCAAACTGCACGTAACAAAGGGAGGATCTGAAATTGCGAGTAGCCCATTTGACATGGTTTATGTGTCTGGCAGCTATAGTGCCGGAGCTATTTATTCTTACACAAAAGTCTTAGCCTCTCCAGGCTCTGATTACGCCTACTATTTTGAAGCACAGGATGCCCATGGTTCAGTTGCTACGGGAACTCCCGTGACATCGGTTTCCGGACCTGCGGTATCTAACCATACTCCTGTTTTGGCGTGGACAAATGAAATAAATTACACGACTGACGGACTAAACCCTCACGACGGCGACAGGAATGTGAGTTTTGTCTTTAGGATTAATTACGCTGATGCTGATAACCAGTCACCAGTGGCAGGGTATCCTAATCTGCATATAAAGCAGGGAGGCGTTGATATCGCAGGGAGTCCTTTTGCAATGACTTTTGTTTCAGGAGCTTACACCTCTGGAGCGATTTACTCTTATACAAAGAGCCTTACTCCTAGTAATGACTACACTTATTATTTCGGAGCGCAAGATACCGACGGCGCGGATGCTACCGGCACACCGACAACAGCGGTTGATGCCCCTGATGTGAGCAATATGGTTCCTTCTCTTACTTGGACAGATGAGGGGAATTACTCAAATGGCGGCTTGTATCCTCTCAGGGGAGCAGCAACGGATAATTATGTGTTCCGCGTGAAATACACCGATTCCGATAGTGACGCTCCTGCAATTGGATATCCCAAGGTGCGTATTGAAAAATCTGGGGTGGACATAAGCGGTAGTCCGTTTGCCATGGATTATGTCTCCGGTGCGAATAATACCGGTGCCATATACTCGCTTTCAAAAAACCTTGTCGCTGGGGAATATGTGTATTCTTTTGACGCCCGAGACCTTTACAGCGGCCAAACCACTGGAACGCCGCTATACGAGCAGTCTGGTCCAGTTGTAATTGCTGACAGCGCTCTGCCACCGGCACAAGAAGTGAAGGTTTACCACGGCGTCTTTAAGCCCGGAGAGAACGAAAAAACTAATATATCTTTCAACACCTCAACCCCTGTAACCATTACCGTAACGGTTTATAACAATGTGGGCAACAAGGTTAAAGAGCTTTATCGTGGGACTTCCAGTACTGGCCTAAACCTTATCCAATGGGATGGTAGAGATGATGGTGGACAGCGGGTTTCCAGTGGCGTCTATGCAATAAAAATAGAAGGTGGCGGCATAAACCAAATCAAACGCGTGGTTGTTGTGCGGTAGTAGATTTGCAGCAGAATAAATTTAAAGACGACTTATGAAAAGAATTTTGGCCGTAATATTTTTTTTAGTTTCTTCTGGTAGCGCATTTGCTGCCGAACGACCTACGGCATTATTCCTTTTAGAGACGCAGCCTAATATAAGGCTTTACTCAATGGGTGGGGTACTCTCATCGTTGGGGCAGACAGACGCTGCATATAACCCGTGGGAACTGGGGTATACAGTAAATCCGTCAGTATCGCTGTCCCATTGGCCCGGCGCTATGCCGGAAAGCAATTATAATTTTGTGTCTGCCCTGGTTCCGTATAGGAAATTGGGGACATTCAACCTGTCCTACCTTAATTATGGCACCGGCTCTGAAACAGTTGAGGAACTGGACGGAACTACCCGCAGTATAAAGCTTGAAGATGATAAGTTGTTTACATTGGGTTATGGCCGCGCTATAACTCAAAAGCTTTTTGTCGGTATAAGTCTTAAAAGCCTTACCAGTACCTTGGCAGCGGATTACAAAGCCACTGCAATGCTTATGGACTTTGGCCTTGTTTATCACACCCTGAACGATAAGAATTCCGTGGGTGTTGCTATTGTAAACTACGGCAGTGGCCTCAAATATTACCAGACGCAGGAATCGGTGCCCACTGAGTACAAGGTGGGTTATACCCGCAAAACACGCCCTTGGGCAAACCAGAAAATTGTATGGGGTCTGAGCTATGCTCAGTCGCAGGTATCAAAGTCTTACTCCCTTGGTGCGGAATACTTCCCCGGTATACCGTTTGTGTCCCTGCGTGCTGGGCTTAATAGGGGTGACGAAGCAACCAAGTCTATGGCTGGGCTGGGTGTTAACTATAACTCTTTTGATTTAGACTTCGGTTATGACCTTACCTCATCCAAAATGGAATCCGACCAAACTCCTCTGAGGTTTGCACTCACTTGGTCTTTCGGAGCTCGTGATGCATATTCCATTGGCGAAAAATATATGGCCAGCGGCATGAAAAACAAAGCAGTGGCCCTATGGGAAGATATAAAACCAAGGGAACCTATGTACGCGCAAGCGCAGGACGCCATACACCAGTACGCGAACCCTCCGCAGCTTCTGGCCAGCGCTGTTCTTGAGGACGACAACGGTGACGGTATCCTGTCGCCTGGAGAGGCTGGCAATATTGTCGTGACACTTTCAAATAATGGGCGCGGTAGAGCACTTATGCCGCGCACCACGATTGAGCCTGCCAATAAAATTGTTGCATTAGCCAATGTGGATGCCGACACCTATTATGGGTCAGCGCAGGAGATCGAGCCGGGCCAGAGCGTTACTTTTAAGATGCTTGTTAAGGCGCATGAAGAATCCGAGCAGTTTAACTTGGCTTTCAATATAGTCACCAAAGAGGCCCGTAATTTTAACCCGGAACCAGTAATTTTTACACTGCCGCTTAAAGGCTTCTCGCCGCCGCAGCTTGCCTTGGCTCGTTACACCTTCCGTGAAGATAACAGCGGCAATTCTGCAGGCAACGGAAACGGCATAATAGAGAAAGGCGAGCAGGTGGAACTGACCGGTTATATTGTAAACGCCGGACTTACTGAGGCGCGCGAGGTAAAGTTTGAGGCTGTTTCCGGCGACCCTAAGCTTGAATTGCTTAGCCAGTCAAAGGCGGAGATTGGTGTCCTTAAGCCTGGGGAAAGCCGCAAGGTTCTACTGGCTTTCAAGCTGGACTCAGACTACGCCGGACCCGCGCAACTGCCTATTACCTTTAAAATTTCTGAATCCCGCCCGCGCTTTTCCAAAGAGCAACCGGTGCAGTTGGTCTTGGGTGGCTTCTACAAGGATACTATAGAACCAGTGTTTAAAGATTTTGACACCGCCGCAGCGCTTGCGAATACGCCTGCTCTGAAGGGGCCTATTTCGGACACCAGAGCTGCGGAGGTGATTAAGCTTATTGCAGATGCGCCGCCGGTGCTTGAGTTCGACAAGACCCTTCTAGCAGACGGCGATAGCAACGGTAATGGGGTTTACGAGCCGGGTGAAACTCTGCGCATGAAAGTGGGCATACGTAATACTGGCGGAAAAACGGCTCGCGGAGTTACTGTTACGATGGAAGGCGATGAAACTATCAAAACACTGCTTGAAGATCGCCGGGTGGGTGATATAGAGCCTGGCAGTTATCAGCCGGTGGTTCTTGAGGCCCGCATACCTGAGGGAATTCCGCGCAAGGAGTTCTCTTTCAATATTAAGGTTACTGAAAGCAGCGGCTTTAACGCTCGCAAAATTGAAGAAGCCCGCGTAGCCTTTCAGCCCAACGAAATTAAGGTTATAAAGCAGCTGGCCAGCCTTATGCCCGTACCTAACGCTTCCAGCAAGAGGGAAAAGTCTGGTGCGATAGTTGTGGGCATCGGGGCCTATGGAGCAAGCATTGGTCCTCTTAAATACGCAGCCAGGGACGCTGAACTGGCCGCCAAGTATCTTAATGGAGTCCTTGGCATTCCTGATGGGAATATAAAAGTGATTTTGGATGACAAGGCCACCAAGTCGCGCATTGAAGCCGAAGTCGGACAAATGGCTGAAAAGGGGCTAGACTTCATAGCGCTTTACTATTCAGGTCACGGAGTGCCGGACCCGGACAACCCGCGCACAGGTGATCCCTATATTGTGCCTTTTGACGCCGACCTTGAAATGGGTAGCCGCATGTTGATCCGCCTTAATGAGGTAGTCTCTGCTCTTGAGCACAAAACCAAAGATGTGTTGGTGTTGTTGGACGCCTGCTTCTCCGGCAATGTTGAAAGCGCGCCGAAGATGTATGTAATGGCGCAGAAAGGCCTCGGTATAGCGCCCAAATTCGCGCAGGAGAAGGCTGTTGTTATGACAGCCTCAAGCTCGACCCAGCCAAGCCTTGAGTTTGATAAGGCGGGGCATGGTTACTTCAGTTACTATTTCATGCTTGGGCTAAAAGGCGAGGCTGACAAAAATAGCGATGGTGCGGTTACAGATACCGAGCTTTGCGAGTATGTAAAGTCCGCCATGGCCGGAGATGAAACACTTAACGGTCGCCAAACTCCCGAATGCTCAAACGCCACAGGGCAGGTGTTGGGCCGATATAGGTAAAACATGAAAAAATATTTATTATTAAGTTCCGCTTTGTTTTTTGCTGTCGCTTGTGCAACATCTCAAAAAAGTAAAGGCGCTCCGGAGTGGATTTCTAAGGGTGCCGCAGCTTTCAAAGAAAGTGGGAAATATGTGTTCTATGGGATAGGGATTGCTCCTGCAACTATTAGTGATGAGTCTTTAAGGCGTGAGGCAGCTGACAACCGTGCTAGGGCCGACATTCAGAAGGTGTTTAGTGTTTCAATAGAAGGCTCTATGACAAATTATACTGCGAATGAAGGTGAGCGTGTGGAACGCGTATTAAAAACCTTTCAAAGCGGAAAAATGAACTGGGTAAAAATAGTAGAACGCTATCAAGCCCCTGATGGCACCGTTTACTCCCTGGCCAAAATAGACCTCGAGCAGATTTAAATTCTGCCCCGCCTCAACTGAGAGACAAAACTAGATAATCTATCATAGTTCTCCGCATAACCTCCGGATGCCCCAGATGTTTTAAATTCCCAATGATCATCTCTCCATACAACCTCATCGGATATGGCCTTGCCAAGGTCGTCCTTATATACCACTTCAATATCTCCTGACTCTGGTGAAACTACACAAACGACAGCATCCATCCCACTGGGTCGTTTCCCGATGGTAATCCAATCTGATGGGTTTACATTTGGTTTTGGTGCCATGTTATTCTCCAATATTTATTTTGACCGACTCAACATTAGGTTCCAGATTTCATTAAAAAGACTGGGGGCAAGACCTAACCCCTCCCATTCAATTTGTGTATTTAATCTTATATTATCATGTCGCTGAAGAAGGGGGATAGGAGAGGTGAATGGAATAGACTTATTTTCTTGCACGAACAACATATTGATAAAACAGAGATAATGGATTAAATTTAGGTCTTGAATATTTAAATTATTCAGAGACTCTATTAAAGGTGTTGGGTCACCTTCGGTTTTAATTATTTTCAAAAACACTCTACATATTTCGTTCCAAACCATTTTGACATCAATATCAACATGATGTTAGCGCCGGTCCAAAAGTGTACCGGTTTGGCCGGGGTTAGGTGTACCATTTA
>JBAXKK010000113.1:0-5578 GCA_037137395.1 Elusimicrobiota bacterium
TGATCTCTGTCGCTTTTTCCATATAAGATCCCTCGAAACTGATAATCGCTGGCTTTAGCTACTCAATAACCTTTTTAACTTTAATGAAATCATATTCCCTGTCGGGAGAGTTTTTTAATATTGCTTCACGGTTCTCAAAAGTAACAGGAGTGTCCGCGCGCATGATATTCTCCAGGCCCAGAACATTCGTAGTGGGGGCAACGGAGGAAGTGTCGGCTTTGTTTAGTTCTTCCATCCAGCCGAAAATGCCGGCCAACTGTCCCGTGTAGAGCGTTTTTTCTTCCGGCGTGAGCTCAAGTCTAGCCAGCTCCGCTATGTAATCCACGTCTTTTTCAGTTATATTCATATGTCAAGTTCCTCAGTTGATTCGTTAGAGGCAAAGATGTAAAGCAGTTTAGATGTAAAGTCTGCATATCCGCTAAACTGCTTTGCGTCTAAATTGCTTTACCTCTCTCTTATATCGGCTGCAGCGGGGCGTACTTGAGCATAAAAGTCTGTCTTACGCCGCTGTCAAAAACCACGGTCACTTTTGCGAACTCGCCGGATCCTATCTGGTCCACCACGCGCCCGGGGCCGTATACCGGATGGCCCACTTTGCGGCCCTTCCCAACTCTAGGGATTGAAGGCGGCGGCGGACATGCTGAAATCTCCTGCATTTCCTCTTCTCCGATCCTTTGCGCGGACCCTTTCATTATCTTGCTTTCAAAAATAAACCGGGAAGCCATGTTGGGGTAAGTTGTGCCGTATATCTTTCGCGTTCCAGCCCAGGTAAGATAAAGTTTATCCTTGGCGCGGGTCATGCCTACATAGGCCAGGCGCCGCTCCTCTTCCATGTGCTCATCGGAGGAATTGGCGGAGTTTATCGGAAAAAGGCCCTCTTCCAGGCCGGTGAGAAAAGCCACAGGGAACTCAAGGCCTTTGGCCAGATGCACGGTCATAAGCGTTACGGCGTGGGTATCGGTATTGATGGCGTCCACCTGCGAGGCGAGCATCACTTCCTCCAGGTATTTATGAAGGGTTGCCGCGCCGCCCTCTTTTTTAACTTTGTCTTCAAATTCTTTAATGGCGTTAACCAGCTCCTGTAGATTTCCCAGGCGATCTATAGTGCCCTGCGGGTCTTTCTGGGATTCCTCTTCTATGGACTGCCAATAGCCGGATTTGCTCAGTATCTTCTCCAGCATCAAGGTCGGAGTGTTCGTGAACAGGTCTGACTTCACATCGTCCAACATGGCGATAAAATCCCGCATGCCGCGCCGCGCGGCAGGGGTCAGGTCAGGGATCAGGTCTCCGGCCAGAACGGCTTCGTAAATGGGGATATCGTTTGAGCGCGAGTAAGCTATCACCTTCTCAAGCGCTGTCTTTCCTATGCCGCGGGCCGGCGTGTTTATAATGCGCAGCAGGCTCACGGTGTCGGACGGATTAACCAGGATCTTCAGGTAGGCTATGGTGTCCTTGATCTCTTTGCGGTCGTAGAAGCGGACCGAGCCTATCAGGCGGTAGGGGACGCGGCCTCTCCTGAACATCTCTTCAAAAGAGCGGCTCTGCGCGTTGGTCCGGTAGAAAACCGAGATATCGTTATAGCCGTAACCGGCTCTGGCCGTCAGCCATTTGATCTTATCCGTTATGCCCCTGGCCTCATCCGTCTCCGTGCCATACTCCAGCATCTCGACCAATTCACCCTCCGGCTTTTCCGTCCAAAGATTCTTGGGCTTGCGGCCTTTGTTGTGTTTTATCACCTCGTTTGAGGCGTGGAGGATCCTGGAGGTTGAACGGTAGTTCTGCTCCAGCACAATGGTCTTGGCGTCGGTGAAATCCTTTTCAAACTCCAGGATATTCCTGATGTTCGCGCCCCGCCATCCGTACACGGATTGATCAGGGTCCCCCACGACGCACAGGTTGCGCCGCTTGGCGGAAAGTGTTTTCACCAACACATACTGCGCGTGGTTGGTGTCCTGGTATTCGTCCACAAGTATGTATTGGAAATATTCCTGGAAGTATTCGCGGATCTCGTCGCTCGCTTTTAAAAGTTCGGCGGTCCGGATGATCAGGTCTCCGAAGTCGAGTGCTCCGGCTTCATTGATCTTTTTCTGGTAGCGCAGATATATCTGGCCGGCTTTCACGCGGTTGGGGTCGCCGGAGGCCTCGGCGTTTATCATATAGGACTGCGCGTCCAGCAGGTCGTCCTTGGCCCGGGAGATTATTGAAACATAAATCGCGGCCTTGGTCTTTTCGCTCTCAAGGCCCAGCTCCTCCAGTGAAAGCTGTATGAGCTTCTTCTGGTCGTCCTCGTCGTAGATTACGAAGTCAGGCTTGATGTTTATAAGCCGGCCGTGAGCGCGCAGGACGCGCGCGCCAAAAGAATGGAAAGTGTGTATCCACATCCCGCCGGAATATGGAACGATCCTGGCGATGCGGTGCAGCATCTCCTGGGCGGCCTTATTGGTGAAGGTGATGGCGAGTATGCGGGCTGGCGAGATGCCTGATGAAATGAGCAGAGCTATTTTGGAAGTGAGCGTCTTGGTTTTGCCCGTGCCGGCGCCGGCCAATATAAGCAGCGGTCCGTAAAAATACTCCACGGCCTCAAGTTGCTTGGGGTTCAGCCCTAATTTAGGCAGGATGTCATGGTTCAGTTGAATGTCTAAAGCGTTCACAATACATAAATTTTATATTTTTTAGACCCGCTTGTGCCGGGTTTTTGATGTCATTGTTCCGGGTTGGGGGGAGATGGGGGTGATAGAAAGGTTTATTTGCCGCCGGGGGCTGTGGTCATGGAGGCTGTCCAGGTATGGCCGCCCCCGCGTTGCACCCAGGTGAAGCGCGCCATGCTGACCCCCCACATCGGGTCCAAAATTTCCACGCGGTCTCCGGAAAAACCTTTACCTGTTAAAACATGCCCACCGCCGTTATCCCAACCCCACCTAAACATAAAAGGCCTTCCTGCGGTCAATTCGCTTATGATTTGCTCCAGTCCTAATGGCGTTCTGAAAGCTTTGGTTCTGATGCCGCCGAACTTTAGAAGGATATCATCGATGCCCTTTTTTTGTTCTACGCCCCCGAAGAGGTAGTTGGCAACATTCGCGCCATTTGTGCCGTATGCCGCTATGTCCCGCTGCGATACCTGGAAACCATAATATTGCAGCACTGATTGCGAGGCGCCGGCCCAGCACCAGTTGGTTTGCTCTTGGCAGCGATACTTCAGCTTCAGGGATACTCCGGAGCCCGCGTACGCTGACGACAGGAGCAGCAAGGCGCATAATTGAGCGCACAGGACGATGCGTCCGCGTCCGCGGAAAAAACTAAAACTTGGGAATGTGGTGAAACGCATAAACCGCTCCTGTATTATTCCCGGCCGCTGCGGAGATTCTCCCGGACCTCAGGTCTCAGTCGGGATAGCGTGTCTGAAACATTGTCGAGGCGGGAGTATCCCCCCATTCCTTTGTTCGCGGCCGCGCCGGCCGACAGATCAATGCTGGTTAAGCTTTTGGGGTCAGCTTCGGGCACCGAGAACAAGAATTCCGAAGCCTGAAAAACGGCTATAAACAAAGGATTGTAGCCGCGGGATTTGGGCCATTGTTTCGTTATGGCCTCAGTCTGGGCGGCCACCTCAGGGTAGCCCAATGACACCGCTTCCCATTGACCATCTATGTTGTCGACTACCAGAATAGCTTTTGTCTCTTCACCCACAAGAACGGGGAAATGCCACATGGATGTTTCGGATACAAGCGTGTCCGCGGGCGCGTCCGATTTATATGTTTCCATCGCCGCGGGGGTTATGGTGTAGAGCTTATAGGGGGCGCCAAGCCGCGCGGGGCTTCTCCCGTCCAATCCGAAATTCGCCATTGATTCCTGCGGTATGCTTTCAAGGAAGGGCTGCAGACCCTCCATTGCGGCCTGGATTACCTCCTTAGGCGCTGTTTCTTTTGGCGAAGCGGCGTGCAGGAATGAGGCGGCGGCAAGCGCCAAAAAAAAGGCAACGCCTGCGATCCCGAAAAAAGCGCGGTTATGTTTAATTGCCATAAAGCCTCAGGTGAATCCCAGACACCGATATGAAAGTATACCCTCAGCCTCTGGACTTGTCAAGGGCTGGATGGGCAAAGGCTGCGCCAGTCTATGGTTTTTGGTTTCAGATAAAGGTAAGCGCGACTCTTCCCGGAGAAAAGCCGCGATGCGGGGTTTTATGAACGCTGTAGGTTACACGTTGAACTTGAAGAAACAGACATCGCCGTCCCGCATGACATACTCTTTGCCTTCGGAACGGATAAGTCCTTTTTCTTTGAGAACCTTTTCGTCGCGGTACTTGACGATGTCATCGAAGGAGTAGACTTCGGCGCGGATGAAGCCTTTTTCAAAATCGGTGTGTATTCGTCCGGCGCCTTGTGGCGCTTTCAGACCCCGGCGCAGACTCCAGGCGCGCACTTCATCTTCGGAGCCGGCGGTGAAGAATGAGATGAGGTTGAGGAGCTTCTGCCCGGCCAGTATCATTTTTTCCAGACCCGTGTATTCCTCGCCCAGATCCTTCAGGAACATGGCCCTTTCTTCGTCGGGCAGCTCTATTATCTCGGACTCTATCTTGGCCGAAATTTCCACTAAAATCGCGCCGCGTGAATTGACGAAGTCGCGGAGTTTCGCCTGCACAGCTACATTTGGCGACTCAGAGGTGTTGGCCACGAAGAAAACCGGTTTTACCGTAAGCAGATTGAGGTCGCGCACTTCTTCGGGGGTGTAGCCGGCTTCTTTGGCCGGTTTGCCCTCGGTAAGGAGTTTCTTTATCACTTCCAGCTTTTCCTGCCTATCCTTGGCTTCTTTGGCGCCGGAGCGCACGGCTCCGGTGTTTTTATCTATCATCTTATCCACGGCTTCAAGGTCCGCCAGCATCAGTTCGGTCTCTATCACTTCAATATCCCGTATGGGGTCAACTTCGCCCAACACATGTACCACATCGGGGTTATCGAATACGCGCACCACCTGCACAATGGCGTCCACCTCGCGGATATTGGCCAGGAACTTGTTGCCCAGGCCCTCGCCCTTTGATGCGCCTTTGACCAAGCCGGCTATATCAACGAATTTTATATACGAAGCGACTTTCTTGGGTGGTTTAAAGATTTCAAAAAGCGCGTCCAGGCGTTTGTCGGGTATCGGAACAACTCCCACGTTGGGGTCTATGGTCGTGAACGGATAGTTAGAGGAAGCCGCGCCCGCTTTTGTCAGGGCGTTAAAGAGCGTAGATTTGCCGACATTGGGGAGTCCTACAATTCCTATTTCCATAAGTTATTCCTTTTGAACCTCAAATTAAAAGCCGATTCCCGCCAGGAACCGGCTTACCATCTGTAAATTATGGCGGCCTGTATGGGATTTCTCCTCTTCCGCTCCCTCTCAGTCGCTCCTTCGGAGCCGGCCGTAGCGCCTGACGCTCGTCAGACTCGCTTATCATCCACCGGATGCGGCGCTATCGGCTTCAAATCCCGCCGCGCGCCGAGCGGGGAGGCCCGTTTGAAATTTAAACACGGCCTGTATGGGATTTGAACCCATGATCTCTGCCTTGAGAGGGCAGCGTCCTAGACCACTAGACGAACAGGCC
>JBAXKK010000114.1:0-5387 GCA_037137395.1 Elusimicrobiota bacterium
CGAAAACACCGAGGCGGGGTCGCGCAAAACCGCTATGCGGTTTATGCGTGACTATACCTCCCGAAGGGCGCCCGCTGTACGGGCGGAAAACTTCAACTGAAGTTTTCAGGTTAACAGGGAAACTATCAGCCACATCTGTTAACGATATAATACCAAAAACCAGGAGCGCTTTTATCCAAAAGCTACTGCCGTTTAGTATAATTTTATTATGGATATTCAGGAATTCAAAAAAGCTCCGGAGGACGACTGCATTGAGCCTGAAATAGTTTCAGGGCCCGGGTCAGGCGCTCACACCGGGCGCGAGCGCCGGGAAAACGCGCAAGACTATGAATCCTCCCGCCCGGAGCCGGTCAATATTCCGTTTTACGGCCTGTTCATAAAGTTGAAATTCATATTTGTTACCGCCATTTTCCTGATAGGCTTCGGCTTCATAATTCTGGGCATGATCCTTACCTCCACCATAATAGGCGCGATATTAGGAATCCCACTGCTGCTTTTAGGCGGCTTCCTCCTATGGCTGCTGTTCAAACTCCTGACCTTCGGCCAAAAAAGCCAGCCCATAGTCTTCCGCAGATTTTAAGTCATCCACTCCTCCGTTCGTCCCGGGTCTTCATGGCTAAAATGATATAATTGCTTATCCTGTTTTAAGGAAATGCTATGTCAAAATACCTCATAACCAGCGCTCTCCCATACGCCAACGGGCCCATCCATTTCGGTCATATCGCCGGCGCCTATCTGCCCGCCGACATCTTTAATCGCTTCCTCCGACAGAAAGGCGAAGAAGTCATCTACATCTGCGGCACCGACGAGTACGGAGTAGCCATAACTATCAACGCCGAAAAAGCCGGCGTTCCTTATAAAGATTACGTTGACAAGAACCACGCCCTTATCAAGGAATTTTTTGACAAGCTCAATATCCGATTCGACCATTTTTCCAGGACCACAATTCCAGAGCATGCCGCTCTCGCTCAGGAATTCTTCATGGATCTGCACAAGAAAGGCCATATCAAGCCCGCGGTTGAGGCGCAATTCTACTGCACCACCTGCAATCGTTTCCTGGCCGACCGCTACGTCTCAGGCACCTGCCCCAAATGCGGAGCCGCCAATGTCCGCGGCGACGAGTGTACCAAGTGCGGCGAATGGCTCGACCCATCCAAAATAGTTTCCCCCGCCTGTAAGGTCTGCGGCAAGACGCCGGAGATCCGTCAGACAACCCAGTACTTCCTGGACCTGAAAGCTTTCGCGCCCAGGCTAAAGGAATGGATAGAAAGCAAAAAGGATTGGAAGCCCAACGTTAAAAACAAAGCCCTCTCCCTTATCGAAGAAGGCCTGGTGCAGCGCGCGATAACCCGCGACATATCCTGGGGCGTACCTGTGCCGCTAGAGGAAGCCAAAGGCAAAGTTCTTTATGTCTGGTTCGACGCGCCCATCGGCTATATCTCTGCCACCATGGAGTGGGCGAAGCTTAACGGCAAGCCCGAGGCCTGGAAAGACTGGTGGTTCGATAAAGAGACGAAGCTCGTGCATTTTATAGGCAAAGACAATATCATCTTCCATACTATCGTCTGGCCCGCCATGCTCCTGGGGCAGGACAAACCGTATATAATACCCGACAATGTGCCGGGCAACGAATTTTACAATCTGGAGGGCAGGCAGTTCTCAAAATCCGAAGGCTGGTACATCGACACGGAAGATTTCTTTTCAAAATACGGCGTGGACGCCCTTCGTTACGCCATCGCTTCAAACGGGCCTGAGACCTCGGATTCTCAGTTTACATGGGAGGATTTCCAGGCCCGCAACAACGAGCTGTCCGACAGCCTGGGAAACCTGGTCAACAGGTGCTTCTCGTTCATGAAAAAGAATTTTGAAGGGAAGATCCCGGCCATAGCTTCGGATCTTACCGCCGAGGATAAGGCGCTGCTGGACAGCTTTGGCCCGGTTTTTGACGAGGTGGGCAAGTCCTATTATTCTTACCGGGTGCGGGCTGCGCTGGCGCAAACCATGGCGCTCGCTCACGCCGCCAACAAGTATGTAAACGACACCGCCCCCTGGAAGCTCAGAAAAACGGATCTCGCTCGCTGCGGCACGGTGCTGAACGTGGCCTCGCGGGCGATAATAAATGTCGCCATACTTCTTTACCCGGTGATACCGGATACCGCGCTGAAAGTCCTGACCAAGGCCGGTCTTACCCCGGACGGCAAAGTTCCCGAATTCAAACCTTACGCCGGGGATTTAAACAACATGGCTTTAGGCGCTGACGACACGCTGCTCTTCGCAAAAATAATGGACGACCAGATAAAGCTGGAAGTAGAAAAGTTGAAAGCCTCCGCTAAACCCCTGGCGCAGCAATAACACGGCGGATCAAACCCGCGAGGCAGGCAGAACCTTTCAGTCCTCAAATTCTCCAAGCAGGATCTGTTCCAGCTCCAGGTCCACTCCGGAGCGAGCTTTGACTTCGGCTTTTACCTTTTTCATCAGCGCGTAAATATCACAAGCCCGGGCTTTACCGGTATTGATGATGAAGCCGGCGTGCTTTTCCGAAACCCGGGCGCCGCCTATAGCCAACCCCTTAAGCCCTGCCGCGTCTATAAGACGGGAGGCGAAGTCCCCCGCCGGGCGTTTAAACACGCTCCCGGCCGATGGGAAGTCCAAAGGCTGCTTCTCGGCGCGCGCGCCAAGAACTCCGGACCTATCCGCCTCCAAAACGGTTATGTTTCCGGCCTTGAGCCGGAACGCCGCTTTTAAAATTATCAGTCCGGCAAGACCTTCAACTCTGCGGTAGCTGTATTTAATTTCGGACTTTTTAAAAGTTCTCACCGCGCCTGAGGAATCCATCGCCTCAAAACTTTCAAGGTTGTCGAAAGCTTCCTGCCCGAAAGCGCCAGCGTTCATAACTATCGCTCCCCCCACAGTACCGGGGATCCCGGAGGTCTTCTCAAGACCGGACAGACCCGCGGAAACTGAAGCTTTAACCGCGCTATCCCAGAGCGCGCCCGTTTCGGCTGTCAGAATATCGCCAAAAATCTGTACACTGTCCATTTTCACGGTAAGAGCAACTACGCCCCCAAGGCCTTTATCACTAATAAGCACATTAGAACCTGCGCCCAACACAAAAAAAGGAATCTTATTTTCGGCGCAAAATTTGCGCAGCCAGGCCAGGTCCGGGAGAGAAGAAGGTTTCACCAATACATCCAGCGGCCCGCCGGCCCTGTAGGTGGTGATCCCGGAAGCCGGGGAACCGAACGCGCAATCCGGGCCGAATTTATCCTTTATGGGATTATAGACATCAAGCATTGCCGCACATCCTCGCCAGTAATTTTCCCACACCGCGCCCTCTCTCGATGTTCACCAGATAAACGCCCAGCATTATCAGAACTCCGCCCGCGAAAGCCACGGGAGCCACCGGCTCGTTCAGCAATATATAGGCCGACAAAAGCGTGGCAAAAGGTTCGATGTAGATAAAGTATGAGGATCTGACGGGACCAATTCGTTCCACCGAATTATTCCAGAACAGATAGGCCAGCGCGGAAGACAGAAAACTTAAATAGCCCAGGCAAAGCCAGCCTTTCGGAGTTATGGCGGCGATCTCCCCGGTCTTGCCCGACAATAGCCAGATGGGCAACATGGAGGCCGCGGCCACCAGCATGGTTACCGTGGTCACTTTGGTCTGCTTCCAAAAAGTCAGCCATTTCTTGGTCATAACAACATAACCGGCCCAAGCGACGCAGGTTCCCACGAAGATAAGATCCGCTTTTGTCGCCGGCAAGGCTAGGGCACCGCTGCCCGTCTTTGCTTTTGAGAAGATTACAAGCAGCGTGCCGATAAATCCCAGTAGAAAAGCGATTATTCTTGGAACCCCGATGCGCTCCCCCAGCATGGCCATGGCCGCGGCCACCAGTATCGGCGTGGAGGCTATCAGCCAGCCGGCGTGGTTGGCGCTGGTATACGAGAGGGCGTAAGCCTGCGCGTATTGCTGCGCGGAAACGCCCAGAACTGACATGAAAAATATTTTTTGGATATTATTGAATCTGAAATCGGAAGATCTGAGATTTGAACCGGTAAGAGGGATCAGGAGTAAAGCGCCGATAAGCGCGCGGATAGTGACAATGGTTACCGGCGAAATCTCGGTTACAAGATGTTTTGTAAAGGGATAGGCGCCTCCCCATATCACGGTGGCGAACACCACCTGTAAATAGGTCCATTTAGTTGTTTTTTCCGGTATATCCATAACACAAATATCAAAGAGTCCTTTCACCCTTACGGGGCGAGAGTCCCGGGTAAAGAACGGGGCGCCAGACTAGTTTAATCTGACGCCCCCAGGCCTTTTCGTCTTCCTGATTAATTACGGAGAACTTTTTTGATCCGCCTGAAAGCCCAGTCTATTTCTTTTTTTGTAACGACCAGCGGCGGGGCGAAGCGTATGACGCGGTCATGCGTTTCCTTGGCAAGAAGGCCGAGGCCCATCAGTTCCTCGCAGTAAGGGCGGGCGGCGGTATCAAGTTCGACTCCGATAAGCAGCCCTTTGCCGCGCACTTCCTTTATATGTTTCCCCTTGATGGTGCGGAGCTTTTCCATGAAATATTCGCCCATCTCATAGGACTGCTCCACCAGTTTTTCTTCCGTTAGCACTTTTAGCGCCGTCCGGGCCACCGCGCAGGCCAGCGGATTGCCGCCGAAGGTGCTGCCGTGGTCGCCGGGGTTAAACACGCCGAGGATCTCTTGGGAAGCCGCGACGGCCGATATCGGCATAACTCCGCCGCCGAGCGCCTTGCCCATAACTATCATATCGGGTTTAACATTCTCATAATCACAGGCGAATTTCTTTCCTGTCCTGCCGAAACCGGTTTGTATCTCGTCGGCGACAAAGAGGATATTGTTAGCCTTGCACATATCGTAGGCGGCTTTCAGATAGCCGGCAGGCGGCACTATTATACCGGCTTCGCCCTGTATGGGTTCCACCATGAACGCCACGGTATTCGGGTTGACGGCGGCTTTAAGTTCCTCGATATTCCCATAGGAAACTATTTTAAAGCCGGGCGTGAAAGGCCCGAAACCGTCGCGGTACTGCGGCTCGGTGGAAAAGGACACGATAGCGATGGTCCTGCCGTGAAAATTATTGGAACAGACAATGATCTCGGCGCAGTCTTCCTCTACGCCTTTGATCTTGTAACCCCATTTCCGCGCGGTCTTAAGCGCGGTCTCTACGGCCTCAGCGCCGGAGTTCATCGGCAAAGCCATTTCATAGCCGGTAAATTCGCAAAGTTCCTTTAAGAATGGACCAAGCTGATCGTTATTGAAAGCGCGCGAAGTCAGCGTCACTTTTTTCGCCTGCTCGGTAAGGGATTTTATAACCCGGGGATGCCTGTGGCCATGGTTCAGCGCGGAAT
>JBAXKK010000115.1:0-5376 GCA_037137395.1 Elusimicrobiota bacterium
GGGGGAACATTAAACCTGCATAAAACAGGTTCTAACCTGGTCTACCCAGCCACCCCGGACTTTTTAAAATCCTCGATTTCACGTCGGGGATTTTGTTTTTTTGGCAAACCCCTGATTGGACAACTTTTAAATCACACCTTACCTACGCTTGCAGGCATGGAAGCAGTGCCTTCTTTTCAAAGGCATTGTCGGGGTATTTTTTGTAGAATTTACATAGGGGATTGCATGGCCTCTACTACAAGGACCATTATTATTCGCACACATATCACAAATCCTCCAGAAACATGAAAGCAAATTTACCCCAACTGGGAATATATACCGTGCAAAAGCCATCGAGAACAACTTCAGCATATTGGCTATTTGCCGAAAGACTTGCCGGCATATATCCTACGGCTACGGAACGGTGCGGAAAATGGCTTATTTTTGTGCCGTCAAAAAATATAGATACCGTTTGGGAACGGATTCGCAAAGCCACGGAGGGAGGTCGCTTAGGAGACAGCGCCAAAGTCGCCACGGCCAAGTCTAATCCCATAGCCGCAGGCTCTTCTATGAAAGTCATCTGCGTATACACATATGACTGGAAGGACGAAGAAGACGTAAAACGTATCCGCACAGAACTCCGTATGCTTGGGATTACGTGGAAAATACCATACAAATCCGATGAGGATACCGAGGCGGGAAAATACCGAGCCACAGGGCATACACGCATAAGCAAATACTATGAGTGACGAAATTTCCGGCCCCGACGACAATGCAAAGTATGAGGGAGAGATCGCAAAGATCGACTCCAAAATAGCCGCTTTGGCGGAGCTTAAGCAACAGTATCTCAAACAACTTTCCGCCGCTAAAGGGACTAAATCAATGCCTGCACGGTCACCCATCCTTTCAGTTGACGAGAAACTGTCTCTTTTTCTCAGCCGCTTCCAGGGGCGAACCGATGTATACGCGAAGAGATGGGAAAACCGCGCCGGGAGAAGCGGCTACAGCCCCGTCTGCAAAAATGAATGGGACAGGCTCCTTTGCCGTAAACCTGAGAAAAAGTGCGCCGACTGCGACAACAGGGATTACCTGCCGCTTGATTCCTCAGTTGCCGCGCGCCATCTAGCAGGGCAGATCGTTGCCGGCATTTATCCGCTGCTGCGCAATGACCATTGCCGTTTTTTGGCAATAGATTTTGACGGCGACAACTGGGCTGATGACGCTGCAGCAATCCGCAAAACCTGCATGATAGATGGCGTCCCCGCCGCAGTAGAACGATCCCGGTCAGGCAATGGAGCGCATGTTTGGGTGTTTTTCCAGGAAGAGGTTCCCGCAAATCTGGCCCGGCGCCTTGGTACGGCATTGATAGCGAAAACGATGTCGGAACGCTGCCAACTGGCGATAAAAAGCTTTGACCGCCTGTTTCCGAATCAGGACTCAATGCCTAAAGGCGGATTTGGAAATCTTATCGCTTTACCTTTTCAGAAGGCGGCAGCCGTATCTGGAAATAGTGTTTTTATTGATGAGGCAGGCAATCCATACGCTGATCAGTGGGAATACCTGGCCTCCGTCAAGCCGCTTTCACTCGGCGAAGTGGAAACCCTGATGTCCGGTCTGGAAAAGAGCGGGGGGAAAATACCGGCCCGTTGGAGTCCGATCGACGAAGGTGACGAACCTTGGACTCGCCCTCCATCAGGCAGAAGGAATTTTAACATAGATATTAAAACTCTCCCGCCCGAAATTTCAGCGGTCCTTTCAAACCGCATTTTTATTAAGACCGACGGCGTTCCCTCAGCCCTGTTAAACCAGTTACGGTATCTTGCTGCATTCCACAACCCGGACTTTTATAAAAAGCAGAAAATGCATTTTTCAACACATGCCACCCCGCGCATCATCTGCTGCGCGGAGATGGATTCCGGTTGGCTATCAATGCCGCGCGGTTGCCTGGAAGATATAAAGGGTGTCTTGACAGACTATGAGATTAAACTTAATCTGGAGGACAAGCGCTTCAATGGAATAAAAACAGAGTTCAACTTTCTTGGCTCGCTCTACCCGCCCCAACAGGCGGCCCTTGAGGATATACTTTCCTCGGATTTTGGAGTGCTCTCCGCACCGGCCGGCTCCGGGAAAACCGTTATCGGCGCGGCGGCAATTGCCAGACGCAACACCAGCGCTCTCGTACTGGTTAACCGCAAACCCCTTATGGAACAATGGCGGCTCCAGCTTTCCGTCTTGCTTGGGCTAGATAAAAAGGAAGTTGGCCTCATCGGAGGAGGCAAAAACGCTCCTACCGGCATAATAGACGTGGGTATGGTGCAAAGCCTTGACCTTGGAACCGGAGTTGACGACAGGGTGGCGAATTACGGTTTTGTGATCATGGACGAGTGCCATCACACAGGCGCGGAATCTTTTGAAAAGGTGCTGGGGCAGGCCAAGGCAAAATATATCCTGGGGCTGACCGCCACTCCCTACAGGCGGGACGGCCATCAGCCGATAATACATATGCAGTGCGGCCAGATCGTGCACCGGATACTGGACAAAGATTCTATAGCGTGCGCACCGAACTCAAAAGTTATTGTCCGTACAACGGACTTTGCCGCCGAATGGAATGATGATTCCAAGATACAGGAGCTCTGGCCAAAGCTCACCGCCGACTGCGGGCGGAACAGGCAGATCCTTAAGGACGTGGAAGAGGTCTTAAGCGCCGGCAGATTTCCCCTGATCCTTACTGAACGCCGGGAACATTTGGTGGCCTTGGAAGTTCTGCTGAAGGATAAAACCGATTTCCTGGCCGTTTTATACGGCGGCCTGAAGCAAAAACGACGGCACGAAATCTTCGAAGAACTCAAGCATTTCCCGGACAATTGCCGGAAAGCGATACTTGCTACCGGATCCTATGTCGGGGAAGGTTTTGACGAACCCCGCCTGGACACCCTTTTCCTAACCATGCCCGCCTCCTTCAAGGGCAAAATAGTACAGTATACAGGCCGCCTGCACAGGCGCCACACCAATAAAACCGAAGTGCAGGTATATGACTACCTTGACTCCAAGGTGTCCGTATTGGCCAATATGCATAAGAAACGTCTCAAAACGTATAAAATGCTGGGATACACGGTAACCACCGGGGATGACCAGTTGCTGCCTGGCATATAACATAACCGACACCGACATGGAAGGCAATATCAAATGAACATTTTACCTGAGAGTTACCACATTAACCCGGAAGGACAATTCCTTGAAAGGAAGTCCTGCTTTAACAAACGCACAAGAACTCCGAAGCCATTGCCGCTCAAGAACATTGCCGCCGAAATAGCCGAAACTCTGGTAGCCTTTGCAAATGCGGACGGCGGAGAACTGGTTATCGGTCTTGATGACGATGGGACATCATCCGGCCTTCCCTATACAGAGAAACAGGTTTCCAAGCTTCTTGAGATCCCTGCCTCCAGGATCGACCCGCCGCTTTCGGCAAAGTCCCATATCTACAACTCTGGTGTCCGCAAAATTCTTCTTTTTGAAACCGGCCCGTCCCTGGTTACGCATAGAACAACAAACGGCAAATACCTCTACCGTGACCATGACAGGAACCTGCCGATGGACGCCGACCGCATCGCCCATGCCAAAGCTCTTAAGAAGCAAAGCCTGACCGAACACGCTTTTGTTCCCGGTGCGGGCATGGCTGATTTACGCGAAGACCTTGTCCGGAGTGTCGCCGAAAAATTCAGGCCCGGCCTGGATGCCAAGCAGGGGCTCATCGAGTTAAGGTTGGCAGAACCCCGTAACGGAGATGTGCGCCTGAGTTTCGCGGCCCTGCTGCTATTCGCCAAGGACCCGGAACGCTGGCACGAGAAGGCCTACGTGGAATACATCCGCTTCCGGGGCACGCGGAGAGAGCACGGCGTAAACCTCAACATCATACAGCGGGAGAGGATATCGGCTCCGCTCGCAGAACTGGCGGAAAAGGTTGCCGAGACGATTCGCCCGCGCATCGGGCAACGGCAGGTGCTTCACGATTTGTTTTTTTCGGAAAACGCCGAGTATCCACAGTTCGCCTGGCAGGAGGCCGTGGTCAACGCTATAGCTCACCGGGATTACGGCCTGCGCGGCACTCCTGTCGAAATACACCACTACGACGATCGCCTGGAAGTGGTTTCTCCCGGCGGCCTGGTCCCGCCGATCACATTGGATATTCTGCGTAAGGGCGCGGGCGGCCATGCTTCGCGCAATCCTCTCATCGTCCGTGTTTTGGTCATCGCCGGCCTGATGCGGGAAGTCGGCGAAGGTGTACCCAGGATGTTCGAAGTCATGGAGAGCAACGGACTGCACAAGCCTGATTTCGCGGAAAAGCCGCAAGGTTTCATTACGGTCTCGTTGAGCAATTCCATGGTATGGGATGAAGAGACGCGAACCTGGTTAGCCAAGTTTAAGAGCCTCGCGCTTTCTACAAATCAACTGCGATTGCTGGTGCTGGCAAGACAGCGCGGCGGCAAATTTACCAGCGCCGACTACCAGAAACTTGTGGAAATTGACATTTACACAGCCTCAAAAGACCTTAAGGATCTTATCCGCAAGAGCGTAATTCAAACTGAAAAGAAAGGTGGCAGGATTTATGTTCTTAGCTCCGGGCACCCGGTCATCCCAGAGGATTTCCAAAGCCTACAAACCGAACTTTCGCGAACCGGGCAACTCTCCAATTATGCCCTGCGAAATATCTGGCAGGTGGATCGACAAACCGCCCTTCGGCGCGCCAAGCGGCTGGTAGAGGCGAAGTGGCTGGTTCCGGAGGGGAAGGGGAAGGGAAGGCGTTATAAGCCGGGCCCGAAAACTTAGGCCGTCTGTTGCGCATAGCGCTTGATACGGCACAGACATAGTCTAGAAATATGCGACACCCTCGTAAAGTTTGCAAGCGCCAATAACTGTCGCAGACTTCCGGCCTTGAGGCCGATAAGCAAGGGCTTCCTTATAATATAATGTCCATACAAGCCGGGGCGCAACATATGCGACACCCCCAGCCTCTTTTAACCGTCAAACAATGTCGCATATCATATGCAGAAGAGCTCACAACAGGCATTCTTCCGGCGGCATTGTAGTTGTGAGGATTTTTTATTTCAAGCATGTTCGCAATAAATTAATTCATCCTTTACAGAAAATCCGCATCGAGGATAACGTATTTAAACTTTGCCTGTGATGCAGGACAGTAGTTGACCGAAGCATAATCGACAACCAGACAAAGATAAAAAATAAGGACGCCTAAATCTATGCCACAAATGACCCCATATTCCGGGGAATATCTAGTTGGAACCGCAGGAGAGTGCGTATTACATCTGCGCAGAACTCTGTAGGGCTATGGTGCCACACGGGCAACCCGGTCCATCATAAACTGTCATACACGGTCAAAGT
>JBAXKK010000116.1:0-5342 GCA_037137395.1 Elusimicrobiota bacterium
AAAGCGGCCTCGGTTACATGGGACTGAGGTGGCCTCCATTACCTGGGACGTGACACGTTGGTCGCCGGAACAGATTGAAAGTCGCATAATAAAAGACTATCCTGATAGTGCGTCTATGAGGATATCTTCAGAAACTATTTATGCTTACCTCCACGTCTTGCCACGTGGGGAATTAAAGCGCGAATTACTCAAGGCACTACGTCAGGGCAGAAAGCGGCGACATAAACGCACAGGGGATCGCTGCGATACGCGCAAAAAGTTGGAAGCCATGGTGGGGATAGACGACAGGCCTTCGGAGGTTGCGGGCCGTGAAACGCCAGGGCATTGGGAAGGCGATCTGCTCATAGGGAAGAATCGGCAATCAGCTTTAGGTTCTTTGGTGGAGCGTAAGACACGGCTGTTGTTTCTGGTGCCAGTAAAAAGCAAGAAATCAGCCGAGGTTCGCAAGGCGTTCGGACGAGCCATAAAAACCTGCCCAGCCAGTTTGCGTCGCACTTTAACATACGACCAAGGGCGCGAGATGGCGGAACATCAGTTGTTTACGAAGCAGACTAAAATGCAGGTCTACTTCGCGCACCCGGCCAGTCCATGGGAGCGCGGCACGAACGAGAACACCAACGGGCTTATAAGACAGTATTTTCCGAAGGGGACCGATTTTAACAAGGTTCCTATTACAGAAGTTAAACGGGTGCAGGACCAAATCAACGGAAGGCCGCGAAAGTGTTTGGGTTTTATGACGCCGGCCGAAGCATTTCAGCAAGTGTTGCGTTAAAATCTAGAAACCAAGTAAGTTATGAAATGGATATTTTGAGCCAGATTGACTGGAATACTATTAATTTGGATAAAGTGGTGTCTTTGTCATTGACTAAACGGGTGGTGCATGACGATGAGTATGTCGCGCAATTGTCCAATGATGTGCGGAAAGTAATTGAAGAAAAGCGCGTGGCACAGAAAGAGACCGGCGGTGTTGTGGTAGACAGCATCTTTATGGCGCAGCAATTGGGGGATGTTATTCCTAATCCGTGGGTGGCTTATCGCTTTGCCGAAAAGATTCTGGCGGAAATGCTAAAACTTCACGGAGAAAAGAGTATAAGTGAGCATTTCTCTTATATTATAGAAGAAACAAAGCGCGTGTTTGAGGCGCAGCGTGACGACATGGCTGAAAAACTATTCAATGAGTTGCTTGAAAAGGGTGTGATTAGGTTTATGGTTGTAAGCAAGGATGTCGGATTTAAATTGCCGAAAAAAATCAGTGTGCCTGCGGATGCCGAGTATTTGCGCCGCCCGGATGGCAGCCCGATGCAGGGGAGCTTATTTGAATTTGTTGTTAAAGATGCATTTACAGAGGGGTTGGAGAAACCAGTTGCGTACTTTTTAGACGAGCAGAGCCGGTTGTTTTTTTGGTATCGAAATGAAGTGAAACGTAACTACGGTATTCAGGCATGGAAAAAGGGGGCAATATACCCGGATTTTATTTTCACCGTTACTGATGGGAAACAGAAAGATAAAGTGAATAAGGTTTATATTGTTGAGACTAAAGGCGGACACCTGGTTGGGAATCTTGACACAAAATACAAAGAATCAGTGTTTGAGGTGTGCAATCTCTATGCTAAAAAACTGCCAGTGGACACTTTAGGATTGGCAATGAAAGATCGTGAGGTCAAATACGAAGTTATTTATGGGTCTGAATGGGAAAGGAAGTTGAGTGAGTTGTTTTCTGGAGGCGAGGCAAAGAGGATAAGGAAATCTATTTCAAGTTTTCATGATTGAAAATCAGGAATTATAAATCGGGACAATCGGCAGCATTGATCATCTCGGGCACAGGCTGCCGGGACGGGAGATTCGGGGACAGCTTAATTCGCAATTCTATATACCCGGAACTCATAACCATGACAGACCGGGAAAACAAAGACAAAAAAGCGTTGAAAAACAGGCGCATGGCCATGTGGGGGCTCGCGGTTACATCGGTGGGGCTGGCCCTATGGCAACTTTCCATCCAGCAAATATTCTTCACAACCGACTTCCATTCCGCAGGCGAAAATCTCCTTCATGGAGTAAGAACGCCGGAAACCGTCCTCTGCATGCCGCTCACCAGCCTCCTTATATCGTTTATGCGCTATCACACCGCTATCAGCGCTGAAACGCTGGCAGCGGGGTTGAGCCTACTCACCTATATCCTCTTTTTCGCTATTGGCGCGACTAGCGGCGGACCATTTAAAGGGTTGCTCTACTTTTTATCCGCGACGATCCTAAACCTAACCGTCAGCGCGCATGAGATGGAGCAGGTGGTGTATGCGCCGCTGCTGCTCTTGTACGCGGCCATTGAGCTGCGTAGGCCGGCCAAGGACACGCTGTACATGGCGGCGGCCGGACTGGCCTTGAGCCTAACACTTATCACCAGGTCACCCCTTTTCCTTTTTCCGCCACTTTTCCTTATTTGGGATATATTTGAAAACCCGGCCGCCGGCGCGACCGGCTGGAAACGTCGCGCCGTGTTCCTGGCCTGCTCTTACGCCGCACTGTTGCCCTGGCTGCGCCTTACTCATTCACTTTCCGGGGGCTTCCAGCTTTTTGAGGGAGAGCGTCTAAACTGCATCATGATAACCGGCGCTCAGGGAGCGGTTTTCGCCCCTGCCGCTTCAGACTGCCGCGTTTTCGCAGGCATCGCTCCGGATGCGAATATCTATGCTTGGGCGGCCAAAACTATTCTCAATTCCCCGGCCCCTTATGTCTTATCGGTCTTCAGGCGGCTCTGGCAGATCTTTTTGATGTTCCCGGCACTTTTTCTGCTGGCCGGGCTGGCCCTCCCGTTGCGAAAAAAAGAGGACCGGTTCACGGCGCTGCTGGCCGGCTATTTTCTTTTGATGCACTCCCTGCTCGCCATGGAAAGCCGCTACCTGTACCCACTGCGTTACCTGCTGCTGATGCTCGGTCTTTCGGGCGCGTGGCAACGCCTGTTCGGAGACAGGATTACTTCGGAAGGCAACAAGATTTCCGGCAAACTGGTTTGGGGCATCTTCGGCTTGGCGCTGGCTTTCGTGGTATTGGTTGAAACACTGGTCCTTATCTTTCCCGGAGCGCCGAAGGACCCTGAGGCATCCGTCAACGTCGCCCTCAAACGCTATCCGGACGACGTCTGGCTTCTGAAGAAAAGACGGGAACTCCTGCTTTACTCCCCGAAAGGTGATTCTGCCCGGACCGGGATATTGTCGGAAGTAAGTGCCGTAGACCCGAATAACGCCATTTATAACTCGCAGTTGTCAGCTCTCGCGTCAAACCTCGAAAAAGGCAACATGGCTGCTGCGGTGGAAACTTTTAAACACCTCAAGGACCTATGGAACGCCGGCAAGAACGGACTAACAGCGGCTCCTTACATGGAGGACCGCGAACTGGACCGACGCATCCGTGCGACAAACCGCACGCTCTGGGATAATGATATTTATGGAGCTATACTAGGCTATCCGCCGGGGAAGAGGGCAGCCATAGTCAGGAACCTCGCTCGCATAACCAGCCTTACCCCGAAGCTTCAATACCTTGCCTTTAGCGAACGCCGTTTCGATGAAGCCGGAACGAAAGAACTTCTGGATATCCTGGCGTCCGACGGCCTGCGCCCGTGGCTTAACCGCTACGATGCGGCCGGTCGCCTGCTGACCACCGCCTTAAAACGAGCACCGGCCTGTACTCCGGGTGGGACCCGGGAACGGGGCGCACTGATACTGAAAGCCCTAGAACTCGAATTACGCGCGAATCCTGGCGGACTCCTGAAACGTTATCGGCCTGACCGGAACGTCTTAAGCGACGAGGAAGTGCTGGCGCTTGCCGATGCGGCCCGGACGCTTTTGTACGGGAAAACAGTGGGGAAAGGATCGGATGGGCCGGCGGAACTGGCCAAAGACAATCTGCTCTATGCCTGGTTGAGCCTGCGGGCTTCCGGCTGCGGCGTGCGCGAAACTAAAATCATGAAAAAGTTTTTAGACTCGGACCCATTCCCGGCTGAAGCAGCGGCTTTCTTTTATACCACGACCAACCGCCGCAAAGATGCCTCCAGGCTTATGGCCGGCTTGGTCCCAGCGGATGCTGATTTGATTTCGGCGCTATTTTCCGCCTTCATATTGCAGGAGCTCACGGAGTACAATCGGGCGCTGGAATTTGCCGAAAGGGCGGTTGCCATAGCCCCTGCCGATCCGGCCGTTCTAAACCAGCGCGGCATATTACTGCGCTTGACCGGGAATTTCTCGCGCGCGGAAGAGGATTTCCACCACGCGCTGGAAACGGACCCGGAGTATTTATCCGCGATGATAAACCTGGCTTCGCTCACCAAGGCCGTCGGCAGGCCCAGTGAAGCGGCTATATACTATTCCAAGGCCCTCAAAAACGAAAGCCTCCCCGCTGCGGTGCGCATCGATATAACCAGGATTCTTGAACGCCTGCGGACTTCCGGCGTCAAAGAAGCGCAGCCGAAAGTTAAATAGAAATTATTTCGCCAGTCTAGGGGGACTGGGGCCGGTTCTTGAAAGTGATTAAAAAAATCACGTGTCAACTAATCTAAGAATGTTACCCAAGTCGTAGTCGTCATGCCCCTTTCTCTTTTTGCTTCTTTTTCTCTTTGTGGATGACTGTTGATAATGTTAGGCAGTACTGCACCGGGTTCACGGGGCCTGTCAGGGGCCCGGAACGCGGAACCGGCGTCAGCCACACCGTGGCCGCGCCTCCGTTCCTCGGCCTCCGCGCTCCGTATGCTCGGCCTCCGGACGGTTCCGCTTATCCGGTTCCCCTGCCTCCCGTTCCATTGATAATTCATAATGTTCCTAACAGCCTTTCTTTGCGATAGCCGCTTCTCATCTTGGCTACATCCTGACTTATTCGCGGCACGCAGTACGGAGGATAATCCCCGGTCTCCAGCGTCCAGTTGGGCTTAATGCGTTTTGTCTCCGGCCCACGACTCGGCCTGACCCGCGTAGCCAATTTCCATATCCGAATCAGTTTAGCTTCCACCGTTTTGGACAGCTCAAACGGGTTCAGGGTCTTCCGCTGCTCGTACAGGGCCTCTATTTTCTTCCGGTCACCCAGCCCTGAACCCCTCAGTCTATCCAAAGGCGTCTGCGACTCGCCATAAACCCGCTTGATACGGGAACCTATGCGGATTTTGTTGGACAGCTTCACCGACGGAAGGAATATGTTCGCCAATAGGCGCCACTCGTTACGATAAAGGTCATTCATCGCCGCGACTGCCTCCTCCGTGTCGTAACGGTCCCAGCCGATAAGTTGCCGCACATGCGTGTTATTCTTCTGTTCTATGTGCGCTTGATCATCCTTCTTGTATGGCCGGCTGCGGAATCGCT
>JBAXKK010000117.1:0-5194 GCA_037137395.1 Elusimicrobiota bacterium
TATCTTACTTAAATATCGGGCAGCTTTGAAACAAAAATTTTTCCATCCCTGAAATACCGGAAGTCAACTTTCAAGGGACCCTTTATTTTGCGCGCGGCGTCGGCGAGAACCTCATTAAGCCTGGAGATTTTGGTCTTAGTGAACGCAAATTCGCCCCACAGAACTTCCGCGCTGTTCTCAAGCGTGAGCAGGCAGACCTGCGCGGCGCCGCGGCACTCAAGCTTTACGGGGCGCGACAACAACTCAGGCGTCATGGCTTTCATCTCCGTCAAAAAACCGGCGAGAGGCACAAGGCCGGAGCCGGACACTGCGTAAAGATCGGTCTCAAAAATATCGGCTGGCTCCGAGCCGTAATTTTCTTCCAGCAGGCGGCCATTGTCCGAAAGGTAAAAATTATTACCGCCGTTCAGCCGCACTTTCGCCACAACGCGCTCCGATTCTGCCCGCACGATAATACGCCCATTCACAAAATTCCTGTCAACTTTCACGCCGCTTAAAGCGGGATACGTTTGTTTTAAGGCCGCGACGAACGCCAGCGAGTCCCCGGCGGAAAAAGCACGCCCCATGTACCGGGAAAGGCGGCTGGAAATCTCCGCGGATATCTCGTCGGAAGGACTCGCGACCGACACGGCTTTCAAAGTGAAAGAAAAAAACCGCCCTAAAGTGAGTGAGGAAACGAATCGGGCGGCGCTCAAGCCGGTGTATCCGAGTATAACCACTACCGCAAGTGAAGAAAACGCGATGCCGGCTGTCTTTAAAAGACGATTACGGACTTTCAGCCGAACCCTGACCTTGTATTTTTTCGCCGCAGCCATATCCTCATATTATATTCCATATAAACCCCGGATATCAAAATAATCACCGGCTGCCCGTCGGGTACGGGATTTTTTTAACCGCAAGCGGCCCGGACAGCCCGGATCCAAAATTTGCAATTTGTTATTATTTTTGTATACTTGTGCTACAGCATCTGCCCGTTTGATGGGCACCTGCCTAAATATTGCGCCCGTAGCTCAGGGGTAGAGCATTCGCCTTTTAAGCGAGTGGCCGCGCGTTCGAATCGCGCCGGGCGCAAAATTTTGAGGTCACCAGTATAAAGCAGGAATCGCGGATATGGTTCGGAGGATACGCGGGGTTATCGTAATAAATTCAAAGTCCGTATTTAATATGTCGGGAGGCGAAATGTTCAAAAATAAAAAAGGTTTCACGCTCATAGAGTTGCTGGTCGTCGTGCTTATTATCGGTATCCTGGCGTCAATCGCCATTCCTCAATATTTCAAGGTCGTGGAAAAAGCCCGCGTCGCGGAAGCCATGAGCATCATTTCTTCCGTCAAATCTGCCGAGGAGCGCTTCCTGGCAAAAGGCGGCGTCTACACCTCTGACTTAACACAGTTGGATATTTCCTACGCCAACATGACCGCCGGAAACATTCCCACCAAGTTCTTTGGTGGAGGAGTAGTGGCAGGCACCTGCACCAGCGGCCCCTGCTTTGTCATGACCGTTACGCGCCACGCAAACAATGCCTCTGTTGCCGCGCGCTACGGAGCATATTCCATAAACGTCAATGTCCCCGACAGAGCGGATGTGCAGATCGCCGGTTGCCCAGGCGGATCAAGCAACTGCACCGAACTTCTGCAATAAAGACCTATAAAAAGCAAAACCCCCTGTCTTAACCTAAGACAGGGGGTTTTTTGTAAGGCGGCTTCTATTCGCCTTTTTTAAGGCCGGAATGGGCGGCCTCATAAGCCGAGAGCTTATCAACTGCGGCTGAAAGTTTCAGCCTAAAATCCTCCAGAGATTTCCGATAAGTGTCCTCCCGCGCTTCTTTCTCCAGGCGAAGGGAATCAAGCTCCTGATTCTTTTTGGAAACCAGTTCGGCCGCGCGGGCCACTTCCTGATTTTTCCTGGCCAGCCTTTCGTCAAAATCCTTCTCTTTTTCAGAATAGAGGCGCTCAAGACGCTCGCGCTCAAGCAGCATCAGCTCGCCTCTCTCTGCCTTGAGGGATTCAATGGCCTTACTTAGCTGAAGGATCTTATCTTCATAAGCTTTAGCCATATCCGAAACCTGAGACTGCAACTCAGCTTTCCATTTGTGTCGCTCTTCTGAGACCGCGCTAATCTTCTCTTCTTCCAATTTTACTACAGCAGCCTTAAATTTATGAATATCGTCATCTTTTTTGGCGTTTTCAAGACGAGCTTCTTTAAGTTGCGCGTCAAAGGCGGCGGATATTTTTTGCTTTTCCGCGGCATGCCGCTCCCCGATGGCGGCGAGTTCATCGGCAAGCTCGCGTTCATGCGCATTTTTAAGCTGGGCTCGGAGAGCGGAAAGGTCTGTTTCGGCTTTTCCTTTTATCGCGTCAACAGACCGGCGATACTCCGAAACCTGGGTTTGACAAAGAGCCTTATCGTTTATAGTGGCCTCAAGTTCCCGGCGTAAATGCGCGATTTCTTCAACTTTAAGCCGCAGGGTATCTTCGTAGATGCGCTGGGTGGTGTCAACTTCTTCTCGCAGGGCGCCTGCCTTTTTTTCCATCTCAACTTTGAGCCTCACGTCATACTCGGACTGCAACTGTTTTTCCCGAAACGAGAACTCTTCCAGTTTTATGTGGTACTGGGTCTGCAGGCCCTCAACCTTATGGGAATATGCGTCTCGCTCGGTCTGCAAACTCTTATTGCTCTCCTCTAAAGCCTTCAGGTTCTTTTCGAGGTGGTCAATCGTCTCAGTGCGCTTACGCAAATCCTCTTTGTAATTGTTCCCGATCTCTGAAAGCTTCTCCGCCAGGCGGCCGCGTTCGTGCTCTATGGCGATCTTGAGGCGTCTGGGAATCTCACCCTCCATCTCAAGGTAGCGGGTCTTCTCCGCCTCAAGACTTGCGGTAAGGCCGGATATCTTATGTTCGGCTTCAGCCTGAGAACTTTTTTTCTCAGCCTCCAGTGTGCGGATGACGCTTTCAAGGCTTTCCATCGCCTGCTTGTAGCGATCCAGGTCAATGTCGCGCTTGCGCACGGCTTCAGGCAGGTCTGAAATCTGCTTTTGAAGCAGTTCCACTTGTATTTTATACTCCTCTATCTCCTGGTTCCTCTCCATCAGCTTCTTGTCGATGTCCAGATCTTTCTGCCTTAAAACTTTTTCGCGCTCCGCGGTCTCAGCCTGAAAGCTGTCTTTGGCCCACTTGAGCACGGCTTCGTTTTTTTTGAGCTCTTCGGCTCCGGATTTCTCCCTCTTCTCAAATTCGGAGAGCTTTTCGGCGTAGGCACTCTCAAAGCCGGACCTGACGCCTTCAATTTCGACGGCGGACCTCTTACGCTCATCGTCAAGCCGCGCGGCGTAAAGCTTCTCAAGATCCTGCTGCTTAGTCATCTGCTCCTGGCGGAGCGTCCAAAGCTCCGCTTCCACCTGGGCCCAGCGGGCGCGCAGTTCATCGGATTTTTTCTGATAATCGTCCTGAAGCTTGTTTTCCTTCTGCTTAAAAACTTCCTCCTGCCTGGAATCTTTCGCCTCTAGCTCCTTTTCCCTTTCGGCCAGGCGCTCAAGCTTGGCGCGGAACCGGTATTCCAGCGAATCCTGCCGGGACTTCATTTCCTCTTCGTGAGAGTGAATGATCTTTTCAAGCTCGGAATTTTTGCCTTTCAGCTGGCTTTCCAAAAATGATGTCTGGGCGGTTTTTTCCTGAAGATTTTGTTTTGCGCGGAGCGTCTCCTCCTGCAGGACGCGTATCTTGTCCAGCGCCCAGCGCAAAGCCAAGCGCGCCGTTTCCACATCGTTTATGGAAGCCTCATTAAGAGATGATTCGTCAAATTGGTTATTCATATATAAATGCCTCAGTTTAATTCTAACTTTTTTCTGTTTCATAAATGTTGCCTAAAATTATTAAATTGGTTAAGCAATCGGCTGATTTCCGCTATTTCCCCTTTAGCATTGTCCGTTCGATGTTGGGGCCGACGGGGGGCAACCAAACGCCGTAAATTCCCGGAGTTGCATTTCCTCCCAGCCCTTACCTTTGCTATCATGTAACTATGAAGAAAGGCCTATTTATCGTGTTTGAAGGGCCGGACCGGTCCGGTAAATCCACTCAGGTCAGACTCCTATCCGACTGGTTGATAAAAAACCGCATTAAACCCGTTTTGACGCGCGAACCCGGGGGAGCCCGCATTTCTGAAGCTATCCGCGATATTCTGCTCGACACCAAAAACAAAATCAGCCCCCTGACGGAACTCCTGCTTTATGAGGCGGCCCGTGCCCAGCATACCGCCGATATAATTCTGCCCTCACTTAAAGCCGGCAAGACAGTTATCTCGGACCGCTTCACGATGGCAACCACCGCCTACCAGGGCTACGGCCGAAAACTGGACCTCAAAACAGTCGAAACACTGAACCGCATAGCCACTGCCGGTCTTAAGCCGGACCTGACAGTGGTTTTCACCATGCCCGACAGCGAATTTTTTAGCCGCGGCAAAAATCTTAAATCAGACAGGATGGAACGCCAAGACACCGCTTTCAGGCTCAGGGTCAACAAGGCCTATTCTATCCTCGCTACGCGTCGGGGCTCCTTCAGGGTCGACGCCACTGGCTCCGTAGAGGATATACACGCCGCAATAACATCAAAGCTGTCGACACTAATTAGATGCAAAGCAACCTAGAGGCAAAGATGCAAAGTTTGCCGAGTTAAATCGCTTTACATCTGAATGGCTTTACATCTTAACGGCCAAATCGCTCTACATCTTTGTCTCTTTTATAACTATGTCCTTTAAAAATATACTCGGCCACGAAGGCACGATAAAAAAGCTTAAAGCTCTCATTTGCAGCGGGCGCGTGCCGCCAGCGCTTCTTTTCTCGGGCATTGAGGGCATCGGCAAATTTCTGACAGCAAAAGAATTTGCCAAAACTCTTAACTGCACCCATATTATTCCGGAAGAACCGAAAGCGGAAGAAGAGCTGTTTGGATCTTGCCCTGAATCCATCCCCGAACCCTCTCCCCTGGACCCTCTACCCTTGAACGACGCCTGCGACCTTTGCGTTTCCTGTTCACAAACCGCCAAAGGGGTGCACCCCGATGTGCGCGTTATAGACTCCGAATTCCAGGGGCTGCTGCTGGACGAGGACGCTCAGAAACAGAAGACCCTGCGCATAGATACGGTCAGAGAATTCACCCGCCATGTGTACCAGAAGGCCGTGCTCTCCACATGGAAGATATTC
>JBAXKK010000118.1:0-5107 GCA_037137395.1 Elusimicrobiota bacterium
CCAGCAGCTGACGCAGGTCGCGGTCATGAATGCCGCCGACCACGATGGCATGCACGCCCAGTTCCACGGCCCGCCTTACCGTAGCCAGACTGGCGTGCCTGCCTCCTATGACTATTTTGCCTTTATGCGTTTCATTAAGGTCTTCAGGAGTCAGATCTTCATCAGGGCTGGCCACAGCCACGGCGACCTCGCCGTTGGTCTCGCCCCCTATTCCAAAAATGCCCTGTATAAATGTGCCTTCGGACTCAACAGTCACGCCAAAATTGGGAGTGACTTCAACAACCGTGCCCTTTACATACGCTTTGATGGGGAGAAGTTTCGGAGGTTCGCGCAGCAAAACCTGGCCAGTCACCATCGAAACCGCTTCAATAACTCCGTCCACGGGCGATTCGACAGCGGTCTTGAACCATTTTAAAAAAGGCTTATTCTCGGCGATGATCTCGCCTTTCTTGACCGGGTCGCCCTCCTTCTTGAGCATGAAGTCCTGTATCTCTTCAGGTCCCACCGCCAGCCGGTTTGCGACATTGACCGAGAAAACCTTGCCGGGCAACTGGGTCTGAGCCACTATATCCAGGGCCTCAACCTGTTTGCCCATCTCTACCAGCACCCGACCCGGGATTGGCAGCAATCTTTTCTTCCTGAGCACAGTACAGGGGATGACTTTAAGACCGGGTGTATAGGCGTGAGCCATAATAAGTTGCCTCCGAAATATTTAGCGATTAGTGGTCAGTGCACAGTGGTTTATGGAGAGTCAGATCTAAATCAGACTTTGGTCTCTCTAGACTAACCACTCGCCACTATTCACTATCCACTTGTTACACCGGATACATATCCATAGCTTTATACCATTTGTTCAGATCCGCTATGCGTTTAGCCGGAACTTTGGCAAGATCGAACGGCCTGCCGCGTCCGTCCAAAACCACACCCACAACTCCGCCTTCAATGTTAGCTTCCATCTTATTGCCGGAGCCGGCGCCCATGTCGAAACCCTTGGCCGGTTTCACTATCGCGCGGCCCTTGGGTGACTCAAAAGGAATATGCAGGATATCGCCGAAGCGCAGCTCGCCGCTGTGCCGCTTGCCGTCTTCCCCGATAATTTCCCAGTCCATGATAACCTGTCCGTCCTTACCCATGCCTTTAGGCGCCAGGCAGGTGCCCAGGCGCACCAGGCAGTCGTTGTAGAACACGTCCAGGGCCGCTTTCTCGCTTATCTGCGCGAGAACGCCCAGATGCGGCATCATAAAGATCGAGTCGACGGCTATCATGGTAACGCCTTCCGGCTGATAGGCGTCTATCATCATCAGCATGGACTGCGTCCTGCGAGGGGAATGCGCCAGGATTCCTCCGGAGCCGATGATGTAGTTCAGATTCATCAGATTGATAAGGCTGGCCCCGCTGGCGGTCTGGTCAAAAGCGTCGGATATGGAGCGCTCCTGCTGCACGCCTTTGAGCCCTACGGCCAGCGCCTTATGCTGATCGAAGGCCAGACGCAAAGCCTCGCGCGCCACGGCATGTTCCACCTGCAGATCTTCCACGGTTGCCGGAATGGTCGTGGGGCGTATCATTTTATTCTTCAGACGGTTCCGCAGGTCCTGCTCATCAAGGTCAAAGGGCAGCCATCTGAGGATGTTGGGCAGACCGGCTTCGGCCATAACATTGGAGATAGAATAGCTCATACCGAGATTGGCGCTGACTGTGCGGTTGAAAACTTCGGAGAAAACTGAAAAAACGTCGGTTGTGGCGCCGCCGATGTCCACAGCCAACACGTTGAAGTTATTGGCCTTGGCGAACTTCTCGGTCATTACACCCACGGCCGCGGGGGTTGGCATGATGGGCGCACCAACCATCTTCATCAACTTAGGGTAACCCGGCGCCTGCTGCATCACATGCTCCAAAAAAATATCGTGTATTTTATGGCGGGCGGGCATCAGGTTCTCTTTTTCAAGGGAAGGGCGAAGGTTCTCGGTGACGATAAGGGCTGTGCTTGAGTCCAGAATATCTTTCACCTGAGACTGCGCCTTATTGTTGCCGGCGTAGATAACTGGCAATTTATAGGAAGCGCCCAGGCGGGGCTTGGGATCGGCGGCCTTAAGGAACTGCGCCAACTCCACAACATGGGTAACCGAACCGCCGTCGGTGCCGCCGGAAAGAAGCATCATGTCGGGCCTGAGCTGCCTGATGCGTTCTATCTTCTCGTGATCAGCGCGGCCGTCGTTGGAGGCCAGCACATCCATAACTATGGCGCCGGCGCCCAGAGCGCAGCGCTGGGCCGATTCGCCTGTCATCGCCTTAACAGCCCCGGCCACCATCATCTGCAGGCCGCCGCCGGCTGAGGAGGTGGAGACGTAGATGTCGGCCCCGGTATTCCCGTTATTTGGAGTGATTATGTGTTCTCCGTCCAGGATCTTGCGTCCGGAAAGCTCTTCGACTTCGGTAATGGCGTTAAGCACGCCTTTGGTAACATCTTCAAAAGGGGCTTCCACGGTGGTGGGAGCTTCTCCGCGAAAGGTCTGGCGATAAGTGTCGCCTTTCTTTTCTATCAGGATAGCTTTGGTAGTGGTGCTGCCGCAATCGGTAGCGATTATTATCTCGAGGTCTTTTTGTGACATTATCAGGCTCCTTAGACACTTTTTTTTGCAGGTTTGCCGTCGCCCGCGGCCAACTCATCTATGAAGAACGTAATCGCTTTGGGATTCTCAAGCAGTTTCACGAATTTATCCGTCTCTTCCCTGCTGAAGAGAGCGCTGATCATGGGGGTCAGGAAAATGAGCGCTTGTGAACCGAGGTTATGCAGGGGGCGCGTACTTTCAAGAGCCAGAGCTGTTACATGGCCCATTGCGCGCTTATTGACTTTAAGGGCCAGACTACTGAGAAGCGTTTTCTCCTCCTCAGTGACTTCTCTATGCCCCGGCAGTTTAAAAGCGTTTGTCCAGATTCCCATTTTCACCGGCCTTCCAACAGGCTTAATTCTACTTTTTTTTATGCGGGGGGAAACTTATCTTCAGACTCGCGCCTGGCTTCAGACCGTGCTTACGGGCCGCTCCCCCGGCTATCTCCAGTACATAAAAGGCCGGAGCGCCCACTCTCGCGACATCAAAATCGCTCTGCCCCGGTTTAGAAGGAGCAACACGGTGGAACGTTTTCACCACCTTAAGCTCTTTATCCAAAAAGATGATATCCAGCTCCACAAAAGTATTTTTCATCCAAAAATTTTTCTCGCTTCCTTCCGTGAAAACGAACAACATTCCCCGGTCCCCGGCCAGTTCATTTCGGAACATCAAACCTTTTTCCTGAGCCTCCGGAGTCAGCGCCAGCTCCACTTTCACTCTGAACCCGTCCGGCAGGCCAAGCGCTGCCTCAACCGCTCCTTTAGGTATTTCAAAAGCGCCAGCCAATATGGGCACAAAAGCGGCTAAGCCGGCTGAGAACAACAACGATAAAGCCAAAATTTTATTTATTTTCATATAAATCCGTGGAAACCGGCGGTGTGGAAAGCCCGACAGCGGTTAAAGAGGAAATATTTATAAAAGCGGCCCTGACATCTATTCTTTTCTGGAGCTCTTCGGTCTCAAGGAAGATCCTAATAAGGTCGGCCTTGTTCTCTCTGGCTATCTCCCTAAGACTGACACCTTTTTCACGCTGCCCGGAAAGAGCCGTAAAAGTGGTCTTTGAATCCCGCGCTATGGCGTACAATATCAGAAGTTCCTGCCGGTATATGCCGTTGCGCATACGGGAAGCGGCGACGCGGGCCGGAGTGGTGGATTCAAAAACAGCATAAAGAGAGGCCGTGGAATTCTCTAGCACAAAAGCCTCGGCGAAAGCGTCTTCACCCCCTTGGCTCAACTTCATCTCTTTTTCTTTCGTGAAAGAATCGGGGCTCAGTCCGCCCCCAAGATACACCTGCGCGACGGCCGGCGCAACGCTCATTAAAAGAATAACCAGGAACTTAAACATAAGAGTCAAGATTCAAAATCTCGTATTGAATATCCACTATTTACGGCTCACACTCCACTACAACGAAGTCGTAACTAAAGTTTCAGTGGACAAAACGCCGGGTATGGACCGGACTTCCTGCACTACAAAGTTGGAAAGCGTGGGCAGGTCGTCAGTTTCCATATCCAGGACCAGATCCCATCGGCCGAACACAGCCGACATGTGTATAACGCTTTTAAGAGTCCTCAATTTGGCCAGGGTCTGTTTTTCCTTACCGGGCATGAGTTTCACTAAAACAAGTCCTGTTACCATAAAATGTTCTCCTTATAGAAGGCACGGGCGTAACACAGAGTCCTGCGTCCTGAAATATTATACTAGAAAAACCACTTTTCAGTCTTATAATATAATAGTTACCCTCGCCAAAAATGGCTCAAAAAAACGGTTAACCGTCCGTTAATTCCGATAATGCTGCAATAATCAGCATAAATTAATTATAATTGGACAATGCGAGCGCTGATACAAAGAGTTAAACGAGCCGCCGTGGAAATAGCCGGCGCGACACACAGCAGCACCGGCCCCGGCTACGTAATATTTCTCGGGGTGGGTGAAGGTGACGCGGAAAAAGATGCGGAATTTTTAGCCGACAAAACGGCAAACCTGCGTATTTTTTCCAACTCTGAAGGAAAGTTCGATCATTCGCTCCTCGATGTAAAAGGCGAGGCCCTGGTGGTCTCTCAATTCACGCTCTACGCCGACGCCGCCAAAGGCCGACGCCCCGACTTCACAGCGGCCGCCAAACCCCCGGAAGCCAACAGGCTCTACGAATATTTCGTAAGCTGCCTCGGCGCAAAAGGCATAAAAGTAAAAACCGGCGTCTTCGCCGCGGACATGACAGTGGAGATAATCAACGACGGCCCCGTGACGATAATGCTGGACACGCGGGAATATGGCGCGAAATGAAGAAATCTGATACCGGCACGATAGCGGAATTAATACAGCTTTATAAACTGGAGCCGCATCCGGAGGGCGGTTATTTCAGGGAAAGTTACCGTTCCGATCTAAAGATACCCGCGGACGCGCTGGGGAGCGCCTTTGCCGGCGCGCGCAACTGCTCGACAGCCATATATTTCCTTCTGCCTGAAGGGAGCAAATCCGCGCTGCACCGGATAAAGTC
>JBAXKK010000119.1:0-5102 GCA_037137395.1 Elusimicrobiota bacterium
GCAATCCACCTTAGGAAGAGCCTAATACCAGTCTAGACTCTCCCGACCACCTCACGGCGTCTATTTTCTTGTTGCTGATTCTAGCCTTAAGGGCAATTAAGAATTGACGAAGCCGCTGTGTTTCATCCCATTTCGTAGCGGCCGTAGTGAGTTTATGTCGGCGCGCCCTTTCCTCAAGCTCCTTTTGCTGCCGTATCTCAGACTCGCGCTTTTCCCGCTCTAGCTTGATTTCTCGATCCTTCAGCACCTTTGCCGCTTCGGCAAGACCATCAACGAATGAGGCCAATGTCTCACCCAGTGATTCATCGTCATTAATGGTCCAGTGTTTCCTGAGGCCTTCGCCATAATACTCATCGATGATGAGGCGCAGCTTGCCGGTGGGGCGGTAATCGAACTTGTTGTAATAAGGCGATCGGGACTCCTCTTTTGTGGGTACGTGTTTGATTTGCTGCGACCTACTCTTTGGTCAAAATTTGATTCTAACATGTATTTGAGTGGCTGTTGCAAAAGTCTGTAACTGTCTTTAAGGCGAAAAAGGAATCAATACAGGATTGGTGTTTACTCAATGAACTACAATCACCGTGAAATTGAAGCCCGGTGGCAGAAATACTGGGCTGAGAATAAATCTTTCCGCACAGCGATTGACAACAATAAACCCAAATTCTACGTTCTCGACATGTTCCCATATCCCTCAGGGGCAGGCCTGCATGTCGGCCATCCGCTCGGGTATATCGCTTCCGACATCTACGCTAGATACAAACGTCTGAAAGGGTTCAATGTTCTGCATGCTATGGGGTATGATGCTTTTGGCCTGCCGGCAGAGCAATATGCCATTGAAACGGGCCAGCATCCGGCCATAACCACCGAACAGAACATCAGGCGATACCGCAAGCAGCTGGACGGTTTTGGCTTTTCTTTCGATTGGGACAGGGAGTTCCGTACATCCGATCCGCGCTATTACAAATGGACGCAGTGGGTTTTTATAAAACTATTCGAGTCTTGGTTCGATAAAAACATCCAAAAGGCCCGGCCGATAATGGAACTGGCCGCTTGTTTTGAAAAACAGGGTAATGCCGATATCCAGGCAGCCTCTTCTCTGGACACCGTATTCACCGCGGAGGATTGGAAGTCTTACAACGAAGCCGTGCGTTCGGAAATCATGATGTCCTACCGGCTCGCTTATTTGGCGGATTCCATGGTGAATTGGTGCCCGGCTTTAGGCACCGTCCTTGCAAATGACGAGGTCAGCGAAGGCTTCAGTGTGCGCGGTGGACATCCGGTGGAAAGGAAGAGAATGAAGCAGTGGTCTCTGCGCATCACCGCTTATTCCGACCGACTATTGGAGGGCCTTGAGTGCATCGACTGGCCTGAGAATATAAAAGAAATACAGCGGAACTGGATAGGGAAAAGCAGAGGGGTACTACTGCGTTTTCAAGTTGAGGGCCATTCCGGGAAACACCTAGAGGTTTTTACCACTCGCCCCGACACGGTTTTCGGCGTGACGTTCATGTCCATATCTCCCGACCATCCGTATCTGAGCTTGCTCTGCAAGCCGGAACACTGCGAAACCGTAAAGAAGTATGTACAGTCCGTGAAGAACCGCAGCGAAAGGGAGCGAATCGTCGCAGCCAAGAAGCCCAGTGGGGTGTTTACAGGTTCTTACGCCGTCAATCCCTTTAATGGCGCGACGGTTCCGATTTGGGTGGCTGATTACGTGATTGGCGGATATGGGACAGGCGCAGTTATGGCGGTTCCGGCGCATGATGTCCGTGATTATATGTTCGCGAAGTATTTTCAGCTGCCTATCGTAGAGGTAATTCGCGGGGGAGACATTAAGGATGCCGCATATGAGTCACAGGATGGGATATGCGTGAATAGCGGGTTCCTCGATGGTATTACGGCTAACGAAGCAGTCGACCGTGTCGTGGCATACGCGGAGCAGTATGGAGTCGGGACTGTAAGGACCAATTACCGTTTGCGTGATGCGATCTTCAGCCGGCAAAGGTACTGGGGCGAACCTTTCCCAGTATACTACAAGGATGGCATACCGCACACGTTGGACGACTCTGAGCTGCCCTTGGAATTGCCAGAGGTCGACAAGTATCTCCCTACCGAGTCGGGAGAACCGCCACTTGCGCGCGCTAAGAACTGGTCGACACGGGAAGGGTATCCATACGAAACGGCCACGATGCCAGGATTTGCCGGTTCCAGCGGCTATTACCTCCGTTATATGGACCCGCACAACGATAGCGAATACTTCTCGAAAGAAGCCGTTAATTACTGGAAAAGCGTGGATTTCTACGTCGGCGGGTCAGAACATGCTACAGGGCACCTCATTTATGCCCGGTTCTGGAACAAATTCCTGTTTGACATTGGACTTACTCCGGAAGATGAGCCCTTCAGAAAGTTGTTCAACCAAGGCATGATCCAAGGCCGAAGCAACTTCGTATACAGGGTCAAACCCGAAAATATCGCCGAATTACTGGCGGGCATTAAGAACTCCCCTGAAGCGCCTAATATCGTGATAACCGGGCGGGTTGGGGGAGAGAATCCGGCGCCGGTTTTCGTTTCAAAAAACATTCCCGGTCGGGAGTCTAACTCTTTTCCGGTGCATGTGGATGTAAATCTGGTCCATAACGATATCTTGGATGTCGAAGCGTTTCGGGCATGGCGTCCGGAATACAAGGATGTCGGGTTTATCCTTGAAGGCAGTAAGTACTACTGCGGCTGGGAAGTTGAGAAAATGTCTAAGTCGAAGTATAACGTCCAGACACCGGACGAACTGATAGAGAAATACGGTGCCGATACGCTCCGGATGTACGAGATGTTCCTTGGGCCGGTGGAACAATCCAAACCATGGGACACCAATGGGATAGAAGGTGTTTATCGCTTTGTCAGGAAGCTTTGGAGGCTTTTCCTAGATGAACAGGATAATATCACCTTGTCGGATGACTCTGCCGATGAAGCCGAACTGAAAGTACTTCACAAGACCATCAAAAAAGTTACCGACGATATCGAACGTTTTTCATTGAATACGTGCATTAGCTCATTCATGATTTGCATTAACGAACTTGGCGACCTCAAATGCCGCAAGCGGGCCATCCTAGAGCCTCTGCTCGTCGCCATCTCACCTTTCGCACCACATATCTCAGAAGAACTCTGGCATCTGATAGGTAATGTCGGGTCCGTCTCTAAATTGGAGTTCCCGGCCTGGGACGAAAAGTATCTAGAGGAAAGCACTGTGAAATATCCCGTCTCGTTCAACGGGAAGACACGCTTTTTTCTGAAAATCAATACTGCTGCGTCGCAGCAAGAAGTAGAATTGATCGTTCTTGCCGCGCCTGACAGCCAGAAGTGGCTCGAAGGTAAAAAACCGAAAAAAGTGGTTGTTGTCCTCAGGAAGATCGTGAATATCGTTGTCTAATACGAATTATTTAAAGTCCATATTTCTACATCCATAACACCGGTCTTCATCCTTGTGGCGGCAGGCATAAACAGTCCGGTCTAGAATGGTATCTGGAAAGATAGCTGGAGATGGTCATGATTTCAGGATTATGGCCGCCTTTATGCTATAGCCCGCGGTATACATGTTTCATGGTATTATATAGGATATGTAGGCAAGTGAAATCCATAAAAAAAAACTTCTGGGGGGAACTGGGCCGGGATTTTTGGCTTTATAGATTGGGACAGGCCATTTCCATAAGCGGCGATGTCTGCAGCAGCATCGCCCTTTCTTGGTGGATTCTGGAGAAAACCGGCTCAGCCGCGAAATTGGCCACCATAATGTCTCCGGCCATGATGGTGTCGGTTTTTCTGCTTCCTTTATTGGGCCCCTTAGGGGACAAGTTTTCCCGCAGGAAACTTATACTTATCGGCGACGGCTGGCGGGCCATTTTCACCCTGATGCTGGCCGCGATGGCCTATTACGACATTTTCAACGTTTGTCTGCTGGTGGCGCTTTATATCATGCTCGCTTTGGGAACGGCGTTTTACCGTGTGGGTGCGTCAAGCATAGTGCCGCAGCTGGTCCCTCCCGCTCTGCTTGGTAGAGCCATTCAGCAAAGTCAGGCCATAAGTTCCACGGGCACGGTATTAGGCGGCGTGGTGGGTGGCGTGCTGGTCACTGGGCTTGGGATCAGTGGCGCTTTCCTAATCGACGGAATTTCTTATGTTATCGCGGTGGCTGCCACTTTTGCGATAGTCGTCAAGGTCATGCCGGTCACCCCGATAAAAGAGGGAAATCCTGTCGCCGTCTGGATGGGTGACGTGAAAGACGGGTTCCGTATGGTCTATAAAATACCTGTGCGCTTCTGGCTCTCAATCCTGGCGGCCTTCCTGAACTTCGCGATCGCACCCATGAATATAGCACTGCCGGTGTTGGTGAAAGAGGCGCGCAATATGCCGCCGTGGTTCTTGGGCGCTCTCGCTTCCAGCAGAAGCCTGGGTGTTATATTGGCTGCTCTCCTGCTCGGTTGGATAAGCAAGAAAATATATCAAGACGTTCTTCTAGTCCTCAGTATTATCACTATAGGGTTAGGAATCATCGCGATGCCTTGGACGCCGAACATTTTTCTGCCGCCGCTCATGATGTTTTTTATAGGAGCGGCATTTGCCTGCTTTAATATCTCCGTCAGCACGCAGGATTCCCTCGCGCTGCCCGATAATTTTAGGGCGCGTGCCGGGGCGATAACCAGCTTTATGTGCCATTCCACCGCGCCGTTGGGGAATATGCTGGGAGGGATACTTATTGCGATCTTTGGGCTGAATATGGCCATGACAGCCTGCGGGCTCGCGGTGTCCGCCTCCGCGTGCCTACTCTTCCTAGTGCCGAAATTTTCCGAGTTCTACCGCCTGCCCCCGGAAAAAGCCACGGTCTTTTTTAAAGAAAATTACCCCGACGCCTTCAATTGATACGGTGATTAAGCCAGACTTTTGGAGCTTAATCGAACAATGGAAAAATGGGGTGACGTGCCCCCGTTTACTGGAGCAGTTGTAAATTAGCACCTTGAGTTTATACTAGTTTCTATTTTTCAGGGCACAGGGGACGCTGAGGGTATTTCCCGAAAATAGTTGAAAGAAATTTGAGGCGGGCCTCCGACCTT
>JBAXKK010000120.1:0-5057 GCA_037137395.1 Elusimicrobiota bacterium
GTTCGCTAGTCTTATCAGTTTTTGCACATTTTCATTTTGTTATAGCATACCGGATTTCCCGTTCGATAACAGATTCCTTTTGTTGGTGCTTGCCCTGGCAATAATATACCTTGGAAAATATCTGGTCCTGTGGAAAGTGTCGGAAAAGTACCAACAGCACGCGATCTCCGGCCTGAGCTTTTTTGCGCTGGCTGGTATGGGGTTTGTAGTGCACCTGAGCGGCGGAATAGCTTCGCCGTTCGTCTTCCTGTATTTCGCCATACTTATTTCCGAAGCGGCTTTCAGCGGAAAAAACAATATCTGTATAGGCTGTGCGATCCTGAGCTATCTTTGCGCTGTTCTTGGCGAATATTCAGGATTGTTGATCGTTACCAATCCGTTCTCGGCAAAAATATATGCAAGTCCGGCCGCCACATTTTGGATAGTTTCTTTTTCAGTGTCGTTTATGGTGATTTTGAATTTCCTTGTGAAAGTAATGGTGTCCAGATTGAGACTCAAAATTATGTCGGAAAATAATGAAAAACAGGCCATTATAGCGAGATTCACCGAACTTAACGCTTGTGCCAGTATAGGTATGATGACGCACCGTATCGTGCACGACCTGAGAGGGCCGCTGGCCTCCATCGCGGGCTATATAGAATTAGAGCGTCTTGCCCCGAACAAGAACGCCGCGGAGCAGACCGCGCTAACCGATCTTTCTGAAACCGTCGTGAAGATGTCGGATGCTTTGACCAATATCTCCCGTTTCGGTTGCGCAACCGAGGGTAAAAAAGAAAAGATAAACATGGCGGCCTTTTTCAGGAATCTTGTTTCCATCTTCGCTTTCCACAAGGATGCCCAAAAAGTTAAGTTCCGTCAGAATTTTCCTGAAGGTGACAATTTGTCCGTCATGGCGCTTCGCCAGGACCTTCAGCAGGCCTACTTCAATATATTGAAGAATGCCGTTGAAGCGGTAAGAGGCGATACCGACGAGAGGGTGGTGGAAATATCTATGCGGGAGTCGGCCGGCATGCTGGAGGTCGACATTATGAACAACGGACGGCCTATACCGGAAGAAATCCTGGCGAAACTTTTTCAGAAAGCTGTCACCGGGAAACCTGATGGCACTGGAGTGGGACTCCTTATAACCCACGATCTGCTTATAAAAAACGATATAAGCATTGAAGCGCGGAACATATCGGGTGCGGGAGTTATGATCAGCACCAGGATGCCGCTGGCCGGAGTTTAAGGAACATCTATCGCCATTTGCGTTACGCCATTAGCCATAAGCTCATTAAGGAAGTTGCCTAGCCGCTTTATGGCTTATGTTGTTAAGTTTTTGTAAGATATAGTCAGTTCGTGAAGGAACCCGGTGTGAATCCGGGGCTGCCCCGCAACGGTAATGCCGAAAGGCTAAGCCCGGTCTATCGCGAACCCCGCTGAATGTGGCGGGCAATCCGAGGGGGAAAACCGGTTTTAACGCCCAACCCTCAAAAGTTGGGTTTTTTATTTAACCTGAATCCTGCAGTTCAAGGCAGATTTCATTCCAAAGGGCGCCCGCTATGCGGACGGAAAGTTGCAACTGCAACTTTCAGGCTGAGTGGGATTTATATGAAAATATCCGTGTTTGTTTTTTTAGCGGTCTCCGCTTTCCTGCTCTGTTCCGTTTTGCCGGCGTGCGCTAAACGCGTCGTCTCGCTTATGCCTTCCTACACGGAGATAATTTTCGAGCTGGGGTCGGGCACTGAATTGGTCGGGTTGTCCAGTTTCTGCGATTGGCCGCCCGGCGCCAGGGAAATAGAGAAGGTCGGAGACTATCTGCGGCCCAATCTCGAGAAAATATATTCCCTCACTCCGGATATCGTTTTCGCGGGAATCTGGCAGGGTTCGTCGGTGGTTCAGGATCTTCGCAACGCCGGGATAAAGGTGGTTGAGTTGCCGGAAGAACGGCGCGTTGAAGATACATATCGCACCATAGACCTGATTGCCGCCGAACTGGGGCGGCAAAAAGAGGCCGCGGCGCTTATTAAGAAGATGAAGACCGGGTTCAAAAGCAAGCCTGTCGGTTTATCCAGACCTTCGGTCTATATGGAGGTTGACGAGGGCGGGTGGACCGCAGGTAAGCGGTCTTTTCTATCCGATGCCATAGAGAAAGCGTGGGGGCGTAACATCTTCGCCGGTGAGGATAAAGGATACTTTCAGGTTTCCTGGGAAGCCGTGGTGAAAAAGGACCCTGAAGCCGTGATCCTGCTTTCCGGTTCAGTTTCAGATTTTAGCCGCCGGCCCATGGCCGCCGGGCTTAAAGCCGTCAGAAACGGAAGAGTTTTTACGGGACTGGACCGGGACGCTTTCTCAAGACCCGGCCCACGCCTGCAGGACGAGGTTCAAAAGCTTAAGGCGTGGCTGGACGGGAGAAGAAACGATTGAAGATCCCAAAAGGCGTAAAACCAAGTCGTCTTTCCGGCGAAAGCCGGAATCCAGGAATATCACGACACTGGACCCCGGCTTTCGCCGGGGAGACATCTCTTTGATGCGGCTATTCCCTGCCCTTGAATTTAAACTGCTTGAGCGTATATGAATAAAGAAATGAGTAAAGTCCTATGGCTGGTGCCGGCAGTCATCGCGGCCGCCGGACTGGCGCTTTTTACGGGGGCGGTACGGGCCGCCGGCCCGGATATCATCTGGGGATTGAGGCTTCCGCGAATATTGGCCGCGGCGGTGGTCGGGGCCGGACTGGGTTTTTCCGGAGCCGTTTTCCAGGGCCTGCTTAAAAATCCTCTCAGTGATCCGTATATCCTAGGCACTTCAGCCGGTGCCATGGCCGGGGCCGTGCTCTGCTCGGCTTTCGGAGTTGCCAGATCTTCTCCATTTTTTTACCTGACGGTTTTTTTCGGAGCTTTTTGTGCCACCTTTTTCACCTATTCACTGTCTAAAGTTAAAAAGCGCCCTTCAGTGGCTCATCTTGTTCTGGCCGGCGTGGCCGTGAGCACATTCCTGACCGCGCTTATAATGCTTTTTATGACGCTTTATCGGGAGCATTCTCTTTCGCTTGTATATTTTATATTGGGAGGATTTTTCCCGGCGGATAATTCGCTGCTGGCTGTTTCAGGCGCGATAGTCATCGCTTCGGTCGCAGGCGGAGCTCTCTTGTGGCGGTATCTGGATATTTTTTCGCTAGGGGAGGAGAAGGCCGCTTACCTGGGGGCGGATCCGGATAAAGTGCGGCTGCTGTTCTTCGCGCTGGCCTCGCTTGCCACGGCCGCAGCGGTGTCTCTGGCCGGTACGGTTGGCTTTGTGGGACTCATCGTTCCGCATGTTCTGAGAATTTTTTTTGGTCCCTCGCACAGACGTTTGTTGATCTCGTCGGCGCTTGGCGGAGCGTTATTCCTGATCCTGGCCGACGCCATCGCGCGCGCCGCCGCGGCTCCGGCAGAGATTCCCGTGGGTGTTATCACGGCGTTGTTCGGGGCGCCGTTTTTTATCTGGCTCTTGCGCCGTACGGCGGGAGGCGACAGGAGTGAATAGTGATAAATGGATAGTGGAGAGTAAAGGGGTGTGACGGTAAACAGTGAACGGTAAATAGTAGACAGCGGTCAATGTAGGACATTGTTTTCCGCTAACCTGAAAACTTCAGTTGAAGTTTTCCGCGGGAATCATTCTGAACTGCAGGATTCGGGCTAATCACTGACCACTATTCACTAACCACTGCATTATATTATGCTGATAAAAGCTGAAGGTCTTAAATTTTCATATAACGGCACCCCGGCGGTGGCCGGCGCCGGTTTTGAACTTATGGAAAAAGATCTGCTGGCGGTTATAGGTCCTAACGGCTCCGGCAAGTCCACTCTCCTAAGGCTCATCAGCGGTTTTCTGGAGCCTTCGGCCGGTTCGGTTAAGCTTCTGGGCCGGGATATTCGCGTTTATTCAAAGGCTGAACTTGCCCGCCTTATCGCGTATGTTCCCAGCGAACTTTATCTGCCTTACGATTTTTCCGTTTTTGAGATCGTCCTTATGGGGCGTAGTCCGCGCGTTCCGTGGTGGCGCGATTATTCCGGCGCCGACGCTTCCCGCGTTCGTGACGTTTTAAAAGAGGTGGGGGTTCCGGAGCTTCGGGACAGGAATATTAATTCCCTTTCAAGCGGTGAACGTCAGCTGGTTTTTATCGCCCAGGCTTTGGCCCAGGATCCGCAAGTTCTCCTGCTGGACGAGCCTACTTCGCATCTGGATATAAATTACAAGATCCAGGTCTTTGAACTTCTTACGCGGCTGGCCTCAGGTGGTATGGGTGTTATTGTGGTTTCGCATGATCTGGCGCTGATGACCGCTTACGCCGGTAAGGCCCTTATACTTAAAAAAGGCGGACAGCTTTTTTACGGATCCGCGAAAGAGGGTTTGTCCGGAGTTAATATCGCAGCAGCCTACGGCATCAGCGATCCCGCGTCAGTCGCCAGGCTGCTAAATATAGCAATCTAGAGGCAAAGCGGGCTAGACGTAAAGCCATTTAGATGCAAAGCAGTTTAGAAGTACGGCGAGCTAGTGACTTAGAAGCACAGCGATTCAGCTGTTTAGCTAAACTGCTTTACATCCAAACTGCTTTTCCTCTAAATTGCTAGATTGCCTTGCATCTAAATCGCTAAATGGCTTTCCCTCTGGATTGCTTTGCGTCTAAACTGCTGGGTCCTTTGCCCATCCGGGCGTGGGCCTTAGGGCCCTTTAAAGAGAGGGGACCTTCATATATAATATGTTCAGCATGAAGAACCTCTTTTTAAAACTGGCCGCCATTTTGCTGTTCATCAGCCCCATCAGCGTTTTTTCCGAAAATAATTATAAAAATATTTCAGACATTGCAATTCCTCAGATTTTTTCCTTCGGGGACGAATCTGCCGGATCGTCAGGCGGGAAATATTTTGATTTCTCATATTCCGCTCCTTCCGTGGTTTCCACGCCGGTCCTTCCGGAGCCCCGGGTATGTGCGCCGGCTTTGGCCAAAGGCGATTTTTCCGCCATCCCCGACTATTCTTTCAGTCATCTGAACGAAGTTACGGTAAAACTTATAGATGCCTCGCGGTCATCCATAG
>JBAXKK010000121.1:0-5015 GCA_037137395.1 Elusimicrobiota bacterium
CAATGGAACACTATCTGTCCTAAGTGGACATGGAAAAGTAAACTTTTACGCACGAAAGATTGACTCGAAAAAAGAAAAGGTAAAGTTTATCGGAACCGTGGTTGACATTAAAGTTTCCCCGCGAGAAAGCTCCGAACCAAATAGGAGGTCGAAGTATGACTTATTCTGATGGCATTATAACCAAACTTAAAATTAAAGATATTTGCGGGACAAACACGGTAACCCGTTCCGATGGGAAGAAAATACATCATTTTCTTCTAGACCAGTGGGAGAAAGCACATACAATTGAGGTTGATTTCGGACACTTAACAATAGCATCAGTTTCCTTCTTAGACGAAGCCATAGGACAATTGGCGCTGAGATTCAATAGACGAGAGTTAACCTCAAAGCTAAAACTTCGCCGGATTTCCTCGCGCGATAAAAGATTGTTAAATGATATTTTTATTTCGCGCTATCGCCAAAAGGTTAAAAATAAAAAATCCTGACAGACTTATAGACTTGACTACAGTAAAATATGAGAGTGTAAAAAATTCTGTGTAAACGTCCTCATTGCCTCTCCAGCCTGACTCTGCCAGCGAAAGTCATAGATAGCTCCGAAATAGTCGAAGCCCAGTTCTGAACCGGCGAGGTCCATTTCCTGATGACCCCTTGTATAGCCAAAAACAACATCTTGGTCAGGGCGTCATCCGTAGGGAACATTGAACGATTTTTCGTCACCTTCCGCAACTGCCGGTGAACCGCCTCCACCGCGTTCGTCGTGTAAACTATCTTTCTTATATCTTTGGAATATTTAAAGTAGGTCGACGCATTGATCCAATGCTCCTTCCAGGGCCTGATGGCCAATGGGTATTTCGCGCCCCATTTTTCCGCAAGTTTTCCGAGATTATGTTCGGCGTTCTCAAGGCTCGGCGCCTTGTAGACCAGCTTCAGGTCCGTCATGAATTCTTTTTGATACTTGCTTCCGACGTATTTTAAAGAATTACGGATAAGATGAACCACACACAACTGTGTTTCTGCATTTGGAAACACCTGAGCGATGGCCTCCGGGAAACCTTTCAGCCCATCGACGCACACGATAAGAATATCTTCAACCCCGCGGTTCTTAAGCTCGTTTAAAACCCCGAGCCAGTAATGCGCGCCCTCCTTCTCGCCTATCCAGATGCCTAAAATGTCTTTGTGGCCTTTTGTGTCGATGCCAAGGCAGGTGTAAGCAGCCTTTGACACAATACGGCCCTCCTGCCGAACCTTGTAATAGACTGCGTCCAGGAATACTATCGCATACACAGTCTCCAGCGGACGCGCCTGCCACTGCGCCGCAAGGTCGAGAACCTTATCCGTTACGTTTGAAACGAACGTCGGAGATATATCCACACCGTAGAAGTCCTTAACATGCTCCTGGATGTCCCGGGTCGTCATTCCTTTGGCGTACATCGAAATTATCTTCTCATCAAAATCTGTTATATCGGTCTGGCCCTTTTTTACCAGCTGCGGCTCGAAAGACCCTCGCCGGTCGCGAGGCGTCTCCAGAGAGACCTCCCCGAAGCCGGTGTGCACAGTCTTACCTGTATGCCCGTTTCGGCTGTTGCCGCTGTTGTGGCCCGCCGGCGAATGCTTCTCATAACCAAGGTGGCCTGTAAGCTCACCTTCAAGCATCTGCTCTGTCATTTCCTTGAGCATGCGCTTGAGCAGGCCATTCTTGCCGGCGATGTCCTCCATGGTCTTGCATTTAGCCATCTCTTCTTGAATATTAAAAGATACTTTCATAGTTATAAACCTCCTGTGTAATTTTACTTATATGGTCGCCTGGTTTACACAGTTTAGTTTACACTCCCTTCCATTGCTTCCGGGGTGCCTATTCTTTTCAGTGTCAACGCCCAATTGCCATCCAAACCGCTCCAATTATCCTTGAGCAGTGCCGCAAGCGCCGGCACGGCGGCGGCTGCCTCAGGCCCAAAGCTTCCGATTGCACCCATCGCAAGTGTGGCATAATCCGTCCTCTCGGTTAAAGCTTCAATCAATACGGGAATGACTTCCTTATCAGAAGATTCTATTTTATTCAGGACATACGCCGCGCACTGTCGCACGATGTGATTATCGTCTTTTAAACGGTGTCTTAAAGCCGCGACGACTTCCTGTTTCCTCGCCCCCAATTCGTCATTATCATTTGACCCGGAAATAGCCAGGATAACCTGTTCGCGCAGCTCCGGGTTCCCGACTTCACTGGTTAACGCCTCAATTAATACAGGAATTGCCTCCTTGTCGGAAGGTTCTATTTTACGCACTGTGCAAGCCGCCCACTGTCGCACAATCTGGTTTGGGTCTTTTAAATGGCGCCTCAAAGCAGCGATGGCCTCCTGTTTTTTTCCACCCAGTTCTTCATTTTCGTCATACAATGCGGAAAGGTCAAAGATGGCTTGTTCGCGCTGTTGCGGGTTCCCCTCTTCAAGTGTTTTCAGGAACCCGGTGACACCGGGGCCTGTGTTTTCGGCTGAAATAGATAGACCGGCAAAAGCCGCTGTTAAAGCGAAGACAAACAAACAGCAAAATCTAAATTCACGATTGAACATGTTAATTCTCCTGATTTTTATCACGGACAACATTTACAATGAATCTGCTGGTCCTCTTCATTTTGTAAAATTAAGGTGAGTTAAGGTGACACAGAACTTATCTCCCGGGAGATAAGTTCTGTGTCACCTTTTCTTGGGCTCTCCCGGTATTTGTTGTCTGTTTATGCAGCTAGTCAGGCCTCCGGCGAACCGGGCGCGGCGTTGGGTCTACGCAGCCGCAGAAGACTGATGAGCCATGGAATAATGCCGGCCAAGGTCGCCGCCAGTAGTACCATGCTGAGCAAGGATTCAGCCTCCGCGATTCTGATTATAGCGCCGGACTGTGCACGCTCCCAAAACGCGTTATAGACACATAACCCCCAAACAGGCACAGGGATTAGCAGCGGCCAGCAGGTGATTTTATCCCCTCTGCGGCGGCGGAGGCGGCTCCACACGTAAAGAATCACAAAGAATATTGTGCCCAAGGAACTGACCATGATGCTTTCCGATACGAAGGTAAACGGCCGCCCAAGTTTTACCACTAGGAGCCCGTCCGGCATAAGAATTCCCGCGCGGGCATGTTAAGGACGGCCATAGCGAATTCCTCGACGAGGAAGGTTTTGCAGCCGGTGGCTATAGTTCTCTATAATGATATTGATGTCGTACGCGCGCGTACGAGGAGCCAATATGACCGAGAGAACATTCCGCCCATACGATCGTGATCAGATGCTGTTGCTGCCGCCATCCCTGCGTGAGTGGCTGCCGGACGGGCACCTGGTATACTTCATAGCGGACCTGGTAGAGGAAACTCTGGACCTGAGCGAGATAATGGAGTATTACGGCGGTCCAGCACGGGGCACAGTGCCGTTTGACCCCCGAATGCTCACGGCAGTACTGCTGTATGGTTATTGCATCGGGGTGTTTTCATCGCGTCGGATCGCGCGCGGGCTGGTGGAGGATGTGGCATTCCGGATCCTGGCGGCGAATCAGCGTCCCGACTTCCGCACTATATCCGATTTCCGCAAGCAGCACCTCAGGGCGCTGTCCGGATTGTTCAAGCAGGTATTCCAGTTGTGCAAGAAGGCCCGGCTGGTGAAACTGGGCAATGTGGCGATAGACGGGACGAAGATACAGGCTAATGCTTCCAAGCATAAGGCGATGAGCTATGAGCGGATGGGTAAGGAAGAGGCGCGGCTGACGGCGGAGATAGAGGCGATGTTCCGAGCGGCGCAGCGTGCTGACGATGAAGAAGATGCGCTGTACGGTCCTGACAAAACCGGCGATGAATTGCCGGAGGAACTGCAGCACCGAGAAAGCCGGCTTAAGAAGATACGTGAAGCGAAAGCCGAGCTTGAGCGCGAGGCGCAGGAAGAGGCGGAGACAAAAAAGCGCGAGCAGGCGGCCCGCGAAGCGGAAGGTGGGCAGAGAGGCCCCAAGCCTAAGGAGCCGACCGGGAAACCGGGCCCGACGGCGCAGAAGAATTTTACGGATCCGGAAAGCCGGATAATGCCGGCCCCGACACACAAGAAAAGTTTCCTGCAGGGGTATAACTGCCAGGCGGCGGTTGATGGCAAGAACCAGATTATAGTAGCGGCGGCAGTAACGCAGGAAACGAATGACAGGCAACAGGCGCAGCCGATGATGGCGCAGGTGGAAGAAAACGCGGGAGCGTTACCGAAACAGGCTTTGATGGATGCTGGGTATTACAGCAAGGATAATGTAGAGAGTTTAAAGGCAGACATTTATATGCCGCCGGACCGGATGGAACACGGGAAAGAAACACCGACAGCGCCGCGCGGGCGGATGCCCGGGGGACTTTCCGTGGCTGACCGGATGAGGCGGAAACTGCAGACTAAGCGAGGTCGAGCGATTTACGCGAAGCGAAAAGAGATAGTGGAGCCGGTGTTCGGGCAGATAAAGCAGGCGAGAGGGTTCCGGCAGTTTTTGATGCGCGGCTTGAAGAAGGTAAAAGGCGAGTGGAGTCTTGTCTGCACTACGCACAACATTTTAAAGTTGTGGAAAAGCGGGCGGTTTAAGCCCGGATTAGCGGCAAGTTGAGGAAAAAGCGGGCGCATCAGTCGCTAAATCGGTTGTAAAAGTGGGGGTGGAGTGCCCGCCGCGCCGCCTGAGAAGACGGATGCCGGCGGTTTGGAGTTGCAGGAGTGGTCCGAGCCCAGTTTTTAGCTTATGTCGGACGGGCTCCTAGAAGCCCGGCCGCGCGGGCAGTTTTAAAACTGCGGTTTGTATCAACAGTCTGCTGTTAACGGAGGAGTCATGAAACCGGTCGCAATAACAAAGAGAGTCCGTTCGCTGAGGGTCAATCACTTTAACCGGCGGCTGTTCGATTCGCTTATCCCCCTGCCGGAGGGCACCAGTTACAACGCCTACCTGGTAACAGGCTCCGAAAAAACGGCGCTGATGGATTCCGCCGACCCGGAAAAGAGGGAGGCGCTGCTTGACTATCTGAAG
>JBAXKK010000122.1:0-4847 GCA_037137395.1 Elusimicrobiota bacterium
CTCTTGGCCGGTGACCGCCGGTAGCCAGAAAACCCTTCCCCTTACCTGCGCCCCGCAGTCTTCTCTTTGTCTTTCCCCATGCCAAATTCCCCTCCAAAATAGCGTCTGGGCCTTGCCAAATGCCAAGCCGCGCTGTATACTATTGGCAAATGCACCAATACACAAAGTGTGAAGGCCAAAAACGCCCCTTATGCTGACCGCAATGGTTTTGAGAAACGACATGGAAAAACTCGCGGCATACCATTGCCGGGGCGAGAACTATTATTTCAAACAGGCCGAGGCTGTTGAGCATGAAATCTACGCTCTTACCGGCGAGTTTCCGCAACGGGAGGACCCGCTGGATTATGTAAAAGTGCATGGCCGCCTGGCGGAAGCCTTGGGTTATAAGGCGGGCCAGGAAATTACGGAGGGGGATTTCCTTGCTCTGCTTTCCGGTAAGAATAAGGCCGGTGAAACTGTTGCCAGGAAGCATAAGGTCAAGGGTATAGACTTAACGTTTTCGGCCCCCAAGTCCGTGAGCATTGTCGGGCTTCTTATGGATAAGAACCCGGCCATAATAAAGGCCCACGATGAAACTGTTCTTGAGGTAATGGCTGAGGTTGAGCATAGCTTTGCCGTTGCCCGGCCCACAGCCAGAACGCAGCAGCACACAGGAAAGATGTGCTATGCAACGGTCCGGGACGGGTTCAGCCGGGAGCATGACCCGCACCTTCATACCCATGTTATTCTGATGAACCTGACCGAGCTGACCGATAAGGCAGGTAAGAAAAGGATCTCGGGATTGTGGACCAGTAAGATCTTACAGCGGGATTTTAATAAGGTCTTCGGAGAGTTGTACCGGCTGAAGCTGGCGACAAAGATGCGGGCTCTGGGCTATGACCTCAGCTATATCAAGAACGGCGAATGGCGTTTAAGTAAGGTCTCCAAAGAGCTGGAGGCCGAGTTCTCCCGCCGCCATGCCCAGATAGCCGGCCAGCGTGCGAAAGGCCTGCTGGATATGACCGCTTGGCACAGAAGCCGGAGGGCAAAAGACCCCGCCATGGATAAGCCCGGCATCCTCGCCGATTGGGTAGCCAGGCTTGCCAAATACGTGGTCAACGAGGCTGAAAATCTTAAGGACGCCATCAAAGAACGGACGGCCTGGTCCAAAGCCGCGGAGTTCTCAATCGAGGCCGAGCAGGAGCGCAATGGCGAGCTTGGCGGGCATAACGAAGCCATCCGGTGGCAGAACGCGCTCAAAAGAGCCACTGAGCGCAGTGCGACCGTTTCTAAGCAGGAGCTGGTCTACGAATACCTGAAAGACGTGATGCGCGGCGGGGAGTGGCAGTCTGTTACTTACAATGAAGTGGAAGCCCGGCTTGAGGCCCAGAAAAGGCAGGGGTTTGTTATTGCGGTTAAAGACAGAAGTGTGGAGCGGTATACCTCTCTGGAGCTTATAGCCACGGAGCGAGACTACATGCGGTTTGCCGGTGTGGATGGCGGGTTCCGTTACTACGCGGATAGCGCCTCGGTGGCTAAAGACCTGAAATATTTTAATGAGACGAACAGGCAGCTCGGCCGCAAATCCCTTTCAGAAATACAGGGGCAGGCCGTGGTTGACCTTCTGACCTCCAAGAACATGATAAACGTGGTGCAGGGCGACGCGGGTGCCGGTAAAACGTCCACCCTTAAGGCCGTGGCGGAACATTACCGGCGGAAGGGCTGCGATGTCCTTGGCCTGGCAATGCAGGGTGTTGCCGCTAAGAAGCTTGCTGATGAGGCAGGGATTGAAGCCATGACGCTCAGGTCCTACTTCGGCAGTAAAGACCAGCATAAACAAAGGGTTTTGATCTTTGATGAAGCCAGTATGCTGGACAGCCGCAATGCCGCTAAACTTTTCAAACTGGTTGAAATGAACGAAGACAAACTTATCCTGGTGGGCGACAGCAACCAACTTGAATCAATCAGCGCCGGGCGCGTGTTTGAACGGTATGTCGATTATTATGGCCGGATGTCCAAGAAGACAACTGCTGTAAAGCTGGTTGTGATGGGCGAAAATTACCGCCAGCGCAATCCCGTCCTGCGGGATGCCGTTAACTTTGCCAAACAGGGCCAGATGGTGGATAGTTTAGAGCTGCTTAACAAAAACGGGCACATAGAGGAAGTCGCCGACACCGAAGAGCGCCGTAGCCGGGTGGCAAGCCTTTATGACCGGGACACCTTGATAATAGTCGGCACCGCCGCCGCCAGGGACGAAATAAATCTAAAAATACGTGAGACCCTAAAGCAGGAACAAAAACTGGGCGCAGAGAAGTCCTATGTAATGACCAAGCCTGACGGCGAGGGTTTGGGGCGCGATATAGAGATCGGCTTGGCCAAAGGTGACATCATTTGTTTCACCCGGAACGAGTACAAAGAATATGATATCCGCAATGGAGAGAAGGCGGAGGTTTTGGATTGCGGCGAAAATGTAATTAAGGTCCGCACCGAGGACTATCGGGTTTTGGCGATAGATACCGCGAAGTACCGGAACATTGACTACGGTTATGTGCTGACCACCTATAAGAGCCAGGGGCAGACCTACAACAGTGTTGTCGTGGAATCCGATACCCGGATTCCTGCGCTGATAGATATGCGTAACCAATACGTAAATATCACCCGCGCCCGCGACGAGATAAAGGTCTTTACGGACGATATCGATGAATTGAAAGACCTGGCCGGAATCAAAACCCATGCCAGGGATACGCTTGGGGTCCCGCTGGACGACTATACGCTCAAGAAAAAAATGAAAGAGCTGGCGGCACAAGCGGAAGATCGGACGGTTGCTGTCCAAGACCCTCCGGCAAAATTAGAAATTTATAACAAGTATCTGCTTAAAGAGGTGTCCGGCCTGGACGACTATACACAAAAATACAAAGGCTACATGGGCGCTCTTACTGCGGATCTTAACGCGGCCAAGGAGATAGAGCCGGAAGTTAAGCGGAAGATCGCTGAGGTTTTAAACGGCAAGGCCGGGACAAAATTGATTGCGAAGTATGGCGATGAACCGGCTGTCGCGATTTATGCCGCAATCTGTCTTTCACAAAACTGTGATCCTGCGGCGCTTGATAAATACCATCTCCCCGAAGATGTGAAAAAGCGGGCCAAAACAGTCGGAAAGGCTTTTTCGGCAGAAAAAGAAGGCGGCGCAGGAAAGGAAATGTAGGTGCAGGCATGCTATAGTAGGGGCAGATTATGAAGAATACAAGACTTTCTAAAAAAAATTTGTGGTGGCATACAAAATAGGGCTGGTCGGGCCATATTCGGAGCGCACCTGAGGTTAAGTCCGCTGCCAAGTCATCACATGAGATTCCGCGTAAAAACCGGCAATCCTTATCCCTATCCCTACGGGCCCACCTCCTTTAAAAAAAGCGGATAATGATTGGGAAAACATGTTGCCGGCGATGCGTGCTGAGCTTGAGGCCAAGGATAAGCCTTTCAACGATGCAAATCCAATTTACCACACTACAATAACACATCCGCGTTTAAGTCTCTTTAAAGTCTTTTCAATATGTTCTAAAAAAGCGTTTACATCGCCGCTTCTTTCTGCCGTCGCTCCTTGTTCCGGCATAATACAATCAGGTCGCCTTCGGTCTTTTCTTTGGCATAACGCACATACCCGAGCATTATTTTAGCCATCGTCGCCCAAAAAATATCTTCGCTGCTGTGCGGAAGATTATTGCAGTGGGGCCATGCCGGATAAAACAACGATTTTTCAGAAGAATATATAAGCGCGGTGTTTGGACCCGGAAAAGATAGAGAAGGGAGTGCGGTATGTGGTCCTGTACGAAATAGTTTACCAGCAGCCAAACTCTCAAGAATTCCCATTGATGGATGGTGTCGGCCTATATTTGGCGAGTATAGGTGGATTATTTTTTGTGGTGGATGATGAATTTCGCGGTTTTAATAATAAAAGCCTGTTCCTCCTGAGAGGCATCTTTACACAGAGAGACGAGCCGGCGGGCCGGTCTGGATTTTGCAGCGTAATTTGCGATTCTGCCTGAAAACAATTCCGAAACCGGCGCTTCCAGCGCCGTTGCGATTTTCTCAATCGTGGTAACGGAAAAATTCTTCTTTCCGCGTTCGGCTTCGCCCAGATAATTCGGGTGAACTCCCGCCGAGTGCGCTAGCTCCTCTATAGTCAAACCTTTCTTCTGCCTCAGTTGGCGTATACGTATGCCGATCTCAAGCTTGATGTCGCTTTTCATAATGGTAACTCTATGCAAATATGACAGTCCTGACAATAATCTATAGATGTGATTATCAAACACATCTATAAGATGTATAATTAAAAAAGGGGTCTATTATAAATTAACCGAAGACGTCGTAATGAATTACGCTTCCCCGTCGGAGGCGCACCTACGGCAGGGCTAAAAATATCTAAAAATGGTCGGTTACTGCGAAAGAAGTTGTGCTAACCCTTAAAGGTTATAGGATTCGTTTGTCGTTAAATAATATCCTATACGAATCCTGACTGTTCCGCCGTAACGAACCGGCAGAACAGCAGGAAGAAAAATCAGCAGGAGGATAATAACATGGCCGTAGAAAAAACAATTGGTTCATCCAGCCTGGTCGAAGTCATCGACCGTATACTGGACAAAGGCGTAGTGGTTGACGCGTGGGTGAGGGTTTCACTCGTGGGTATCGAAATACTCGCGATAGAAGCCCGCGTGGTGGTCGCGTCCGTTGAGACCTATCTCAAGTACGCGGAAGCTATCGGCTTAACGGCAACCGCCGCCTAAGTCAGTGTTAAGGAAATATTTGCCAAGTCACCCTTAATCCGCTGGAAGAAAGCATGACTCGCCAAAGTTTCCTTTAACTCAACAGTT
>JBAXKK010000123.1:0-4725 GCA_037137395.1 Elusimicrobiota bacterium
GAAGGGCTACAACCACCACTTCGGCCTGGAGCGCTATCCCATGATAGAGGCGTTCAACCTGGGCTCGCAGGTTCCCAACGAGAAACTCCTGGAATACGCCAAAGCGGTGAAAGCGGATGCCATACTGATCTCGCAGATAGTTACACAGAAAGATGTCCACATAAAGAATCTAACCGAATTCATAGAGCTGGCTGAGGCCGAGAAACTGCGCGATAAGTTTATAGTCGTAGTCGGGGGTCCCAGGATCAATAACAAAACAGCCCGCGAGCTGGGCTATGACGCGGGCTTCGGCACCGGCACCTACGCCGAACATGTGGCCACCTTCGTGGTAAAAAAGCTGCGTGAGCGGCTGGCGGCATAAACAGCAAATAGCGGCAAACTGAAAAGCAGGGGAGAACTTATATGGCTGAGCATCTTAAACTGGATAATTCCGAAAGACTTTATAAGGAAGCGCAGGAAATCATACCCGGCGGCATGATGGGCATACGCAGACCCTATAACTTCGTTCCGGGGGAATATCCGATATTTTTTGACTCAGCGAAGGGGGGAAAGGTAACGGACGTCGACGGCAACGAATATATCGATATGCTTTGCGCCTACGGCCCAATAATAATCGGGCACCGGGAAAAAGAGATAGATAACGCCGTCATAGCGCAGATAAAAAATAAGGGTTTCTGCATGTCCATCGTGCAGGAGATACAGAACATTCTTGCCAAAAAGGTCATTTCCATCATACCCTCCGCCGAAAAAGTGGTCTTCACTAAAACCGGATCCGACGCCACCACGCTCGCCGTCCGCATAGCCCGCAGCTTCACCGGCAAAACCAAGATAGCGCGCTGCGGTTATCACGGCTGGCACGACTGGTGTGTTGAGAACAAAGGCGGCGTGCTCCCTAAGACTTTCGAGGACACCCTTGAATTTGAATATAACAACCTCCAGCAATTGGAGGACCTGTTGAAGGCGAATAGCTCCGAAGTGGCTGGAATAATTATAACGCCGCTCGGCCATCCGAACGCGCATGAAGTGGAGATGCCCAAACCCGGCTTTCTGGAAGGCGTAAAAAAGCTGGCGGAGCAGTACGGATCGGTGCTGATATTCGACGAGATACGCACGGGCTTTCGAGTAAGCCTTGGCGGCGCGCAGAAATTATTCGGAGTTATCCCGCATTTATCCGTATTCGGAAAGGCTATGGCCAACGGCTACGAGATCAGCATGGTGGCTGGGCGCGGGGACATTATGGATGTGCTCATCAGCAAAGCCTTCGTCAGTTCTACATATTTCAACAACACGCTGGCCATGGCTGCCTCGCTCAAAACAATTGAAATGCTTGAGCGCGACAACATACTGGATGTTATAGCCAAGCGCGGGCAATCATTCTGCAAAAAAGTGCGCAAGTATGTAAAAGCCAGCGGCATACCATGCGCCTTCACCGGCGAGCCGTGGATGCCTTACATCACATTCGATAAAGATGAGACTGGCGCGTACAAGAAGACACGCGTTAACTTCTACACCCAGCTAATCCGCCGCAAGGTCTTTCTGCAGCCCTATCACCACGGCTATGTCTGTTACAGACATTCGGCCAAAGACCTGTCCTACGCCGCGGAGATGATAGGCGAATCGCTTGAAGAAGCCAAAAAATTAATGTAACCGTAACTCTTAGGTTTTAGGCTTTAGGCCATAAGCAGAGTAGAAATCGCTTACTGTTTACGCTTTACGTTTTACGCTTTACGAATTACTGGAGGAATCATGAAAGAAGTTTTCATAGTTGACGGCGTAAGGACTGCGATAGGCACTTTCGGCGGAACGCTCGCCAATCACAGCAGCGTGGAGCTGGGAAAGATAGTGCTTTCTGAACTGATAAAGAGGACCCGGCTTAGCCCGAACGACGTGGATGAAGTCATCCTCGGCAACATACTGCAGACCGCGCAGGGCCAAAACATCGCCCGTCAGGTCGCCATCGGCGCGGGCCTGCCTAAAGAAAAAACAGCCATGACTATCAACATGGTCTGCGGCTCCGGCCTCAGGGCCGTGGCCCTGGCCGCCCAGGCTATAAAGGCGGAAGATTCCGGACTCATCATCGCTGGCGGGACCGAATCCATGAGCAACGCCCCTTACGCCCTTAAAGGCGCCCGCTTCGGGTACAAGATGGGCAACGGCGAGCTAATTGACACCATGATAAGCGACGGACTCTGGGACATTTTCAACAATTACCATATGGGCGTCACCGCCGAAAACCTGGCCGAGAAGTACGGCATCACCCGCGAAGAGCAGGACAAATTTGCCGTGGATTCTCAGAACAAGGCCGAGAAAGCCACCATTGAAGGGAAATTCAGGGATGAGATAGTCCCCGTTATCATACCGCAGAAAAAGGGCGAGCCGGTGATCTTTGACAAGGACGAATTTATAAAGACCGGCGCCACGCTGGAGAAGATAGCGAAACTGCGCCCGGCTTTTAAAAAGGACGGCACGGTAACGGCAGCCAACGCTTCCGGCATCAACGACGGCGCGGCGGCGCTCCTCATTGCTTCCGGTGAGATGGTTAAAGAGTACGGCTGGCAGCCGGCGGCCAGGATAGTTTCCTACGGCTGGCACGGCACCGACCCCGCAGTCATGGGCATCGGGCCGGTGGAAGCCGTGCACGTGGCGCTTCAAAAAGCCGGTTGGAAGGTCGCGGATCTTGAACTGGTAGAAGCCAATGAGGCCTTCGCGGTGCAGTCGCTGGCCGTGGCCAGAGAACTGGGGCTCAACCCGGGGATAGTGAATGTAAACGGCGGCGCCATAGCACTGGGCCACCCGATAGGAGCCAGCGGCGCCCGGATCCTCATAACATTGCTGCATGAAATGAAACGCCGCAGCGCGAAAAAAGGCCTGGCGACGCTTTGCGTGGGCGGCGGCATGGGCGTGGCGATGTGCGTGCAGGCACTTTAGCAACATATATCGTGAATATATAGTTCCAAAAACTTCTATAATAAACTGGTGTTCGCGAGGTGATTTCGGGCAAGGGGGAGAAAATGGCGAAAATACTGGCGGTGGATGATGACCTGTTTATACTCGAGCTCTATAAGGAAATATTTACAAAAGCCGGATTTGAGATTCATACGGCGGAAGACTCCAACGGTGCCATGGTTAAATTTCAGGAACTGAAGCCAGATCTCATTATATTAGACGTAGATATGCCGGCCGGCGGTGGACAGAAGGTTTTTGACCGCATCCGGGGCAACCTTTTATCAGCCACGCCCATTATTTTTTCCACCGGCGCGCCGGAAAGCGTGGCAGGCATGGCCAAAAATCTCAATGTGATCGTCCTTAAAAAGCCCGTCAACCCCGCGATGCTGATAGACGCGGTAAAAAAACTTCTAAACATGCCCTGATGCGCTGCACAACAAGCCAGCGGCCCCGGAACAGAGCGCCATTTTAAAACTGAATTTTTTTTGGTATACTTTTTTTATAAAGTTTTCACGCGCCGGCACGATAGAAGACATCAAGCGGCCCAAACCGCAGACAGCTCAAGCCTTGACCAGGAAACCCCGCCGAGCTCACATTCTGCCGCGACGCAACAGCTGACCGAGGAGGATATAATGCCCAAAATGGAAGTTGATATTCTCAGATGTAAAGGCTGCTATCTCTGCATACAGGTATGCCCCAAAAAGTGCATTGAAAGATCCGATAAATTCTCCAAGACCGGCTACTACCCGGCCAACAACGCCAAAGAGGGCTGCTGCATCGCCTGCCAGAGCTGCGCGCGCATCTGCCCGGATTTGGCTATAAGGGTCTATAAATAGCAAGACGGATTAGTACTATGTATTAAGTAATAAGTAGTAAGTGTTAAGTTGTAAATAACCAATCCTTACTGCTTAATCCTTAGAATTTAATCCTGCGTACTAAAAGGAGATACAATGGCGGAAAAAACTTTGATGAAAGGCAATGAAGCGCTCGCTGAGGGAGCGGTCAGGGCCGGCTGCAGATTTTTCGCGGGATATCCCATTACCCCGCAGAACGAGGTGCCAGAATATATGTCCTGGCGCATGGCCCAGGTCGGCGGGGCTTTCGTCCAGGCCGAATCCGAAGTGTCGGCCATAAATATGATCTACGGCGCCGCCGCAACCGGCGTGCGCTGCATGACCTCCTCCTCCAGCCCCGGCATGAGCCTCAAGCAGGAAGGGATGTCTTACTGCGCCGGAGCCGACTTGCCTATATTCGTGGCCAATGTGATGCGCGGCGGTCCGGGCCTCGGCAATATCGCTGGCGCCCAGGGTGACTACTGGCAGGCCACCCGCGGCGGCGGGCACGGCGACTATCGCACTTTCGTAATGGCGCCCAACAGTGTGAGCGAAATGGCCAACCTTCCCGCCAAATGCTATGAGGTGGCGTATAAATACCGCCTGCCCTCCATGATATTGGCCGACGGAATCATCGGACAGATGATGGAGCCGGTGGAATTCACGGCCCCGGAAGTTAATATCAAAGATCTCATAGAACCGGCCTGGGCGCTGGGCGTCAACTCCGGCCGCGCGAAGCGGATAGTAAAATCCTATGACCTGCGCGAAGGCTACCTTGAGAAAATGGTGCTGGAGCGCATAAAGCGCTATAGGCAGATAGAGCAGAACGAGGTGGTTTACGAGGAAAAAATGCTGGAGGACGCCGAAATAGCCATAGTGGCTTACGGTACATCGGCCCGCGTAGCCGTAGCCGGGATGAAACTGGCCCGCGAAAAAGGCCTTAAGG
>JBAXKK010000124.1:0-4392 GCA_037137395.1 Elusimicrobiota bacterium
ACAATTTTACCACTTACAACTTACCACTTACTACTTACCACTTACTACTTATTATTTATGCCAATGTTTGCCAAAGTATTCCCAGGTAGCTCTCAGACCGTCCCGGAAAGCGACTTGCGGCTTGTAGCCCATATCGCGCCGCGCCTTTGAAATATTAGCCCAGGTTCTGCGTACGTCTCCGGCACGCTTGGGCAGAAATTTCTTATCAAGTTTGCGCCCTAGGATATCCTCCAGGCCCGATACTATGTCCATAAGCGACACAGAGGTGCCGGTGGCAATATTATAAACATTGCCGGCGGCCTTAGGTGCCTTGGCGGCCAAAATATTGGCGTTTACCACGTTCTGTATAAAAGTGAAATCTCTGGACTGTTTCCCGTCCCAATGTATATCAAGACGCTGGCCGGCCAAAGCAGCCTCCATGAACTTGGGAATGACGGCGGAGTAAAGAGATTCCGGATTCTGTCTGGGTCCAAAAACATTAAAATAACGAAGCGCGACGGTCTCAAAGCGGTAGGTCCGGGCGAAGACCATGCAATAATGTTCGCCGGCAAGTTTTGAGACGGCATAAGGAGATATCGGATTGGTGGCGAGAGTTTCCACCTGCGGGAAAACCCTGGAGTCGCCGTAGGCTGAACTGGAAGAAGCGTACACCAGGCGCCTGACTCCGGCGTCTCGGGCGGCCATTAAAACATTAAGTGTGCCGGTGACATTGACTTCGTTGGAATCCACAGGGTTGTCCACGGACCGTGGCACCGAGCGCAGGGCGGCCTGATGCAGAACATAAGCCGCACCCTTCATCGCCTTTTTAAGGTGTTCCGGGTTGCGGATGTCACCTTTAACAAGCTGTATTTTATTCAGGAAAGGGGAGAGATTCTCTTTTTTGCCGGTAGAAAAATTATCGAAAACGCGCACGGTCTCACCGCGGCGCACCAGTTCTTCCGTTATGTTGGAACCTATAAATCCGGCCCCTCCGGTCACCACCCAAACAGGTTTTTTCATAAAAAAACTCCTTAACCTGAATCCTGCAGTTCAACATGGATCTCATTTAAGAAATCAGAGGAACAGAATAATTCTGCAGGATTCCCCGCGCAGCGGGCTGAGGGCCCAGCGCTATGCGCGCCCGGCCCGAAGAGGTGTATGCCTCCCGAATGGGCGCCCGCTATGCGGGCGGAAAGTTGCAATTGCAACTTTCAGGCTTACCTTTCAACCCGCGGCCCTCAATGTTTATAGTCTAGCATTTTTGAAAAAATCAAAAAACGAGGTTAAAAATGCCACTAGCTTTTCGCTATTAGCCATTTGCTTTACGCCACCAGCTACAAGCTTTTTATAAGGCAATTCCTTTACGGTTTCTGCGTATGGCTAATAGCCTATGGCATACGGCAATCGTTATTATGCTTATGGCGAACAGCTAATGGGCTAGTCCCTTAGATCACCCTCTTTGCGCCAGGGATGCCAGAAGTTCCTTGAGACGTCCTCAAATGAATCGCGTCTTGCGTCATCACTCTTTTTCAGACTGATCAGAAAAAAGAACTCCTTCACACCTCTGCGGACTTTATAGGACCAGGTCGTGTGAAAATCATGAAAGTCTTTGTATAGGACGATGCCTTTTTCAAAAAATCTAGTGCTTCTGACCCTGTCCGTGTTAAAGCGCGTGATCTCACACCGCAGAATACTTTCGGCGCGCCAGGACTTAGCCCAGGGCAGACTAAAACCAAGCATCTGATTGACTACATATGTGTTAGGCTTGTTGCTATAATTGGCCAAGCCCATCCCAACGTAATCTTTTTCATCTCCTGCATAAACCTGGGCGATAAGACTACTGTTCCCCTCGGCAAAAACGTAGGAATCCTGGACATAAATGTTCAAGTTTTTACGCGGAGCATGGTACAGCTCCGCGAAAAGTGGTGAAAGGCGTTTGGAAACCGCGCCCCGCACCCAGGAGCGCATATCATAGGAAATATTAGTTTTAAAATAGGTGTTATAGGCCGGCGTTAAAAAAATCTGAGAAAATAAGGAATTTGTCTCCTCCCCCTTATCACCGGCCCCCCGATCCTGCTCCAGCCGGTTGACCGTCATACGGGCCTGATAGGAATGGGTAAGATCCAGCGACCCAAGGAGACGGTCATACCGCAGGTTTACATTGCTTCCGTAACGTCCGGTCCACATATTAGTGGTGAGGGGACTGGTGGCCACGTAAAGACTTTGATTATAAAAAACGGAGGGCGCCAGCGTTACGCCGTGAGCCAGCGGAACCGTCTGCGCTATCGTCCAGGTACCGACGCCCTTGCGCTGGTAATAAGACACGCTTGGCTCCTTTGCGCTCTCAAAAAAACCGCCGAAAGAATGCAGAAATGGGGTTTTGCCGATGGTAAAAGGCAGTTTCTGAAAATCCAGCCTCGGGGCTGCTTCATAAACTTTGTCAAAGCGTTTCATATCGGCCGTTCCTTCATAACGAACGGCTGCGCTGACCCGCGTGACAGTGGTGTTGGATGTCCTGGTAAAAGCCAGATTGGCCTGCCTGTCGGGGCTTATGGCGAAAGGGTTGGTCCTGAAATAATCATTATTAAATTCCGGATCGGAGAGCAGACGGAAATACGATTGGCTGTAATATGAAGCTGAATCTATACCGCTGAACAGGTCAAGACGGCGCCAATAACCTCCGTTCATGCCCCAGCGATCGGTAACGGTGCCGTATTCGCGTATGCGGTACGCGGAAATGTTGGCGATAGTCTTATCGTTTCTATAATCAACTTCCGCGCCGGTTCCAAAACCCTGATTCCCGAAATGATCGAGATAAAGCTTGCCTCTGGTTTCACTGTTGAATCGATAAGAATAGCTGGACCTTACGAAATATTCATTACGATGATCATGTCCGAAATTGAACGCGCTCACGAAAGGCGTCCCGGGGATGAGCGGCTTGTAAAGCACGGGAAAATACAAAACAGGCACCCGGCCAAGATAAAAGAAATTATTGAAAGACAGAAAATATTTATTCGGCGCCAGGTAGACGCGTGAGGCCTTTATCTTGAAATGGGCAGGGATGTCCTCGCAGGAGGTGAACTCCGCTTTTTTATAAAGCTGCCGACTGGGCGTCAGTTCCCCCCGTTTCCCTGAAATAAAAAAATTCTTTTGATTAAGACGGGCATTATTTATAAAGCCGGTACTCTGCGCGTAGTTGAATACACCGCTTTTACCGGAGATTGTGCCGGAGGCGTCGTTCAGCACGAAGTCCTCGGGAGCGTAAACCGTGCTGCTGGACGAATCTACCGTCAGGCGTCCCGCCTTTATAGTTTTCACCAGCTTATCGTCCGGGCCCAGCTCGTCAAGCTGAACATTGCCCTGAAGATTGATGACGCGCGTATTCTCGTTAAAATCGCCCTGTTCCGAGGAAAACACGACCCTATGCGTGCCTGTAGAAGAAGGCAGCTCGTAAGCGCGCGCCGGCGACGCGGGACCGGCAAGCAGAATGGCCAGAATTATTTTTTTTCTCATGCGAGAGTCCGGGTTCAGTGCCTTGCGCGCTCCATGCCCAGGAGGGCCGCCCCGTAAACCCCCAGGTCCGCGTTCCGGGCCACCACGAGTTTAACTTTAACAAAGGGCGTGGATATCTGCTGCGAGGACAGCACATTCTTTAACGGACCCAGAAAATGCCTGGAAGCCTTGGAAACCCCTCCGGTAAGAACTACGCAGTCCGGGTTAAAAAAAAGTATCATATCGGCCAATCCGCGTCCCAGATTTTCCCCCATATCCCGCCAGATTTTCAGCGCCGCCTTGTGCCCATTGTCGGCGGCCCTTGTGAGGCAGATGGTGTTAAGCCTCTCTCTGCCGGGGGCGGCGTACCTGGCGATGAAAGCTTCCGGGTTCTTTATGGCCCGCCGGGCGCAGCGCATTATAGCGTAGCTGCCGCAGTACGCCTCAAGGCAGCCCTTGGCGCCGCAGTGGCATTGCTCCCCGGCGCGGTCGAGCTTACAATGCCCTAATTCTCCGGCTGATCCAGTAGAGCCGTGATAGAGTTTGCCGTCTATTATAATGCCGCTGCCTATGCCGGTGCCCAGAGTCACGGCAACCACATTCCTGTATCTGCGCTTTATCTCCAGTTCATATGCTCCCCAGGCGGCCATATTGGCGTCGTTCTCAAGCACGCAATCCAGACCTGTAATCTTCTTCAGGGAAACCGCCAGGGGAACATTTCTCCACTGGTTCAGATTGGGAGCGAAGCGCAATACTCCTTTCTCAGGGTCCATATCTCCAGCCGCGCCTATACCGATGGAAACAGGCTTCCACTCCTGCTTTAGCCTTTTGGCCGCGGCGCCCAGCCTCTTTATGAAATCAGCCTGCCCGTTCTCAGGCGCGGTATGGAACCTCTCCTCGTGTAAGAGGGTGTTTTTGTCA
>JBAXKK010000125.1:0-4383 GCA_037137395.1 Elusimicrobiota bacterium
GCCCCCGTCGTTCAACGGATAGGACGAGAGTTTCCTAAACTCCAAATAGAGGTTCGATTCCTCTCGGGGGCACCAGATTTTAATATCGTGAAGCGGAAAGCGCAAAGCGGGAAGCGTCATTAGCAGTGAACTGAACAATGGAAGTCGTTTTTCCTCTTTCCACTTCACACCATTTAAAGTATCAAATGCTATAGGAGACAAATAATATGCCGGATTCATCTTGGATACACAGCGGAACGCCCCAGACCCCGGGCAAGATGCATAATTTTATGACCTGGATTAAGAATCACCGCGAAAACATCATCGGCTCCCTGGTCATCCTGGCCGCGGCCGCCATATTCGGCATATGGGTAGTTATACACCATGCCGGCCTGAGGGAAACGGCCTGGAAAACCCTTTTCATAGCGCAGCAGACCGGCTACAACGGAAATTTCACCGAAGCCGTAAAGCAATTGGACTCAATAGAAACCAATTTCGCCAAAACCAGCGCGCTGGGCTTCGCCGTACTCACCAAGGGCGATATACTGTTCCAACAGAGTAAATTCCAAGAGGCGGAGGCTGAATACGCTAAAATAACAGCAAAAGGCCCTAAGAATCTCCTGCCCTTCGCGCTGTACAACATCGGCAAAACAAAAGAGGCAGCGGCTGATCTCCCCGCGGCTATCAGCCAATACAAGGGTTTTCTTACCGCGTATCCCGACCATTTCCTGGCGCCAGAGGTGCACTATTCCCTGGCGAACGTCCATGAACTCTCGGGGAACGCGACCGAAGCTAAAGCGGCATACGAAAGAATAGTACTGCTCTACCCCGAAACCGCCTGGGCCATGATGGCTAAGGCGAAAACCACTCCGGCACAAAAAGAAACAAAGCCTGCGGCAAACGCCGCAGCGGCCGGCAATCAAGCAGCCAAACCGCAGGCCCCGACTGCTGCAAGCCCAGATAAATAACGCATCGCGGCTCAGAATATCCGCCTTTTCCCGGCATATAAAGGTATATATATGCCATTTTAATCCATTATACATTCATCTACCTCTTGACAGGGTTTTAACACTTTTGTAACATTAAATTGCTCTGTAAAGGAGCCTCCCATTCCGAAAAAGGGAGGTCCGCAGACCCTGAAGGGGGGCAGCGGAGCGCCGATTTCGAAGGCGCTTCTCCTTGAAGGCCGTAGGCCCCGGAAACGGGGCAGGCCCTAACTGTAGAAGCGGGCGACCGCTGAAACGGAAAGAGTGAGTACCGGACCCGCGAGGGAAAGGAACTTAAGCCCCGGTCGCCTGATGCACACCGTGCGTGTTACGACACCTACGCAAGTATTGGCAACGGGCTTACGACAAAAAACAGGAGGAGTAATTAATGAAAAAAGTAATAGGAATGCTTGCGGTAGTCGCGCTTGTGTCATCAGTGGCCAGCGCCGAACTGCTCAAGAACTTCAAGTATGACGGCAAGATAGAAATAAACGGGTATCAAAGCACAAATGATGTTGACTTCAACTCAAAGACCAAAGACGCCTGGAGCGATGTTCAAACCCGCGTTCAGTTAAACGCCGGTTTTGACCTCAATGAAGATGTCAACGCCGTTGTATCCGTTGTCAAAAACAACAGGAACTACGGTAATAACTCGGAATCAGCCACTACCAACACCGCTGTCGGATCCGCCAATGATGGCGTTCTCGGCAATATATTCTTTGAGCAGGCCTACCTGAACCTCAAAGGCGTGCTGGGCATTGACCATAAACTGGGCCGCCAGTACTACGGCAATGAGGGCGACCTTGTTGTGTACTACGGACCTACCGCGTACCCCTACATGTGGTATCTGCCCGTATCCGCGATTGATGCGTGGACCGGCTGGTACAAAACCGGCAAGCTGGATATACAGGCCGTATACGGTAAACTGAGCGACTCATATGTTGCCCCAACCGACAGAGATGTCAATGTGAACGGTTTGGCGGCTAACTATGAACTTCTGACCGATCTTAAACTCGGCGCCTACATGTACGAGAAGAAAACCATGAACGCCCCGGGCACCACTGACACCACACTTGATGTCGCGGGTGTTAAAGCCACCGGCAAGTTCATGGGCTTCGACTATTACGGCGAACTCGCGAAGAACTACGGCAGCAACGCCGGCATCGATTACACCGGTACCGCCTTCCTGGCCAATGCCAAGTATGGCATGGACTTCATGGGCAAATGGACCTTCATGGGCGAATTCGCCGTAGGTTCAGGTGAAGACAAAACCACCGATAAAAAAGACAAGGCTTTCCATAGCATAAATTCCGATTATCGCTCCGGCGTCATAGTGGGCGGTCAAATGGAACTGGTAGGCCTTGCGGACTCAGACGCCTCCGCCACGGTAACCGACACCGGTCTTACGACCTGGAATGTTGGAGCCAAATGGAATCCCTCCAAGGTTGAGAAGCTTGACCTTACCGCCAAGTACTTCTTCTTCGCGCCCACCGAAACCAAGTGTGACGGCGTAAAGATTGGCTACACCACCGTTGGAAGCGAAATTGACTTCGCAGCCAATTGGAAACACAGCGAGACTGTGAGCGTGCGCGGCACCGTGGCAGCGTTCATGCCCGACAAGAAATACGCAAAAGTCGCCTTGGCCTCAGCTACCGCCAAGAACGACGCAGTCAAATACGCAGGGTTAGACTTCATCGTGAAGTTCTAATAATTTCCCGCAAGGGAAATGAAAAAGAACCCCGGGCTTCGGCCCGGGGTTCTTTGTTTTCCGGCTAAAGTCCGCCCGGGTCTTTCCGCGCAAAGCCTGAGGCCGCTTGCAATAGCGTTCACATCCCATGTCTTTTCGCGTCTTATTTTATATAATTAATCCCAATGGCAAAGATGAACGAACCACGGGTTTACGGCCTACGGCTTATGGCATACGGCATGGCGGCCGCTCTCTGGCTACCCGTGACCGCCAGCGCCACAAAGCTTGACCTGTCATCAAATGTGGACATCAAAGCCGCCAACTACACAAATCTTATAACAGGCGATCAGAGAAAAGGCCAGGCCGTCTATTCCGAGAACGCCAGCCTGGGCTTCATCATCAAAGATATCAAGCTTGAGAAAACCGAGAATTCTTCAATGGATGTGGGGATAGTCCTAAACAGCGTAGGCACCGGAGCCTCAACAAACACTATTACAGCCCCGCAGTTTTCAGAAGCCGTCAGCCGCTACCCGAGTGCAGATGGCACGCCTTTTATCAAAGAAGCCTACATAAGGGTTTATAATTTTTTAAATCCCAGGACGACCATAACTCTAGGACGCCAGGCCTTCGCGCTTGGTCAGGGCATCACGCTCGCAGATGACGGCCTGGGCCTGCCCGGAGCAAGGATAGAAACCGAAAAGCTTTTTCGAAACATAAAAGGCGAATTCTTTTTCTTCAGACCTTTCAAAGATACGGATTATGTCAAGATCATGGGCGCCGGGATCTATTACCCTTCAAACGAAGGCCTCTGGCATCTTTACCATTTCTGGGAACAGGGCGCGCAGCCCATGACCGAGCTCGGCCACACTTCGCTCTCCAGAACTAAGAAGTTCACCGGCGTCAGGTACTTCATCAACCATAACCAGTTGAATTTTGACGGAGAGTTCATACTCCAGAGAGGCTCAGCAAAAGGAACCGGCGGCCAAACCACGGACTATACCGGCTACGCCTTCCTCATAAAGGGCCTTTGGAACCAGGACATAGCCTTTTTCGGGCCCTCCAAAATGCGCCTGGCTTACGGCAAATCTTCCGGCAATTCCGGGGACGTCACAGATAAGGATAAAGCCTTCATGCCCACCTTCGGCCACAGATTCAAAGGCGTGGAGCGCGAAGGTTTCGGAGAGATCGCTGGTGCCAGCCTTTATGATATCATCCAGACCTCGGCCACGCCAAACGGCCTGCCCAACGGCGTCTCCGGACTAAACATTATAAACCTGGGCGTAGACATGCCCTACAAGAAACTCGCGCTCTCAGTTGATTTCTATAAATTCAGGGCCTCCCAGAATATAAGCAAAGAATCCATCCAGATAGGCAGCGAGTGGGATCTGAAGGCCGCCTACCCGATGGGTGAAGGACTGCGTTTAAAGGCCGTCTATGCCGTTTTCAAGCCCATGAGCCTCTACCCCCAGACCACCCCAATAAAACTCGTATCCCTGAGCCTTACGGCCAAATTCTAACTACAGTGATTAGTGGATAGTGGTAAGTGGTAAGTGGTTACTGGGTACTGGCCACCGGTTACTGGCTTACCGGCCCCACACTTGGCCACTGATTTCCATCAAAAAGACCGTTTTCATCTCCATATTTAGCCCGCCAACACTCATCATCTCTGGCAACACTGTTAGCGCCGGTCCAAAAGTGTACCGGTTTGGCCGGGGTTAGGTGTACCATTTA
>JBAXKK010000126.1:0-4342 GCA_037137395.1 Elusimicrobiota bacterium
CTCCCTTCCCTGCCAGCGCCTGAAAAGCGGTAATAAATAATATTTTTACATCGAAACCAATAGAACGGTTTTTTAGATAGTATTCATCAAAATCAACTTTAACCGGTATTGGCAGCTCATCACGGCCGTTCACCTGCGCCCAGCCGGTCAAACCGGGTGTAATCGTATGAACGCCGACGGAAGTCCTAAGCTTCACCAGATCATCCTGGTTAAACAGGGCCGGTCGGGGTCCCACAAAACTCATATTCCCTTTAATAATGCTGAACAACTGCGGCAGTTCATCCAGGCTGGATTTCCGCAGAAATTTCCCGACCAGTGTAATAAAACTATCAGGATCCGCCAGAAGATGCGTAGCCACGGCCGGGGTGTCAGTGCGCATAGTGCGGAACTTGGGCATTTTAAAAAGGGCATTGCCTAACCCGACTCTATCCGACCAATACAATACCGGCCCGCGCGAAGTCAGCTTAACCGCCAGCGCGACAATAAGCATCGGCGCCCCAAGTATCAGCAGGGCACAAACAGCTAAACCAATATCAAAAATTCTTTTCATAACTATCTCCAACCGCCCGATGCAACTATTTTTTAAAAAAATACTATGGAAACACAAGCCACCGCTTCAATATTGTCTGCGGCGGCCCGCCCCAGAAGATTCCGGAAATAACCACATTAGCATCAAGGACTATTCTCATTTGTCGGCGCGGGACCGCTGAACAGCCTTTTCAACGTCTGACTTCTTCAGCCCGACCCGTTTTGCGAACTCACGGCTTACACTAAATAGCCTGTCAGCCTCTTTCAGCGCCGGTCGTCCAATCTTTCTTAAAATGACCATATCACCTTCACAGGCAACAATAAACTTCGTTCCGGTCACCAGGCCTAGTGCTTGCCGGATATCACCAGGAATAACTACCTGGCCTTTTATAGACATCCGCGTTACATCCAGATTTTGCATAACTCCTCCGTCTTACTTATCTTACTTATAGGATACACCACAAAACTCGTCCTGTCAAGGGCCGCTCGGCATCGTAAAGCGGAAAGCGTAAATCGGCAATCGTAAATAGTAAGCAATTCTGCAAATGGCAAACGGCGAATGGCTTATGGCATGTTTTAGCCTAAAGCTTATAGCAATTAAGTTGTGTGTCACTTTAATTCCCTAAACTCGCGTCTTTTTCAAAAATCCGTGGGCAATGCGACTTTAAATCAGCTAAATGCAAGATAGTCTTGACTAATCGGCAAAAATAAGCATAATATACTATATGAAACGATATATACACACACTGGTTATTAATGATTTGCAAAAAAAGATGGTGTTTATAACAGGTCCGCGCCAGGTCGGAAAAACCTTTTTTTCCAAAAGCCTGCAGAAGGAATTCAAAAAGCCCATATATCTCAACTATGACGATATTTCAGATATCAAAATTATCCGCGAGCGCGCCTGGCCGCTAAACGCGGATTTGGTCATCCTTGATGAAATACACAAAATGAAGGGCTGGAAAGTTTTTATCAAGGGAACCTTCGACACGCGTCCGGATGGACAGTCTTTTCTAGTTACCGGCAGCGCCCGGCTTGACACTTTCCGGCAAACCGGAGATTCCCTGGCCGGCCGCTATTTTCTCTACCGGTTAAACCCCCTTTCAGTAAAAGAGCTCTCAGCTACCATGCCGCCATATGAGGCCCTTTCAGCGTTAAACCGCCTTGGTGGTTTTCCGGAGCCGTTTCTTTCCGCCTCCGACAATGAGGCAAGCCGCTGGCGCAGGCAATACTACACCGATCTTGTCCGCGAGGATATAATGGACTTCAGCCGCATAAGTGAAATACGCGCAATAAGGCTTCTGTTGGAAATGTTGCGCAAGCGCGTAGGTTCGCCGCTATCCTACTCCCGGCTTGCCAACGACCTGCAGGTGGCGCCAAACACTATACGCAAATATATGGAAATTCTGGAAAGCCTGCATATTATATTTACCGTACGACCATTCCATAAAAATATAGCAAGATCATTACTTAAAGAACCAAAAGTGTACTTTTATGACAGCGGTTATATTGAGGGTGACGAGGGTGTGCGTCTTGAAAACACCGTGGCAGTATCTCTTCTAAAGCATGTGCAATTCCTGCAGGATACAAAAGGGACAGACATCTCCCTGCACTACATCCGCACAAAAGACGGGAAAGAGCTGGATTTCAGCCTTGCCGAAAATGGCGCGCTGACACATTTTATAGAAGTTAAACTTTCTGATGAAACAATAAGCCGCAACCTGACTTACTTTAAGAACCGCTACGCGGGCGTAAAAGCGGTGCAACTGGTGCATAACGCCCGTAACGAACAAATGAAGGATGGTGTTTCAATCGTCTGCGCCGGTGACTGGTTGGCTAAACTAGCCGCCTGATTCTCCCCGCCGGTGCGACCCTCCAACATTACGACACCCATCGTTACGATAGATATCGTAAATATAGCAATTAAGTTGTGTGTCACTTTAATTCATATACAAACAACATGTTGATTTTGCAACCTACCATAACTATTAACAACTACTGCGGCAATCGTAAATAGTAGCAATCCTTATTCTGGCTTAGGCTCAATTAAGTTGTGTGTCACTTAATTCGAACGCCCCCCTCGGCATTTTTAAACCAGCGCCGCCAGGAATTTATCCGCGGATAAAATACGGACACCGCCTGAAATTTTATCAACACCCGGTTTGCGCAAAACCTGATAACAAAAAGGCACAGACAGCCTGTCTTTAAAGTAGGACAGCATCGGAGCCAGGTGTTCACTCTGGCTTTTAACCTCCACCGCGAACCACGGCTTCCCGTCCACCGCCACAAGAAAATCTACCTCACGCTTAGCGGTATCCCTGAGAAAATAGAGGTCCGCCTTATAACCCTCCCTATCTGTAAGCCAGTGAACCAGTTTAAGCAGGTGGGATGCCACCATGTTTTCAAAACGCGCGGCCTCTCCGGGAACTTCGGACCAGTCCCAAAGATACAGTTTGGGTTCTTTTTTCAGGCTGCGTATTTTACTCCAGGTAAACGGCCGTATTCTGTAGTGATAATAAAACCGCTCAAGGATATCCAGCCAATGAGAAACCGCGCGATGGCTAACCTCAAGGTCTTCCCGCAGAGAATTAACCGAAAGCAAAGAACCGACCTTTCCTGGGAGCATGTCACTCAGCAACTGCATATTACCCAAGTCCCGCACAAACTCCACGTCTTTTATATCCTCGCGGAATAACCGCTCGTTGCGCTCATTATGCCAGCGCCTGAGCGCCCGGTCGCTATCCGCGAACAGCGGCTCGGGGAAGCCCCCCCGCTTTTCAAGAAGCAGGAAGGCCTCGCGATGATCTCCGGAAGGCATACCAATTTCTTTAAAAGGCAACAACGCGGGGGCCGGTAAACTGGCAAACTCGGCTACGGAAAATGGGTGAATGCGATAATAGTGGTACCGCCCCTGCAACGAGTCGCCGCCTTTGCGGTAAATATCCAGGCGGGCGCTGCCGGTAACTATAAAATGGTATTTATCGCGGTAAGTATCAAACTCACCTTTTACAAATCTTTTCCAGGCGCGGTACTTATGGATTTCATCAAGCACTATCAGCTGCGCTGAAGCTGGCCATTCCGCGGCCATCATTTTAACTCGCTCGCTTTTTTTATCCCAATTGAAATAAGCGGTCTCATTGAAATGGGCCGCAACAAGGTTGCGGGCCAACGTAGTTTTGCCCACCTGTCTGGCCCCTCCCACAAAAACCATTTTAGTTTTTAGGTCCTCAACTATTGAATCAACAAGATATCGGGTTTTTACCATAATGTAATTATATGTAAATATTTGCCTTAAAGCAAATATTTACACACAGATATTTACCTGCAGGTCATTTTTACAACCGGAAACACAATCGGGAATCGGGAAGCGTAAAGTGTAAATAGTAAGAAGTCTTTATTCTGCCTATGGCCTAAAGCCTATGGCTTAAATCGTAAAGCGGAAAGCGTAAAGCGTAAATAGTGAGCGATCTTTATTCTGCCTACGGCCTAAAGCTTATGGCTTATGGCAGCTGTGATTCTGCGTATGGCCAACGGCAAATAGCAAATAGCACTTCTTATTCTGCCTATGGCCTAAAGCCTATAGCTTATGGCGTAGTTCGCTTACGGCCTAAAGCTTATAGCTTATGGCATAGTTCGCTTATGGCGTAGTTTGCTTACGGCTTAAAGCCGATGGCCTATAGCAGCAGCCGTTATCCCTATGGCTTTTATTATAATTAAATATACTGTCCCCGGAACTCCCCCGGAACTCCAAAAACTCTGTGACTTTACAACTCCAGCTCCACTTTGCCCGCCACATCTATAAAAAAATCTTTTG
>JBAXKK010000127.1:0-4303 GCA_037137395.1 Elusimicrobiota bacterium
TCTCATCCACAGAGGTAAGACCGGCAATAACCTTACGCCAGCCGCTGGCTCTGAGCCCCCAGGCCCCGCCTTTTTTGGCGGCTTCATCCAGCTTGTGAATATCCGCGTCCTTGAAAATTATTCGTTTCATTTCCTCAGTGTTGAAGTAAACCTCATAGATCGCCTTGCGGCCCTTATAGCCCATGTTCGAGCATTTAGGACATCCTTTGGCTTTATAAAACATCAGTCTGGCCGGGTCGGGCAGCGGGTTCAACAGACATTCGGCCATCATCTGGTCGAGCTCTTCTTTAGGCGGTCTGTACGGCTGCTTGCAGTCAGGGCAAAGCTGGCGCACGAGCCGCTGGGCGGCCAGACAGAGGAGGGTGCTGGCCAAAAGATAATTTTCTATCCCCATGTCGATTAACCTGGGGATGGCCTCAAGAGCGCTATTGGTGTGCAGCGTGGAAAGCACAAGATGGCCGGTCATGGCGGCTTTAAGGCATGCCTCAGCCGTTTCGTCGTCGCGGACCTCTCCGACCAGGATGACGTCGGGGTCCTGACGCAGGAAGGAGCGCAACCCAGTGGCAAAAGTAAGGCCGATCTGAGGTTTTATTTGTACCTGGCTGACACCCTCCATTTTTATTTCAACGGGATCCTCAAGAGTCATAATGTTGAGTTCCGGAGATTTTATGGTATTGAGAATGGAGTTCAAAGTAGTAGTCTTACCGGAGCCGGTAGGCCCGGTAAGAAAGATAAGACCGTGCGGCGCTGACGCGGCTTTCAGGAAGTCGGCGCTCTGGCGGGGCTCAAAGCCGAGTTTTTCGATATTCAACTCCACAGCTCCCTTATCAAGAAGACGCTGAACCATCTTTTCGCCGAAAACGGTAGGGCAGACCGATACGCGGATTTCTATGATGCGGTTTTGATACTTTATGGAGTAACTGCCGTCCTGCGGCAGACGTCGCTCGGAAACATCCAATTTTGAAAGGATCTTCACGCGGGAGATCAGTGCGTCCACCAGATCGCCCGGAGGAGCGCTGCGTTCGTAAAGCACGCCATCTATGCGGAAGCGCAGAGAGACCTTTTCGTCAAATTTTTCCAGATGAATATCGCTGCTCCGCTCGGATATAGCCTGCTTCAGTATCGCGTTGACCAGTTTTATCGACTGTGCACCTTTAGACTCACCCATGACAACCTTATCAAGGTCAAGTTTACCGTCAGCAGTGATAACATCATTGTCGGAGGTCTCCCCCTTGTTCTGACCCGCGGCGTCCATAACCCTGTCGATAAGATCGGTGGCTCCCTGATAGAAAGAATCTATCACTTTAAGGATCTGCGCCTTGGTGGCTATCAAAGGCTGCACGTCCATGCCGGTAACCAGCCGTATATTGTCGACAAGCAGGATATTAGCAGGGTCCGTCATGGCAGCGGCCAGAACATTATTCTCTATAAAAAGCGGTATAACGACATGCTCCCGCGCGAATTTCTCGGACACCAGCTTTTCAAGGGACTGTCCCTTTTCAGGGTTAAGTATCTGATTCTCTCTTGAAGCGTAAGGGACGCCTAATTGTTTGGAGAGAGCCATCGCAACCTTCTCCTCGTTGGAAAAGTGCATTTTTACGATAGCTTCGCCGATAAGGCACGGATTCTGCTGCTGGAATTTAAGCGCTTTAGCAAGCTGGTCTTCGGTTATCCAGCCCGCTTCCACCATTATTTCGCCGAGTCGTTTTCGAGCCATATATTAAAACCAGTGATTAGATACTACTGTCGAGTGGTTGGTGACAAAAAATCCACATCCTGTAACTATCCACTACTGTCCACTAACCACTATTCACTCGCCACTGCAGTATTAGTCTACCAAAATAGTGGGCGTCACAAAAATCACCAGGTCGGTGTTAGTGCGCCTGGAACTAACACTGGTGAACAGCCAGCCTATGATCGGTATATAACCCAGCAGGGGCACTTTTTTCACGCTTTTTGTCTCAGTAGAAGAAAGCATGCCGCCGATAACAACGGTTTGTCCGTTCTTTACCCTAACCATAGTGGATGCGCCGCGGCTCACCGGGTCGTAAATGGTAGACCCTGTGGCTGTGACAGCGGAAGCGACCAGGTCCGAATAAGAGGGCATAACAACCAGCGTAATATAACCTTCCTTGTTGACCTGCGGCGTAACCTTAAGAGTCAAACCTACCCTGCGCCTTTCCGCTCCGGTCGTGGACGACCCCGTGGAACCTCCGGCGGAAGAGACCTGGGAACTCTGTCCTACGGCCGCGTCCCTGGAAACCGTTACCACGGCAGTCTTATTATTCATGGCTACGATCCTGGGCTTGCCGAGATATCTTGCCTCGCCCCGTGAAATGAGGGCCCGGAAGGTGGCCTGCAACTGCGCAAGGCTGAATACACCGTAAAACACGCCTTTTGGGCTGAGCTGCCCGGTACTGAATATCGGGTCGATGGTGCTGCCGGCGGAGGGCGGCGTACCAACCGTCTCAGGAGAACGCGGGAAGAAATTCTTCCACTGGTCGCCTGAAAAGAATCCGGGTCTCAAACCATAGTCAGTCACGCGGGCGGGGCCGGCGAAATACGCCATCTCTCCCCTCGCGCCGCCCCATTCTATACCAAGCTCGTTAAGGCGATCGGTGTTGATCTCCACGATCTGGGCCTCTATGAGTATCTGAGGAGCTTTTTTATCCAGCTCAGCTATGATCTGTTCGACCTGCGGGAAAACTTCCGGCACGTCGGTGATTATGAGCGTGTTAGTCCTGGGATCATTGGCCATTTTCCCGTACTTCTTTGAAAGGACGCTCCTGATAATACTCATGATAGCTATCCCTTTGTCCTCCTCCTTGGCGCTACTCTGCTGCGAAGACGATCCGCCTGAAGACGAGCCGCCAGAGGATGAGCCGCCCGAGGATGAACCACCCGATGATGCACCACCAGAGGACGACACGTCCTGGGAAGTGACGGACGCCATATCCTCGCCAACGGAACCGATTGCGATCAGCGGTATATAATTCAGCACATATATTTTGGTGATAAGATTAGGCATATCGGCTGAGCGTTTTTGAACAACATAGGTGTTGCTTTTTCCGATACGCTGGTAGGTCAACCCCTTTACCCTAAGGAGAAGTTCCAGGGCTTCGCGTACAGTGGTCTTCCTTAAAAAAACAGTGATGGTTTTGGCTTCAAGGCCTTCAGTGATGATGAAATTGACCTTCGACTGTGCCGATACCACATCCAGAAAGGTCGACAGTGGCGCGCCTTTAAGTCTGATGGGGCCTATCTTGCGGTCAAGAGGCGAAACAGCTTCAGCCTCCTCGTACATCGGGGCCTCCCGGGGAACAGCCCCGATCTGCACGGACTCAATGGGAGCGCCGGGCGTGGAGGCTTGAGGCATTGTCTGGGGCGGAGGATTCTCCTGAGCCGGGTGATTTAATATGGGTCCGCCATCCTCGGAAGAGGGTCCCTGAAGATCCTGGGTAAAATTCTTATCCGATTCCAGGGTTTGGGAGTCCTGCGCGAAAACCGCGGCCACCGGCACAACGCACTGTTCGGCCAGCAGGCAGAGAGTCAGCAAAATCCTAAGCTTTTTCATATAACCTCCGTTATTTGCATATTGTTTACAGCTATTCAGGTCGTCTGAACTGCATGTCGCCAGTCCGCTTTCATGCTTCACGCCCGCGGTCTCGCCAACCTTACCCCTGAGCAGCTATTATCAATCACTTCAAAATCTTCTTAAACTTCTTTCCATTATGCTCACCAATAAGATAATTGGATCCTATCTTAAGGATTTTAACCCCCATCACGGTGTCGCCGACCGAATACATCTCGCCGTTAATTATCACGCTGTTTCCGACTATGCCCTGCAATTTTATGCGGCCCTCCCCGTCGTCATACCGCTGTTTACGCATATTCAGCTGATACTTGCGTTCATTCTCAAGCTTTTGCCGCTCGTTTTCACGTATAGCCTGATAGTCCGCCGGGGTCATGGTCGGATCGCGATCGGATTTGGGATTAAAATAAGACCAGCGCGCGGTCTGAGCTGAAACGGAAGGAGTCTTCTTCACCTGAGCCGCTGCGGCGGTAGACTGAATTAAAAGTTGAGGGTCGGCAGCGGCCATTGATACCGCGCCGTATACGGGAGCAGTAAACGCGGCGACGGTCTTCTGGGCCGGCACGCCCTTAAAGACGGCGCCTTCGGACGCCATGGGAACCGAAGCGGCCGGCTGCGCCGCGGATTTGTCCTGGGCGTCTGAAAAAATAGTGGCCGTGGAAACACTCTGAACCGGGCCCCGAACCTCTGCCTCGGTCTTATTATTATTAG
>JBAXKK010000128.1:0-4288 GCA_037137395.1 Elusimicrobiota bacterium
ATACACCTTAAGTCAGCCTAAAAATCGGTCCAGTTTTTCCCGACCATTTCATTGCTGGCACTTTCTTTTCCGGCTTATAAGGCCTACCTTATCAGCCGGGTTTTCATTTTGCGGATGGAGAAATAGGCGATAGCGGCGGTTAAAATCAATATATAAAGAAGATCCCAGAGTAGTGCCGGTTTCAGGCAGTTGAAGGTGGCCGCGCGGGTAATGTTAACCAAGTGTGTAAGCGGCAGGAGGTTCGCCGCCAGCCTCACCCAGGCTGGCATGCCGTCAAGCGGGAAGAAAGTGCCGCTGAACAGAAACATCGGGTTGATGAAAAGAAAAATAGGCAGGTTCAGATTATCTATGTAAGGTGCCATGGCCGCAAACAGCAGTCCGAAAGACGCGAACATAATCCCCGCAAGCGCCGACAGCGGCAAAACAACCAGGCTTGAAGGGTAGGAGGCCAAGCCGAACAGCGTAACTATAAGCAGTATGGCGGCCCCCGCGAATAATCCCTTGGTAGCACCCGAAAGAATCTCGCCGACCAGTATATCCTCTGCCGAGAGCGGCGTGGTAATTACGGCGTCAAAGGTTTTCTGATAGCGCAGGCGCACGAAGGCACCATACATGGTGTCAAAAGTGGCATGAAACATTACTCCCACGGCTATCATGCCGGGGGCGAGGAAAGCAAGATAGCTGTAAGCCTGGCCGTCAAAGCTTATCTTCTGCACATAGGCACCAAGGCCGATACCGAAGGCCAGTATGTAGAGCACCGGCTCAATGAGCGGCGGGATTACATTGGTCTTCCAGGTGACCAGTGATATATCAATGTTGCGCCGCCACATATGCCAGGCGCGATAGGAGATGTTTTTTAATATGCAAGCGTTATTCATCACGTAAATGCTTCCCAGTAAGTTTCAGAAACACGTCTTCCAGATTTCCCTTTCCGCCAAGATGCTTTTCTATAAGCTGCATCGGCGTTCCCTGCTCTACAATCTTACCCGCGTCTATTATTACAAGTCGGTCGCACAGCAATTCGGCTTCCTCGATATAATGCGTGGTCAGGAGTGTTGTTAAGCCATTATTCTTCATCCCGCGCACCTCTTCCCATATCTGGCGGCGGGACTGCGGATCCAGCCCCGTGGTGGGCTCATCAAGGATAAGCACCTTGGGCCTGTTTATCAGCGCGCGAGCCATAAGCAGCCGTTTTTTCAAGCCGCCGGAGAGGTCCTCTATTGGACGGTCCAGTTTATCGTGCAGATGAAAGCGGTTTATCAGTTCTTCGGCGCGCTTTTTGGCTTCAGCGTAGGGTATGTCAAAATAACGGGAATAGACTATAAGGTTCTTTAAAACCGAGAAATCGGGGTCCAGGTTTATCTCCTGGGGGCAGACGCCCAATATATATTTTATGCCACGCGGGTCTTTGGTGACGCTCATGCCCTCCACAGTTATATCGCCGCCGCTTAGGGGCAGGGCGCAGGTGAGCATTTTTACGGTGGTCGTTTTGCCGGCGCCGTTCGGGCCCAGCAGGCCGAAGCATTCTCCCCGGTTTATTTCAAAATCAATGCCGTCTACGGCGCGCAGTTCGTCGTAATTTTTGCGGAGATCCGTAACTTTTATCACAGATTGCATAAGTATACTCTATAAAAAAACCCCGCACTCACAAAACAACAGGACAAAGTTCCCTCTTCACAATAACTTTGCCCATATATAGATTATAAAGGCCTACCGCGACAGGGTCATGTCGCGGTCCGAATCATTTGTGTCCCAAAATAGTGCGACACAATGCTGTCGCGGTAATATTTTATACTATTAGGGGCAAGGAGAAAATTTATGTTTACCAAACGCATCTCTAAATCGCAGTTCATGATGGGGCGGCAGTGCCTTAAAAGGCTTTGGCTATATAATTACAGAAAAGACCTTATTCCCCAAATTGACCCGGCACAGCAGCAGATTTTTGACCAAGGGCAGGCTATCGGTGATCTGGCTCGTGAATACTTCGCGGACGGCAAACTTGTGGATGCTGACTATAAGCATGTCCCGCAGGCCATTAAGCATACCTCTGAACTTATTGAGGGCGGCGCCAAGGTTATATACGAGGGTGCTTTTGTTTTTAATAACGTGCTGGTACGGTGCGACATACTGAAGCGAAATCAGGATGACTCCTGGGATTTGATCGAAGTTAAGGGCGCAACTGAGGTCAAGGATGAATATTTACAGGACGTGGCAATACAACGCTTTGTTGTGGAAGGGGCCGGGCTAAAAATTAAAAAAGCGGCACTAATGCACATAGATAATACTTTTGTGAAAAACGGTCTGATAACTGCAAAAAAGTTTTTCGCTCGGCAGGATATAACCAAAGAAACCACCGCCATTGTGGCCGAGATAAGCCAGGACCTCCAGAAGTTTATGGAAACCCTTTCCTCCGCCGACGCGCCTGAAATCTCCATAGGCCGACATTGTTCCGCCCCGTATGAATGTGACTTCTGCGACCATTGCTGGAAGGGTATTCCGGAACACTCCATTTACGATATCCCCCGCCTGAGTTGGGAAAAGAAAAATATTCTAAAAGCTATGGGGATACTACACTTCAGGGACGTGCCGGATAACTTTGACCTGAATGATGGGCAGAAGCTCGCCTTAAGGGTAGAGAAAACCGGCGAGACTGTGTTGGCCAAGGCAAAGATATCTGAATTTATAAAAAAAATTAAGTACCCACTATACCACCTGGATTTTGAGACCATAATGCCGGGGCTTCCGATTTATGACGGTTCAAGACCCTATCAGCAGATACCGTTCCAACTTTCCCTTCATGTTCAGGACAAGCCGGGCGCAGAGCCACGCCATTTTGAGTACCTTGGCGATGGAAAAAAAGACCCAAGGCCCGGCCTTATCAGCTTTATGCTGGAGAACATAGGCCCCAAAGGTTCACTTTTGGCTTATAACGCGTCTTTTGAAGCTAAGAGGATAGAAGAGCTTGCAAGGGATTTCCCAGCGTATAGCAGCGCGTTATTGGCTTTTATCGGCCGGATTGAGGATCTTATGAAGCCATTCCAGGAGCGGGCCTATGTGCACCCGCAATGTCATGGCAGGTTCTCACTAAAGAAAGTTCTGCCGGCGCTTATCCCGGATATGACCTATGAAGGCCTGGCCGTGGCCAACGGTGGCGACGCGCAGCTGGCCTATTTTAATATGCTTTCAGGGAAACTATCCAAAGCTGAGATGGGAAAAACCAGTAAAGCCCTGAGAATCTACTGCGGCCAAGACACGCTGGCTATGGTTAGAATACTTGAGCATCTACGCAAGATTCTCTGATTACCCCCGCCAGGGCCTGGCGGTTTATCCTGACGGGTGTCGGGGGAAAACATTAAGTCAGGCTCCCTAAATAATGCCAGCCTTATTCTGTCAGGGTCACCCGCAGTATTTTATGCATATCAATGTTTTTTATGCAGAGCTCTCTCGAGTTTGTCGGCCATTTCATCAATCTTTCTAGAGTTCGCCTCGGTGACATTCATTGATGTTTGTTTAATGGTATAAAGCTCGATGGCAAATTCAAAAGCAGCCATCAACGCTAGTTTGGAGGTATCCGCCTCCTGACTTTTCCCCTCGATATCGTTGATTTTTTCCTCCACCTGACTAGAGATGGTAGCTATTTCAAGAGGGGTCAAACTGTCGATTGATATGTTCAGCACTCTGCCTTTTATTTTAACCTGGGGTTCATTGCTTGTCATAAATAATTCTCCTTTAAAAAAACACTTACCGTGGGTTTCAGCGGTGGCGAATGCGTTGCTCCTGTATATAGCATACAGCGCCACCGCGACAGCATGTTGTCGCGGTAGGAAGACTGTTTTTGTATGTTTTTCGGGGCTAATTTATGACTGGGTCATTGCGTTTACTTGTCGCAAGGTTGTTCTCTCCCTGCAAGGGAACATGAAGTTATAGGAACATGTGTTCCTATAACATCGTGTTACTTACAAAATAATCCCCGTTTGTTAGACTACCTGTGTCTGAATGTGATGGAGATTTTCTACATCAAAAAAGTCATCCTAATTTATGCCGCGCATATGCAACCGCAGCGGAACACGAAGTCAGGGGAACATATGTTCCTATGACTTCGTGTTCTGTGCAAAATAATTCCCATCTGTTAGACTACGTGGGACTGTGATGAGATTTTTTATATCAAGAGATAATACCATGAGCGAAAAAACTGAAAAACTTACTTTCGTGCACAAATGCACCACTACCTCCTTTACTTCTCAACATCCCAAAGGGGAAACTACCCAACTACCCAACTACCCAAAAC
>JBAXKK010000129.1:0-4208 GCA_037137395.1 Elusimicrobiota bacterium
GCAGGTGCAGCGCTATCGGGTAGTAGATCTGATTGGCTATCTGCTGTTCGGTCAGATGTTTCTGCGCGTTGTCGCGTTTGGCCTTGGAGTCGAAGCGTATGGTGTAGTAGTTGAAGGAGTGTCGCGCGTTGGCCGGTACGACGGGTGTGACGCAGACATCCTTAAGGGCCGCGGCGTATTTGGCGGCCACAGCGTTGCGCATCTCTGTCCACTTCTCGACATGCTTGAGGCGCACGGAAAGCACGGCTGCCTGCACGGTGTCCAGGCGGGAGTTGAAGCCTTCCATGTCGTGCATGTAGCGCACTTTGCTGCCGTGGTTGCGCAGGGCCTTGAGCTCCTCGTATATTTTTTCGTCGTTTGTAGTAACGGCCCCGCCGTCGCCGAAGGCGCCCAGGTTCTTGGCCGGGAAGAAGCTATAGGTGCCGCAATCGCCTATGGCGCCCAGGTATTTCCACTCCGTCCCGCCCAGCTTATATTTGCCGGTAAAAGCCTGCGCGGTGTCCTCTATGATCTTGAGGTTGTGAGTTTTTGCCAGCGCGGTGAAGGCGTCCATGTCGCAGGGCATGCCGTAGAGATGCACAGGCAGGATTGCTTTTGTCTTTTTGGTGATCTTCTTCTCAACAGATTTCGGGTCCAGATTGTAGCTTACGGGATCTATATCAGCGAACACCGGCACGGCTCCGCACTGGCTTATTGTCTCGCTGGTGGCGATGAAAGTGAAGGGAGACGTTATTATTTCGTCGCCGGGCCTGATACCGATTGCAAGCAACGAAAGCCGCAGGGCGTCGGTGCCGTTGGCCACGCCTACCGCGTATTTGGTTCCGTTGTGCGCCGCGAAATCTTTTTCAAATTTAGAAACTTCTTCGCCAAGTATAAAATTGGCCTTATTGAAGACATTTTTTACAGCTGTTTCTATCTCATCTTTTATAGGGGGATAACCGGCCAGCATATCAACCATTGGTACTTTCATGTTAGTCTCCGTGTGCACTGATAATTCAAGATTTAAGATTCCAGATTTAAGATCAGGAGATTCCGGCAATCTAAAATCTGAAATCTTCAATCCGGAATCCTTATCACCATTGTATAAAAATATCCACCGGGCGACAATGACACCGGGCCCCGGTCTCTCGGCCTCCCCGCAATCTGATATTTGTTATAATCAATATAATGAGAACGAGCATTATCATACCGTCTTACAATGAGATGGGGACCCTTCCTGAGATCCTGCAGAGGATAGCGGGCCTTAACATCGACAAGGAAGTTGTGGTTGTGGACGACGGTTCCACCGACGGAACGAGGGAGTGGCTTGACCGGGCGGCTGCCGAAAAAAGTTTCCCTTTTGAGCTTAAAGTGATAAAACACGCGGCTAACACGGGTAAAGGCGGGGCTTTGTTGACGGGTTTTAAGGCCGCCGCGGGTGACATTGTTATTATTCAGGACGCGGATCTGGAGTACGACCCAGCGTATATCCCGGAAATCGTGCGGCCGATAACGGAGGGCGGTTTTGACGTGGTTTACGGTTCCCGGCTGCTTTCCGGCCGTTCGCAGACTTATAATATCTTTTACCTCTGGGGCAATCAGTTTCTGACACTCCTTATTGATCTGCTATTCGGCGCGCGCATGACCGATTCATATACCTGCTATAAGGCTTTCAGGACTCCCCTGCTGCGCTCTCTGGACCTTGTTTCCAAAGGTTTTGAGATAGAGGCTGAAATATCCTGCAAGACGGCTTTCAGAAAATATAAATTTACAGAAGTGTCTATTGTCTACGCGTCCAGATCAAGGCTGGAAGGCAAGAAGATAAATTATAAAGACGCAGTGAAGGGCGTGCTTAAGATACTTGAACTGCGGCTCAAGAGTCTGTTCGTAGACATATAGGATTCAAGATTATAGGATTCAAGATTCAAGATTTAAGATTTAAGATTCAAAATTTAAGATCTGCGATTGACTATTCACGATTGACGGTTGACGATTGCCGATTTACGAGTTGAATCTTCAATCGTAGTTAACTGCGAGGTTCCCACGTGCACGATTTGATAGAAAGCTTAAAACTTTACCTGCTGGCTTTTCTGGTGCCATTAGCGCTCGCGCTTATTCTGACACCGATTTTGAGGTGGTTCGCGCTGCGGTTCGGCCATGTTGACGCGCCTACTACCGGAATAAAGACCCATAAGCATCCCACTCCGTTGTTAGGCGGAGCGGCCATCTTTCTGGCTTTCGCGGCCGGTTTGGTTTTTATGAGGTTTTACACTTCCTTCCCTACCGGCACGCTGCGCGACCTGCGCGTTATTCTGGGTGGCGGCTTCGTTATGTTCGCGCTGGGTTTGATAGATGACCTCAAAAAGCCTGGAGGTCTGCGGGTCGGGACCAGATTTTTTATACAGTTTGCGGTGGCTTTTTTTGCGGTGCTTTCCGGTATCAGAATAAATTTTATAAGTCCGGATTATCTTTCCTTCATCCTTAGCGTGCTCTGGATCGTGGGAGTATCCAACGCTTTCAATATTATAGATATTATGGATGGTCTATCCGCCAGCCAGGCGGTGATGGCGGCGCTTGGGTTCCTTCTTATAGCTTTTCCTTCGGAGGCTATATATGTCAATGTCGCTTCGGTCGCCCTGGCCGGGGCCGCCCTGGGTTTCCTGCCCTATAATTTTTCCAAAAAAATGAAGATATTTATGGGAGATTCCGGAAGTCTTCTGTGCGGTTTTACTCTTGCTCTGGTGGCGATGGGGACAAAATACGATTCGGTAAATCCACTAGGCGTTTACGCGCCGCTTTTTATTCTAGCTATTCCCATCTATGACACGCTATTCGTATCGGTCATGCGACTGCGGCGCGGGCATTCGCCTTTTATCGGCAGCAGGGACCATTTCGCTCTGCGGCTGGAGAAGATAGGTTTTTCCCGTCACCGGGTGACGTTCCTGGCGGCCATGGCCGCGCTTATATTTTCTGTTTTCGCTTTCCTGATAACACAGGTGCCGCTGATATGGGGGGCGCTGATCTACCTGGTGATAGGCGGGGGATTCCTGCTTACAAGCGTCGCCATAGCTAAAATTAAAATCTAGAGCAAAACCAAAAAAACACCTATCTGAGCCTTCAAAAGTGAAACTGGATGAAATGGCTCTATATGCTGTGCTTGTGCAGCTCTTTTGTGATGCCGGGAATTATGGTGGTTTTGCCGTCTGATGTGGCGTAAATTTTTATTACATCGCCGTAGATGCGCATAAAGGCGTTAACTGCTTCCGGATCAAAAGATTTTCCGCTTTCCTCAAGAATATACTCGCGCGCCTTATCCGGGTCCCATTTCGGCTTGTAGACTCTGGGCATGCAGAGCGCGTCAAAAACATCCGCCACCGAAACTATCCTGGCGTAGATCGGAATTTGTTCTCCCTTGAGCCTGGCCGGATAGCCCGTGCCGTCGAATTTTTCGTGGTGCGAGGCGGCCACTTTACAGGCAATTTGCAGAAGCATGCTTTCGGCGTTAGCTAGTATCTTGGCTCCGTAGAGGGTGTGTTTCTTCATTTCCTCAAATTCCGGAGGAGTAAGTTTGCCGGGCTTAAGTAGGATGGCGTCCGATATTCCCACCTTTCCGATGTCGTGCAGCGGGCTCGCGTACCGGATGTTTTCCACTTCGCGCTCAGGCAGCCCCATGCCTTGCGCGATAAGGGCGGAGTATTCGCTTATGTGCCGCAAGTGTATGGCTGTGTCCTGCTGGTCGCGGTATTCCGCAGTGACGGCCAGGCGGTATATGGTTTCAAGTTGTGAGTTTGAAAGGCTTTCGTAAAGCTGCGCGTTTTCAATGGCCGAAGCGGCCAGCGAGCCCATGAGCTGGAGGATGCCCTCATCCTCGCCGTCAAAGACGCCTTCCTCTTTGTTTGTGACCTCAAATACGCCTATGATGTGCCCGGCGGCATCCTTGAGAGGGACGGCCAGGATGCTGCGCGTGCGATAGCCTGTCATCATGTCCAGGTCATGGTTGAAACGGGAGTCCGTGTAGGCGTCGGTAATATTGGTTATCTGGCCGGTGGCGGCGACATGTCCCGCTATGCCTTTCTTAAAGGGGACGCGGATCTCTGTCTGCTGCATGCCCTGCGCTATCTTTGACCAGAGTTCGTTGGTCTGCCGATCCAGGACGAAGACGGAGCAGCGGTCGCCGTTCAGCATCCGCTTTACCTGATCGGCTATGAGCTCCAGAAGCTTGGTCAGGT
>JBAXKK010000130.1:0-4173 GCA_037137395.1 Elusimicrobiota bacterium
GAGACTTTCCGGCCCAGATACCAGACCAGGTCGTAGAAATCGCGTCCCTTGGTGTATTTTCTGAAGAAGCAGGCGTGGAGTTTGGTTGCAAACATTGATGGCAGGTCGAAGTGCTTGACATTGAAGATGTAGGTCTTATTTAGGGTGGTCTCGGTCACCCGTCCGCCCTTGGGGGGATTGGTGTCTACCTCAAGCTTAATAGATAACTTCTGTTCCGCAAAAGCACCCAGACCAAGTTCCCTCAGGATGCCTGGGAACTTTAGGAAGGCGCTGTGCACGGTCTTTTCCACCTTCGGTTTGCAGTCCAGCTCCAGGTTATTCAGCTTGAAATGCCTGACCAGCCCGGCGGTAATCGTTTTAAAGTCGTAGGTCTTTGCGGCGACGAGCGAGAAATCCAAGTCCTCGGAGAAGCGTCGGATATCATGCAGAATCCTTAGGGCGGTGCCGCCAGTAAACGCGATGCTGTCAAAGGCGTTTTGGTCGGACAGGTTCTTCAGAGCCATGATTTGCAGGAACTCCCTGGTACGGTTGAGCTGTTCCTCCGGCGACATGGAACCATTGATTTGCTGTTTCAAGACTTCAATCATAACTTTCGAGCCAATACATGCGTAGGTGCCGTGTCAGGCGCTATGCGTATCAGGAGGCCTCCCTGGCAAAACGACAGAATTCGTTGATTACGTCTACGAGCTTCGGAGTGGCAAACAGACCGGCATAAGTCTTTAGCTTCTTTAGGCTAAGTGCCTCAAGATTCTGGAACCGGTAGGACTGGGTGAATACCTCACGGTCGCCTCTTTTGAAGCGGGGGAGATTTAGATAAATAAAATCAACAATGGCCTTCTCTGGCTCCGCTAGGAAATAGGTTAGGCCAACTGGGTCTTTAGCGGCCTTGAATCCCCTGAAAGCTTCGCGCTTGATGTGCTGGTACTCAAAGTTTCCCAGTTCAGTTTTAAAGCTGGCTACGTTCTTAGTCGTAACAGCGGTAATTATTGTCACCATTTCGGGGATCAGGCCATGGAGTCCCAAAGCATACTCCAGGCTAACATAGGAGGGGGCATAGAGTTGCCCTGAAAGGAACAGGTTGCTGGGCTCAACCTTGCGGTCTGCCTTGCCTATTACATACAGTCCGCGTTTTAACTGAATGATCAGTCCTTTGCGCCGCCAGTTGTTCAACTGGTTATACATGGTCTGGCGCTCACCAAGCCTGGCGGCGTCCTTGCCCGTGAACACGGGTAATTCTTTGATAGCTGCCTTGAAGTTGTTGAAGTTCATATATACTCACAATTACCATAATACTGGTAACTACTGGTATAGCATAGCACGCAAAAGGCATTTTGGCAAGGGGGGCCATTTGAAGTGAGTAGCTGTTTTCCGGTGCGGGACATGGATGTCGGTTTAGCTTATAGCATATACTGTCGCACTTTTTTAGAAATCCCGTGGGTTAAAGTTAATTGCAACTGCTGGGTCAAAATCTCCAAAACTTTACGCCCCAGGCAGACACCAAGCGATTACGACGCTATCCTAAATACGTAAATTATCTAGTATAATTAAGGACTAATGCGCGGTTAGCTCAGCGGTAGAGCGCCTCTCTTACACAGAGGATGTCACAGGTTCAAATCCTGTACCGCGCACCAAATTTCATAAGGCACGGTAAACGAGTCAACTGCTTGACTCGTGTCAGGATTTGAAAGGCGGAGCGTTGCCAAGCCAGCAGGCGGCGGCAGCGAGCCGGGGTCGCGGGGCCGGCTGAGCGACGGCGAAGACGGAACCTGTGACCAAATCCTGTACCGCGCAAACAATTTATAGTTGCCATAAGCCATAAGGGCGCAACGCCCGCCATAAGCCATAGGCACTAAGCTTTACCGAATTCTCTGAAAACCCTAAAGTTCTTTTTTCTGAGTACTGCTTATGGCGTATGGCTTACGGCAAAAATTACAGGTTGTAACCTTAAAATTAAAAGGGAGCCGACAAAATGAACACCGACCAACGCGATGATCTGCCTTTAGAAGAGATGCGTACCGAGGAAGGGATAGAACTCATCTCCGAGCCAAAAGAAAATCCCCATGTGGCCGGCATGACCCCGGAAGCGATAGAACTGAAATGGTATCGCGAAGTTTACAAGGGCGACACCATGAAGCAGCTCACGCTGCGCTCCGTTGTTATGGGCGCTCTCCTTGGCGGCTTCATGTCGCTATCCAATCTTTATGTAGGTCTTAAGACCGGCTGGGGGCTGGGCGTGGCGATCACCGCCTGCATCCTCTCCTACACTATCTGGAAAACCCTCATGGCTGCATTGCCTTTCCTGTTCAAAACCGACATGAGCATACTTGAAAACAATTGCATGCAGTCAACAGCTTCTTCAGCCGGCTACTCCACCGGCGGCACAATGGTTTCGGCTATCTCGGCCTACCTCATCATCACCGGCGTACACATGCCCTGGACAATACTTACGCTTTGGACCATTTTCCTGGCGGCACTGGGCGTATTTATCGCCATCCCGATGAAGAGGCAGATGATAAATATAGAGCAGCTCAAATTCCCAAGCGGCATCGCGGCCGCGGAAACCCTTAAAAGCCTGCACGCAAAAGGCACGGAGGCCGCAGACAAAGCTAAATCTCTCGGTATGGCCGGCGCTTTCGGAGCCCTCATAGCCTGGATGCGCGACGCGGGCATACAATCTTCCTGGTTCGGCAATCCCTCCTGGATGCCGACAAAAATAGCCCTGCCCCCCTCCATAGCTTTCCCCGGAACTCTTAAAGGTTTTCCCATGTCCCAGTGGACATTCTCTTTTGAGGTCGGCGCAATGATGATCGCGGCCGGAGCCATCATAGGCTGGAAAGTCGCCTGGTCGCTTCTCTTAGGCGCAATAATAAATTTCGGCGTGCTGGCCCCATGGGCCGCGCAGGCCGGAGCAATAGACACAACCAAGCTCGGATACAGGGCTATAGTGCAGTGGAGCACCTGGGCCGGCGCGTCAATAATGGTCACTTCCGGACTGTTCATGTTCGCCCTTCAATGGAAAACCGTGCTGCGGGCCTTCGGAGGACTCATCAATATTTTCCACAAACGCCCGGACACCGTGGCCGACCCTCTAGCTCATATAGAAGTGCCCGGCACATGGTTCCTCACCGGCACCGCCTTATCGGGCCTGGGCTGCATTATGGTCCTGCATTACGCCTTCCAGACTTCCTGGTGGATGGGGCTGATAGCAGTGATCCTGACCTTCTTCCTGGCCATAGTGGCGGCGCGCGCCACCGGAGAATCGGATATCACGCCTATAGGCGCTATGGGCAAGATCACCCAGCTTACTTTCGGCATATTGGCCCCCTCCAACATGACCACAAACCTCATGACGGCATCGGTCACAGCCGGCGCGGCCGGAGCCACCGCCGATTTGCTTACGGATTTAAAGAGCGGCTATCTGCTGGGCGCGAACCCCCGTCAGCAGTTCCTGGCCCAGTTCTTCGGCATCTTCGCCGGCACGCTTGTGGTGGTCCCGGCTTTTTATATCCTTGTTCCCACGGCGGCTTCCCTGGGCACGGATCAATGGCCGGCGCCTTCAGCCCAGGTCTGGGCGGCGGTAGCGCGGCTGCTGTCCAACGGCATCCATTCCCTGCACCCGACCGCGAAGCTCGGACTTCTTGTGGGCGGCTTAGTCGGCATAGCTATCCCCATGCTTGAACTGGCAATGCCCAAGCGCAAAAAATATATTCCTTCAGCCATGGGGTTGGGCCTGGCCATGGTTATACCGTTCTGGAATTCTCTATCCATGTTCATCGGCGGCGCCATAGCCCTTATCATGGAGAAAAACTGGAAGCCCGTGGCCGAAAAATACATAATCCCGGCCAGCTCAGGCGTAATCGCCGGCGAATCCATAATCGGCATCGTCATCGCGCTTTTAATGTCCACCGGCCTGCTGAAATAAACAGACCTATGGAAAGTTATTTCTTTTTTTGATATCCTAGTAATACGATGTGCCACGGGGTCGTGGTGTAGCCTGGTTTAACACGACCCACCATAGTGATGGTGGGTAGACCGCAAGATAGCGGAAACCTAATGCTCTTTTAATTGAATTTGTTTTATCGGCTGTATGGCGGGGTCGTGGTGTAGCCTGGTTTAACACGTCGCCCTGTCAAGGCGAAGACCGCGGGTTCGAATCCCGTCGACCCCGCCATA
>JBAXKK010000131.1:0-3888 GCA_037137395.1 Elusimicrobiota bacterium
CCAGAATATACGGCACGGAGATTCGGATGGTCGTGCTTAGCAGTGCGAGCGTGAATATTTGCAGGAATTCGTTCATGATCGGTCTTTGGCTATATATTTTTTAATCAGCAAGTTGGATGAAATAACAAAAAATATGACCAGGGCCTGCAGTATCTGTATTATGTCCTTAGGAACCATGGCGTTTATGACCAGCGTGCCGTGCGAAAGGGCCCCGAACAGGAGCGCGGCGAAAATGATCCCGAAAGGGTTGTTTTGTCCGACCAGCGCCACCGCTATGCCCATGAAGCCTGCGCCCTGCGAGAAACCTTCTTCGAAATAATGTTTGTACCCCATTATAAAGTTTGTCGCCGCCAGCCCGCTCAGGCCGCCGGATATCAGGAAAGTAAGGAGGATATTACGCTTGATGTTTATGCCGCCGGTTTCGGCCGCTGAAGGGTTGAGGCCGATGGCGCGCGTCTCGTAGCCGTAAGGCGTCTTCCAGATCAGCCACCAGAAGGCCGCGCACAGCCCCACGGCCAGAAAAAGCGTCACGTTGGCCGGAGAGCCTTTGAAAGCTGAGATATACTGGTCGAGCCTCGGCAGGAAAGCGGCCGGCGCGGTTAATTGAGTGTGAACGGTTTCGGGAAGGTGAAAATGATAGGTTATCAGATAATTGGTGAGCGCCAGGGCGATGAAGTTCATCATAATGGTGGTGATCACTTCGTGCGCTCCGGTCCTGACCTTGAGCACGGCCGGCACAGCGGCCCAGAGAACGCCGCCCAGGAACGCGCCCAGGATGCAGAGCGGCGCCAGAAGGAACGGCGGAAGGCCGGCGAAAGTGAAGCCCAGCCAGGCGCAAACGAAGCCGCCTATGACCATCTGGCCTTCCGCGCCTATGTTGAAAATATTGGCTTTAAAGCCGAGGGCTATGCCCAATCCCGTCATGATTAGTGGGGTGGCCTTGAAAAGGGTCTGCGCCAGGCCGTACGGGTTCAGAACTATGCCTTCAAATAGTTTCCAGTAGACTGTCAGGGGATTGACGCCTACCAGCAGTATGAAAAAAGCTCCGACGATGAAAGAAGCGAGTATCGCGGCAAGCGTAACACCGATGTTTATAAGGAAGCCCTTTAAATTTTTGGAAAGCTTCATGATCTGCCGCCCATCATCAGAAGGCCGAGCCGCTCTTCCCCGACCTCGCCGGCGCCGAAGACGCCCGCTATCTGGCCGCGGTAGATGACCCCCACGCGGTCCGAGAGTGAAAGTATCTCCGGCAGTTCAGCGGAGATAAGCAGCACCCCGCAACCAAGGTCCCTGGTCTCGATGATCTTCTTATGGATGAATTCAATGGCGCCGACGTCCACTCCGCGCGTGGGCTGCGAAACTATCATCAGCCGGGGTTGGCGGGAAAGCTCACGGGCAACCACTATCTTTTGCTGGTTGCCGCCCGACAGCGCGCCCGCCCGCAGGTCTGTCCGGGGGGGATAAATATTATAGTCACCGGCCATCTTCGCCGCAAAAGCGTCTACGCCCGCGAACCGCATTTTCACCGGGGTCGAGAAAGCCGGTTCGCGGTGTCTGCCGAGGATCAGGTTTTCCGCCACCGAATAGTCCAGGACCAGGCCTTTTTTATGCCGGTCTTCGGGGATGTGTGCGATGCCGATATCAAACATCTTCCTCGGGGAGTTGCTGGAGAAATCAATGTCCCTGCCAAGCGCCGTTACCGAGCCGGAAACCGGGCGGTTAAGGCCCGTAATTATCTCTATCAATTCGGACTGGCCGTTGCCTTCTACGCCCGCGATGCCGAAGATCTCGCCTTTTTTTATTTCAAGAGAGAGTTCGTTCAGAGCCACATGGCCCTTTGAAGACATGGCTTTAAGTTTTCTGACCGAAAGCGCGGTGTCGCTATGTTCAAGTTCCTCTTTAGTCCTGAGCGTCCTTTCCACCTGGAAGATCACGGGCCGGCCTACCATCAGCTGGGCCAGCGAACTCTCAGTGGCTCCTGCGGTTTCCACCCGGGCCACGGTGGCGCCCTGACGCATAACGGTCACTGAGTTAGAGATTGCGAGCACTTCCTTCAGTTTGTGAGTGATGAGCACAATGGTCTTGCCTTCAAGGCTGAGCTTCCTGATGATGTCGAAAAAATATTTTATTTCCTGAGGTGTAAGTACAGCCGTGGGTTCGTCCAGTATGAGTATATCGGCCTTGCGGTAAAGTATCTTCAGGATCTCAAGACGCTGCTCCTCACCCACGCTCAGTCCGGAAACCAAGGCGTCAGGGTCCAGTATCAGGTTGAATTTTTTTATCAGGCGCGTGGTTTCTTCTTTTGCTCTGGCATAGTCCAGCGAGAAGCCGTTTTTTACCGGTTCTTCTCCAAGAACGACGTTTTCGGCCACGGTCAGGGTTTTCACCAGCATGAAATGCTGGTGGACCATGCCTATTTTTAAATCTATGGCTTCTTTAGGGGATTTCAATGCCACCGCTTTGCCATTCACCATTATCTCGCCGGCATCTGGGCGGTACATGCCGTAGAGGATCTTCATTAAAGTGGATTTGCCCGCGCCGTTCTCTCCTACGAGGGCGTGAATCTCGCCTTTTTTAACTTTGAGCGAGGCATCTTTATTGGCGTAAATACTGCCGAAGCGCTTGGTTACGCCTGAAAGTTCAATAGCAAAAGTTTCGGTAGATGTCATTATCTATTAGTGTTCGGCACTCTTATTTTACCGGCGATGATCAGCTTTTTTAGTTCTTCCACTTTCTTTATTACTTCGGGCTTTATAAGATCCTTGTTGTTCTGGTCGTAGACATATCCGACTCCGTCCTCGGCCAGGCCGAATTCCTGCATGCCGCCTTTAAAAGTGCCGTTTAAATACTCCTGAATTGTTTTATAGACAGAGATATCCACCATTTTGATCATGGAAGTCAGGATGTAGCCAGGGGCTTCCGCGTACTGGTCGGAGTCCACTCCTATCGCGTAGACGCGTTTGTCGCGGGCAGCCTCGAAGACACCTAAGCCGGTGGAGCCGGAGGCATGGAAAATAACATCAGCGCCCTTGCCTATCTGCGAGAGGGCCAGTTCTTTGCCTTTGGCTGGATTTTTAAAGGCTTCGCCGGTTACGCCGGCGTAGCCGATGAGGACTTTGCATTTCGGGTTGACATGCAGTGCCCCCGCGCGGTAGCCTGCTTCAAATTTGTGTATGAGCGGGATATCCATGCCGCCTACGAAACCAATGGCGTTAGTTTTGGTGGTAAGGGCCGCGATGGCTCCCACCAGGAAGCTGCCTTCTTCTTCTTTGAATTTAATCGCCAGGACGTTCGGCGGTATAGTTTTCGAAGGGTCTACGGCGTAATCTATGCAGGCAAATTTTTTATCCGGGAAATCGCCTGCTACGGTGTTTATGTCATCCGTAAAAAGAAAGCCGGTACCGAAGATCAGCCCGTAATGTCCTGAGGCCAGCTGTCTGAGCGCGGATTCCTTGTCGGCGCCTTCGCCGGGTTCTATATAGTCTATCGGTATTTTAAAATCCTTCTGGGCTCTTTCGATGCCGTTATAGGCCGAATCGTTAAAGGATTTGTCGCCGCGCCCTCCTACATCGAAGACCAGTCCTGCGGCTGGCTTGGAGGAGTCGAATTTTTCCCCGGGGGAGCAGGCGTAAAATCCTAAGAAAAACAGCGGCAAAAGCGCCCCTGATCTCATGCTGTTAAGCCGTGAACCCCAGTGTATCATCATATAATAAGAGTTTAAATAATTTGTAAAAACATTACAACCGCCCCGGCTTACTCAAATCCTCCGCTAAGATAAAAATAGTGGCTATTCTGTATTGTAAGGATGGCGGCGGGGTGGCAGACATGGGTTAGATCGGGCCGAGGCGGAACCGGCGCTCTAGTCGCCGGGCCGGCCGCAGGCCCGAT
>JBAXKK010000132.1:0-3775 GCA_037137395.1 Elusimicrobiota bacterium
CATCTTGCGTTGGAAACGGCCTTTTCCCCATGCTCATCTTGCATTGGATAATTCTTTGGCTTGTATAGTAGCCAATTGGATGGTATACTATCCATATGCCTAATAAGATCAGTTTTCTCACCTTTCCCTTAAACTTGATCTTTTCAGCCCCCAGTAATATCGCTGTTATACGGGCGCTTAAAGACAGCCGGGAGGGAATGAGCGGCCGGGCCGCCGCGCGGGCAGCCGGATTTACTCATCAGGCGTGCCGCCGGGCACTTGGGGATCTGGAGGCCGCCGGCATTATTGTACGGCAGGGATCAGGCCACACACAACTTGTCCGGCTTAATTTCGAGAACATCCTTGTAAAAGAGGCTCTGCTTCCCCTGTTCCGGGCGGAAAAGAGTTTTCTGGAGTCGGCGCGCCTCCAGATCCGAAAAGAATTCGGGGGGCATGCGCGTACCGCAACGCTTTTCGGAAGCGCCGCGAGAAAAGAGGATGAACCGGGAAGCGATGTGGACCTTCTGCTTGTAACAGACGCACAGAACAAGGAACTCCTGGAAGAAAGGGCGCGCGAGTTTGGGAAAAGATTCATTACAGAATACGGCGTGAGATTCTCCCCACGGGCACTGACAACCCGTGAAGCCCGCGCCAAGTACAGGAAGTCCGACCCGCTGCTTAAAAATATCCTTGCGCACGGCATAGACCTGTTGAAAGAGCGGCTGGAGGATATAATCAAATGACTCCGAGAAGACACCGCCGCGTCTCCGTACCGAAATCCAAAAAATCCGACTATATCCGCGTAGCCGATAATTTTTATAAAGGCGCTGAGGTTGCCAAAGAGTTTGACTACTGCAACGCCGCCGGGGTTCTTATTGTTCACGCAGCCATAGCCTACACAGACGCCCTTACCATAAAATTCGGCGGAGTGAAGAGTAAAGGCGAAGACCATATGGCCTCGGTTGACCTCCTGCATCAGGTTGTTGTATTGGATGAACAGGGTAAAGCCGGGACACGCCACCTGGAAAAGATTATTACAGAAAAGAACCGCGTCTCCTACGAGGGGGAAGTCTACACAAAAAAGGACGTTGATAATCTCTGGAAACACTTGCTCCGCTACCGAACCTGGGCCCTTTCAATGCTTGAGGTGTAACGATTAAATTTTTCAGCGGCAGAGCCCCGTCCTGTTCTCTCACAGAATTTAAAAAACCGCAACTGAGTGAAAATTGCACAAATATATAGGCCAAAGTTTACGCAGGTCAGTTCAGCAATTTGACAATATTGGAGGATTATGAAAAAGAAATCCCGCATCGGTTATAACCCGGAAATTGAACTTGCAAAAGGCGCGACGTTAACTGCCGCGTCTTATGATAAGACGCAGGCGATAGTGGTGACAGCCGAAAAAGTGACGGTGGGGGGAAAGCCCGGAGTTGTTGAAATTTCAGGACTCGCCACCGGCAAGCTGGACGCTGGCATAGACGGCACCATAAACTTGTGGCTTTCCATCTTCCGCTATATGCGCCCCGACGGCACAACCAACCATGTCGCCGGCTGGAATATCCCGCTTATCTTAAAACCCAAACAAACACCCATCGAAACAGCCAAGGCCTTTGCCGCCTACATAAACTCCGGCACGCGCCCCTATAAAGCCAAGGCAACCGGCAAAGCAAAAGCAAGCGTGACCATTGTTTTCACAAAGAAGTAAGGAATCCCGGGATAGCACATATAATTCCTAATTGAATATACTGTCCCCGGAATTCCCTCAAGCCCGAGAATTACGGCCTTCCCGTAAAAAGGGGCCAGGAGCGGTTCTTGGACGTAAGGTTCATAGACCGGGAGCTTTTCGCTTACACCTGCGAGGCCTATACCAGGCTGCTGCAAAAGGCGAGAGGGCCAGCGCTGAAATCAGCGGAGAGAATATGGGAGATTTACAGACACTATCCACCTCAGAAGAGTTTGCTTAAAGAAATAGCGGCCCTGTTGTTGAAAGCGGCCAAGGCAAGGAACGGCTGGAAAGTCATAAGAGAGCGGACTGTAGAGAAACGAGGCCGGATATGGAGAAAGCAACAGCTTCACGACGCGCTCTTCGCGATTTCCGACACAAATGCAGCGGCAGAAGGACAAACACCTTCACGTGGGGAGAATTAGCAGGGAATTCAGTTGTCAAGGGATACTTGACTACCGCTGCGTAACGCCCCGAAACGACACCCCTTATAGAATATTCGGAATTCCCGAATTTCCCTCCAATCGATATTGCATTGAAATACACAATATTTTCTGCAAAGTGGACTCTCCGAATCATCATATCCACCCGGGAAACAGCAGAAAATAGCAAAAATAGTCATTTTCATCGCGACACTACGTTGTCGGGTTGGCCTGCTATACTATTTTCAATAGGAGGCACGTTTGCGGGAATCTGCTTATAGCTCGGTCATCCCAAATTGGTCTTTGTAAGATTATCCGACATGGCATTGACAGATATTCTTTCCGTCTGCTATACTATAAACACCCACCCAACAAACATGAATAAACAAATAGGTCTTAGAATACGTCAGTTAAGAGAAAATGCCGGGCTAAGCCAAGACCAATTGGCCAAAGAATTAAAGATTGCCCGCCCCTCGGTCTCACAGATTGAGAACGGGGAACGACATGTTACCGCTGAAGAAGTTGTTGCGCTGACACGAATATTCAGCGTTGACGCGGACAGCATACTGAGCCTTAACAAAGAGCCCAAGGTAATCCTGGAAAAAGAGGACGATATGCCTACCCAGCCCAAAGAAGAAATCCGGATAAACGTTCCACAAAGGAATGTGAAGAAATTTAAAGAGGTGCTGCTCTACATCCTTAATAAAGTAGGAGCCAAGCCCAATATTGGGGAAACTGTAATATACAAGTTGCTCTATTTCATAGACTTCAATTTTTACGAGAAGTATGAAACCCAACTTGTTGGCGCCACATACATCCGCAATCACTTCGGCCCTACTCCGGTAGAATTCTCCAAAATCATCGAGACCATGAAGGACAAAGACCTGGTAATAGTAAAAAACAAACACTTCGATTATCTGCAAAAGAAATATCTCCCGCTGCGGGCAGCAGACACCACGATACTGAGCGGCGCAGAAACCGAGGTTATCGACCAAGTAATAAACAAGTTGTCGGATATGTCTGCCAAGCAAATAGCTGATTACTCCCATGGGGACGTACCCTGGATGACCGCCGAGGATGGCAAAAAGATAGATTACGAGTCGGTCTTTTATCGCACACCAGCCTACTCGGTAAGGGAATACAGTGATAAAGACTGATTGTCTTCCGGAGTTCGAGAAGGAACTCAAAAAACTGTCCAAGCGCTATCGCACGCTTGAGGCAGACCTGAAGACTTTTATCTCTGTCCAGCTTTGCCTTTTTCACGAACTTAAGCAAGACAACAACGGCATCGAAAACATCTCTGGCCTGGGTATTACCGAGCCCAAAATATACAAAGCCACCAAATTTGCCTGCCGCTCCCTTGGTGGCACAGGAAGTCGGTCAGGCATACGGATAATATATGCCTACTTCGAGGCCGAAAACAAAATTCAATTCATAGAGATATACTACAAGGGCGATAAGGAATTGGAAAACCGGGATCGCATATTCAAATACTTTAAGAAGAACTAGCAAAAACTGTTTGCCACAGTCTCTTTATATCCGCGACATCCCCTTGTCGCGGTTTATATTTATAATGTCATTGCTCTGGCACTAGCAGGTAGGCTGCATCTTATAAACACCTCCTATGCGCGGCCAGCCGGCCCTCAACAGG
>JBAXKK010000133.1:0-3610 GCA_037137395.1 Elusimicrobiota bacterium
CGCAGGCCCGATGGGCCCCATGGCTGGCAGGACCCCGACCTAGCAACCCGCCGCTGCCTTATCATTTTCTTGGGACAGCCGTGGGCCTTTAGGCCTAAAGATTAATGGGCCAAAATATCTTCATCCCCTGGGCCTTTTATCACTTAGGGAACCGGCGAAACTTAACTATACTTTATACATAGACAGTACCTCGGTACGGCTCAACAACCGGGGAATGAGACGAGCGGAGAGAAATGCCATATGACGGATAAAATAATTAAAACGCTGTTGGTGTCAATCCTGATTTCCCCCATGGCCGTTCTTTACGCCGGTGAACAACTTAGCAACAATAAAGCGACTTTTACAAAATCCGAAGCCAGTTACGCCAGGACAGACCCTGATTATTTCACGATAAATCCGGCCTCCATAAAAATCACCAGGCTGGAAGCAACCGAAGAAAAAGATTTCACATATCTCGGGCCGCTGAGGATGGATGTGGGCGGCGCCTTAATAGTCATCGACCAGATAATCAATATCGCCACCAAAATCTGGGATATAGTAAAACAGAACGCGCCTGTGGTTGAAATTGACACCAAATACGCCACGGCCGTGCCCCAGGGCATCACAGCCTGGAACCAGCTCTCGGAATGGAAAAGACCCAAGTCTTATATTTATGGATTCTACGCCGAAAATCTTTACGGCGCGAAAACTATAGACGTGAAATACAAGGTTCTGTTCACTCCCGGGGGAAAGTATAAAGGAAAAGGCCTTTACCTTACAGGCGTGACGGTAATCCCCGCGGCCACCAATGTCTCCTGGGGCTACCGCTTCTCTCTCTCCGCCCAGGTTCCCGATTCAACAATCGCTAACATAGGCACAGACATAGATCCCGTTGCCTCCCTGCAGCTTACTTCGGCGTGGAAAATAGGCACGCCGGTCAAGGAATCCAACGGCACAAGCGTCTATTATATACAGGGCGACGGATATTTCGAAGAGATAGCCAGCCCGTTTGCCAGGGAAGAAGTGAAAATAGAAAACGTTAAATCGGCGGCCCCGCTCAGCGACCCGGCCGGGGTTTTTTAACCGCGCGACCCGCGGGCAGCAGGAAGTGAATACTAAAGGAGGAAACAGTAAATGCAGAAAAAAATTATAATAACGGTGTTTATGAGCGCGCTCTTTACCGGCGGCGCCTACGCTCAGCAGTTCGAGCCTAGCAGCTTCACTCTGGATGAATCTTCAGCTAAAATTGAACAGTTGGATGACCGGGGCGGCAGCGTCGGCCACGCCGGCAACGGCAGCCCTCTGCCTCAGAGTCCGGTCGGGCCGATAATCAATCCGCCAATTCCCGGCACCGCGCAGCTTCCGACTCCTCCAACCGGCCCCGTTATCAACCCTCCCCTCGGGAGTGTCATAACCGGCACGCCCAACGCCGGCGGCCTGGGACTGGAAGGCGTCAGCGAAGCCGTCACCGTTATTGACAGCATCGTAAACCTGGCCGAAAAGATCTGGGGCATCATCGAGAGGAACCAGCCCGTGGTCAACATCGCGACCAACTACGCCAACGCGGTTCCGTACGGCACAAACCACTGGACCCAGCTGCAGGGCTGGAGCAAGCCCTCTACCAAGAAATACGCCTTCTCCATGAAGAACCTGTACGGCATAGAAGTTGTAAAGGTCGTATATCAGATTCACTGGACGCACAGCGGAAACTTCCAGGGCAAGGGCAAATTCCTTACCGGCGTGACCGTAGAGCCGCTTAATGTCATAACTTCCTGGGGCTACAAGGTCAGCCTTATCTCCGAAGTGCCGGATTCAACCGTCGCCAATGTCGGCACTCAGGAAGATCCCGTGGCTTCCATGCAGGTGCAGCTTAAGTGGACTGTCCACACCGACGTTAAAGATATAACTTCAAAGGCCATCTATTACGTGCAGGGCGACGGCTTTATCCAGGAGATGGGCACGCCTTTCAAGAAAGGCCTGGAAGAGAAGAGCGCCAGACAGGCGGATGAATTGAACAGCAAATTAGAGAATGTGAAGTTCTAATGTAGCGCGGCAGTACCGATACGCAGTTACAAGACACGAGGCGCCCATAGGCCGCACGCTATTGGGCGTCTTCGTTTTGGCGCGACGGATATTGAATGGGATAGAAGTCTGCGGCCGGAGTGGATGCGCTCAGTTATTGACTTTTTGCACTGTCTTTTAGTTTTTTAAACAGTTCGGTTTGGCGAGGCGTAAGCTCGGAAGGGATATCAATGTGTATGACGGCGTAAAGGTCGCCGCGCGAGCCGTCTTTTCTTGGCATGCCGCGTCCGGAAATACGCAAACGACGACCGGACTTGGAACCCGGAGGAAGCTTGATCCGCACCGCTCCGTCCGGCGCCGGAATCGTAATTTCCGCGCCCAGAACCGCGTCCCAGGCCATAACGCGCGCGCGCGTCTCAAGGTCGTCGCCTTCCACGACAAAATCAGGATTGGCTGCCACATAAATATTAAGGAATAAATCTCCGCTTCTGCCGGAAGGCAGGCGGCGGCCCTGGCCTTTCAGGCGTATGCGGGCGCCGTTCCGCAAGCCCTTGGGCAGATTAACACGTATATCCCTGGTCTCAGACATTTGCCCAGCGCCGCCGCAAGCCGGACAGGAGCGGTTCCTTGCCCGGCCATGGCCGCCACAGTCCGGACAGGCGGATTTATAGGTGAAGGTCAGAGCGTGCTGGCCGCCCCTGATGATGTCAGCCAGCGAAAGGTGCAACTCAGATTCCATGTCCGCCTGGGCGACCTGTCTGCCTCCGCCCTGGCCATAACCCTCAAAATCTCCTTCTCCCGCGCCGCCGAACATGGATCTGAAGAATTCGCTGAAATTCCCGAACTGACCGAAACCCTGACCGCCCGGCTCCTGATAGCCGTATTCATAGCCGCCGGGGTGTCCGGCCCTGTTTCCGGCGGGGGGGGGCGTGAATTCCTGGCCCTGGCGCCAATCCTTTCCCAGTTGGTTATAGGTCTGGCGTTTTTTGGGGTCCGAGAGCACTTCGTTGGCTTCGTTTATTTGCTTGAATTTGCTTTCGGATTCCTTATTGCCTGGGTTGCGGTCGGGATGGTGCTTCATGGCCAGCTTCCTATACGCGGATTTTATCTCCGCCTCGGAAGCCGTTTTTGGCACACCCAGGATGGAATAGTAATCTATGAATTTAGGCATTAACCCTTACCTGTAGATGAGAAGGAAGACGGAGAGCGCGGCGGCCAGTCCCACCATCAGCCAGCGCTCTATTACGGACTCACTAACCCCGGGAAGTATTACGGCCAGAATCCAGGCCGTTGCTATCGCCAGAATGATGATGCCCCAGAATATGAAAAAATATTTTTTTGAAGCGTCCGGCTTGACCTGGACCGCCGCTGGAGCGGCGTTCGCGGCTTCAGGGAGGCCCGCAGAATTTTGTTTTTTGTCGTTTTTGCTCATATTGTTTTATCTCCGCTTATAAAAGACATATCCTGAAAAAATCAAATGCGCATTCGTAATATTCATCGGCGCCGTTCCGCACAATCAACATTCTAGCAAAATACTATAGCGCGTTTTAAGGCCCCGAGTTCGCATTGCAATCCGAACACTTAACCTGTAGAGTAGAACAGGCAAGGA
>JBAXKK010000134.1:0-3601 GCA_037137395.1 Elusimicrobiota bacterium
TTGACCGCACAAGCGGGGAAGGCGGCGCAGCTGGACGCGAAGGGCCGTTTCCTCAAACCATAACGTCTAGGCGCTCGTCGTGAAACGTGGGGGGCAATGACACCGGCCCGTCGAGAAAACACTGTCCTGGCGCATCCTCGCGCGAATTTAAACGGCCATTTTATCAGAAATGGCTGTAAACGCGCTTTTAAGGCGTTTAGGGGTGAAGGGTCGTTTAGGCCGGGAAAGCGGCGCCAGGCGCTGCCGGCGGCGGTTATATGGGCGCGTAGAACTGGGGAGCTCAGCGCGGGCGGGCCTTCTTTGTCACGCCGAGGGTTTTGAGGAAAGCGGGCGAGACTGTGAAGTCCACATACGGCCGGGGCGGGAGCTGGATGATTTCCCCTGTCTTGGGGTGGCGGTACTTGCGGCCGGGGTGGATCTTTTTGACGAAAGAGGCGAAGCCTCTGAAGTAGGTACGGCGGCCGGCGCGCAGGTCCTGGGCGACCTGGTCTATCAGGAAGTCGATAATCTCGCCGGTCTCGGTGAGCTGGAGGTTAAACTTGCCGGCGATTGCCGCGGCGAGCTGGCCCTGGTTCAGTTTGTTCAGCCCGCCACCGGCTGTCTGGAGGGGTTTCTCGTGCTCTTGTATCCAGGTGCGGATGGCGTTGGAGATCTTCCCCAGGTCGGTGGGGTTGTGTTTAATAACTTCTTTGGCCGTTTCAGTCCAGGGGAGATTCTTCCGGCGCAGGTATTTCTCAAGGGCGGCGGCGATGTCCGGCTTGAGGATTGTGCTGCGCTTCTCTTCCAGGGCCAGGCGCTTGGCTTCTTTGATGACTGCGTCCTGCACGTCATCGAATTCAGCGATATATTTATTGACGGCGTCCTTGGCGATGCGCATCTTTTCAACTTCATTGATGTAATTCTTGACGGAGGTGAATTTAATGATGCCGGTGCCTGCGGGTTTGGTCTTCGGTTTCATGGGACCTCCGGGTGCGTGGCTTTGAAAAGGATGAGCTCGTGGGCGGCTGTATCCAGGTTATTCATCTCATAGATCTTTAACTTCCCCTCATTGCCGCCGATGACGGGTTTCATGATGCGTTCAAGTTCCAGGCTGATGCGCTCCGCGGAGACCGCCTCGGATTCGAGCCCGTAGAGCTTGCGCTTGCCGCCGGTCTCATCTACGAGATGTTTCATATTGACGTAATGGCGCGCGGAAACTTCTTCATACCAGCGCCGGTTTTTCTCAGTCATTTCCGGGCCGGCTTTGACGGGGTAGCGGGCCTGGATGACTTCCTCCGGCGTTTTCAGCATGTCCGGGTGGACGAGCTCGAAGGTCTGGATATTCTTTATGCCGTAATGGCGGAGGTTGTTAACGAAGGCGTCACGGATTATCCAGCCTGAAGGGTCGAAGTCCACGATGCCGAACAGGTAGAAGGAACGCCTGAGGTTGACCTTGGCCGCTTTGATAGCGTCTACGAAATACTCGATATTCAGAACGGAGGGCTGACCGCCCAGGGCGATGACCGAGACATGGTATTGCTCAAAGAGCTCCGAGAGGTAAGCGAAGTGGCCCAGCTTTTCGGCGAAGATGATGACATTGGCGAAGAGGCCCACTTTCCGGTTGGCTTCGTTTTCGTCGCGGAAGCCGATATCTTTATACTGCATGACCTGGTAGATCCTCACCAGGCCGGCAAGGTGTTCCGAGAGCTGCTTGTATTGGTCTGTCTCATCGGCCAGGGCGCCGGCCCGGGCCAGGGTGGGTTTGACGTACATGTACCAGTAGGTGCGGAGCAGTTCCTTGAAGGGCGGTTTCTCCTCGCTCGCGATTCTTTCTTTCATCTGCCAGAGGAGGTTGCGTATTAGCCGGGTGACATTGATGGGATATTCTTTCTCACGGCCGGGGCGGAAGTTTTCTATCAGCCATTCTTCGGATTGCTCGTGGATCAACAGGTCGAAATGGCGGATGCCGGCTTTTTTGAGGCGGGCGGCCAGGGAGGGCAGGGTTTTGGGTTTTGTTTTGGGCATAAATGAGCCAAAATGCTGAATAATGAGTTTAGCTTATTTGTAGAGGCCAAATAAGGCTTTTAGACGAGCTGTAATGCCCTGGGAGGGCGGGCGGAAACGGCCTCTGAACAGGCCGCAGGTGCGGGCGGTTCGGGGGGCGGTTTACGTAGTGCTCCCCTCAATTTTTGCCGCCCTGCCGCCTAAACGCTTATTTCAGCCAGCACTAGTCTTTCTTTTTCGGCGCAGGTTTAGGCGGATTCCCAGGCGGGGGAGCTGGTGGCCTAAGGGTGGAAGGCTGTTGATTTAGACCCCCTTTTCTTATTAAACCCTCTCGCAAGCCGCGAATTTCTGTTTTCTTTTTTTCCGTCATACACCCTCCTGCTTCTTTTTGTCACCCGTTGGTTTTAATCCGACAAATTCAACTGTAGCATCCGAAATGTTTAAGTAAAGACCAGGCACCTCATACAACTTATTACCTGACGACTCACCATAAACGATAACGTCTCGTAAAAAGATTTCTTTTTTTTCTGAACTATCGGAAAAGGCCTCGGCCCACCCCTGATACATCAAATCTTTACTTATATCTCTAACAACAACCCATTCAATACCCTCCGCTTCTAAATACATGACATAATCCCCGACAGCCATGTAACCGAATTTCCGTGACACTTTTAAAAAATACGCCAACCGGAACAACCATTTCCGATTAATTGCTGCAGAAACAAAGATTCCCAAAGGGAACGCCAATAGAGTCGCGAAGAACAATTCGGAGAAATTTAGATTTGCTTTCGTGTCTTTCAAAGATTGAAGGAAATAGAGGTCATGATACTCAGACCAAAATACCAGCAAGACGTTAAGAATTGCGTACAACGCCATATAGTCGATAAATCCTAACAAAAGTGTGTAAATAAAAACCTCGTGGGGTTTATATGTTTTATGATTTGTTAATTTATCGACGATAAGGAGAGAAAGTAAACCAGGGACAAACAACAATAACAGCCGGAAGGTAAACTCTGTGATTTCCATCTTATATAATCCTGAACTCTAAACCGGCCTTATGAATGAACATAAACTTGTCTTTTCTTTTTAGCCTGTTGTTGAAACCGCAATGCTTTCCTCTCACGACATAAACTTGCTGTTGTGGTCTTATTGGTGTTAGCGTCTGCAACGGTATAGCTATCTGATTTATTCTTTTTAGTAAACAAGGTGAAATCAGAAACCTTAAATGAAGGGAGCAAGGTTTCTTGGGGGTGGTTGTTTACAAAATCACCCATTCGCGCTGAGCCGTGCTCAAATCTATGAAGGGTGGTCTTAATTGCTTCTTCGCTGCAATCAACTCCAATCCAGCGCCGGTTAAGCTGGGCGGCAGTGATAAGTGTTGTCCCTGACCCAGAGAAACAATCCAATACAATATCGCCTGGGTTTGATGATGCTTTAATGATCCTTGTAAGTATGTCTGGATTCTTCTCTGTAGGATAGCCGGTGATATGGATATTCTGGTTGTGGGCGTCCCGCATATCCATCCAAATATCCTGCACGGGTATCCCTGCGCTGTCCTCAAGGTAAATCTTGCGTCGAGGGTTTCCGGTTGGCGACCAGTAGATATCGCCGCGGGCAT
>JBAXKK010000135.1:0-3327 GCA_037137395.1 Elusimicrobiota bacterium
TCAAAGTGTTGCGCTAAATCTTCGGAACTACCTTACCTTACGCCAATTACCACGATCATTGATTGAAAAGAATGGCAAAATAATCTGCTCAGCCACTTTTTCAAACCGCTTTCGGACTTTGTATTCCTTCTCTTCAAAATCTTTTTTATACCCATGCAACCCTTCATCAGCCGAAACATGTGTATGCAAATCCCCAAGTCCTTCGCCTTCAAATGCTTTTTTAATTCCTTCAAAAAGATCGGAGGTATCTTGCTGGAAAACGTAGACATAACTTTCATCCAACAATTTTATGCGTGTTTTTTTCGCGTACGGTTGCCGCAAGATGCGCCCCACAAGCTGCGTCAACGCTATTTGTGAATGTGTCTTATCCAATACCGCCAGCACATAGGCAAAGGCACAGTCCCATCCCTCTTGCAACGCCTGCTTGGTGATGATATAGCGCACCGGACAATCGCGGGACATAAGGCCGCCGATATCGTCAATTTCTTTGAGTTCATCTTCCTCGCTTGTTTTAATCGCTATATGCTCCGCCGGTATTCTACGCATCAATTCATTTCGGACATCGTTTGAATGAATATACCCTTTCCCTTGCTGTTCTTTGCCGACACGCTCTGCGCGCACCAAGCAAATCGGGCGGATATATATGCCTGTGTTTTGGTCATTTTTTATTGCCGCTTTCTCCAATTCTTCCCTTTTTTTAACGCTTGCCCAAAGCGTATCCTTCCACGCCAGACTTCCCTTGCGCGTAATATGCAAATCCAACTTGATCATCTCTTCATCATTAACCTGCCTGCCGGAAATATTTACCAATACATTACTCCCCTCTGTTGGTGTCGCTGAAAGTTCAATAACCACAGAAGGATTAAAGCCATAAATTGTTCTTTGCGCATTTGGTGAATAAGCCTTTTGGCTCTCGTCTAAAATAACCACAGGGGTCAGTAACCGCAAAGTGTTACCAAGTGATGTTTTAATCTGCCGCTTCCATAACCCGCCCACTTCATTGAATGGTTCCAGATTGGAGTATGTTTCAAGAAGTTTTTCATGCTGGTCAAGCCGATCTTCCGGCGGAAAAAATTCCTGGAAGCCACCGCTATCGGCAAAAATACGCAAATCCTTTTGTACAAATTTATTGCGCACCGCGGACTGCAACATCAACACATACACCAGCAAATTTTCTTCCACATCAAGCGGAGAAAAGCGGTCAATTTTGCCTTGAAACTTCTCCAATATAAGCGTCCGGCCACCGCTTGCGATATCGAGTTGTTGCCTATATGGGTGGTTGCGATCTTTTAAAGCGCGCACGGTCTGCCGATAGATTGAAGCCGTTGGCACAACCCACAAAACAAGTCCAGTCCGCTTTTTGCGAAAAACATCGTTTATTGCATCCAATGTTTTGACGGCCAAAAATGTCTTACCGCCACCGGTCGGTATTTTTAAAACAAAATTAGGCACATCACGCTCAAGACCGTTACGCCTTTCTTGGTATTGCCCTAAAGAAAAGTCTTTTTCCAGGTCCCGCCATGCGTCTCCACTTGCATGGCGCGCATTTCCACCATCTTGCTCTTTGCGAACAAGGGATAGATATTTTTTCACCCGCTCCAACGCTTTTTCTTGAAAATCTTTCAATTCCATAGATTATTTCTTTTGATAAATTTCAAACGGTAACTGCGCGAAATCAATATGGAGCCGATCCAGGTGTTCTTGGTCTAGATACTTCGCCGGCGCAAATACAAGCCGTTTTTTGCCAGTGAATTTACCGAGCGCTTCGGCGCGTTCCAAAGTAAGCGCGGTGGATTTTAGGTATTCCATATCCGGTTTGTAGAGAAGATATACTTGATATTCCTTGCTTTCACCGATCAACCCTGTTTTTTCGTTTAATTTTTTCTCGTTAAACTCTTCCCTGGTTGCAGCATAATAGATATAGCGCGCCATCTCCACATACGACGGCAAATCCTTTCCCTTTAAAATCCGCTCCGCGTCAATGGGGCTGCCGAGTTCGAAATAACTAAATGACCCACCAAAACCTTTTTGCAAAACCTCATCTTTGGCGTCTCCCACTCCCTTAATCACTCGCCGCACCCGCTCCGCGGTAATATCAATCACTTGGCGGAAACCAAGCTTATACGCCGGTTTGTTTTTTTCTATTTCTTCGGGAATTTGGACGAGGATAAACTTTCTAGTCCCGCCGTCTTCTTTGTTTAGTGCCAAAACAGCATGAGCAGTTGTGCCGGAGCCTGCGAAAGAATCCAACACAATCGCGTCCTTCTTTGAAGCAATTGTAAGAATATGTGTCACCAACTCAACAGGCTTCGGATTATTAAATATTTTTTCGCCTCCAAAGATTACCTGTAAAAGTTGTGAGCCTTTAGTCGTTGTGCCATAATTCGTTAAATCAACAGCTGATTCATAATCAACACCATCTTCTAAATAGGATTCTGCGGCCCCATCGCCCCACCATGTCGTTTCAACTTCGCCATATTCTTTTTTTTCATTCCAAAAGATTTTAACTTGCGGCCCGCTTTTACCAGCTTTTCCAAAAAGAATTCTCTTATCTTTAAATAAACCCAAGTACTTATCTTCTTCTGTTCCCCAATGTCTGCCATTTGGCGGGTAGTATTCTTCTTTAGTATTCGGATTGACTATTTTATAAGATAGATTTTTTCTGATACCAGGCGCATCCAAAGGCGTTACTTTCCATAGCCCACGCAAATCATTGTCTGGGTTCGAAAACTTAGTCTTATCCAATTCTAATGGGTTAAAAACAAATCCTGGCAAAGAATGCCAGATATTAAAGTTGCTTTTTTTAATTCGTCTTTCTGCTTGTCTTCTGTTTTTAGCATAAACCAGAACATGGTTGTGGGATAAGCTAATATCAGTATCGTTCTGGACAGACTTTCTTGCTTGCCATACAATATTTGAAACGAAATTAGTCTCATCAAAAATATCATCCATTAACAACTTACACCTATGAATCTCTGTATCATCAAGAGTTATAAAAAGAGCACCGTCTTCGTGTAAAAGTTCACGCAACATTTTCAATCTTGGCATCATCATGCAAAGCCATTTATCATGACGTGCAAGATCATCTTTGCCAACAATCTTCCCCAACCAATCCTTCATCATTGGAGAATTTACATTATCGTTGTAAACCCAGCTTTCCTCTCCCAGATTATAGGGGGGGTCAATAAAAATACAATTAACCTTACCAGCATATGTCGGAAGAAGGGCCTTAAGCGCAAGCAAATTATCACCGTGGACGATAAGGTTGTCAGTTTGTTAGCGCCGGTCCAAAAGTGTACCGGTTTGGCCGGGGTTAGGTGTACCATT
>JBAXKK010000136.1:0-3287 GCA_037137395.1 Elusimicrobiota bacterium
AAGTATTGGCCGCCTGATGCACACAGTGCTTGTTACGGCGCCTACGCAAGTATTGGCCGCCTGATGCACACAGTGCTTGTTACGGCGCCTACGCAAGTATTGTAAAATATATTCATATGCTTAAGACAATACTTTTTCTGCTCCTCGCGCCAGTGTTCCCCGTCTCAGCCGAAGTCCGGGCTTCCACCGGAACACCTCTCCCGTCCATTTCTACCGACACAATACGCCAGAAAATACTTTCTGAAAGGGCCGTGCGCGGTATTCATCTCAGTTCCTGGGGATCCGGCTCAAAAAAAGCCCGCCGAGCCCTGATCGCTAAAATAAACAATTCCGTCATCAACACCGTGGTCGTGGCCATAAAAGAAGTAGACGGAAAGGTTTATATCCCCGGGGTGGAAATGGCCCGCAAATACAAAACCTACGAACCAGCTATTTCACAACCGGAGGAGATGCTTAAGGATTTTAGGGACGCCGGCCTTTATACCATCGCCCGCATCGTGGTATTTAAAGACAAGGTTATGCCACTGGCCCGTAAAGACCTGGCCGTCCACACACCCGACGGCGGCGTCTGGCGGGCCGCTAAAGGCGCCACCTGGCTGGACCCCTACAACAGAGAAGTCTGGGCGTACACGCTGGATATAGCGGAACGGGCCGCTAAACTCGGTTTCGATGAGATCCAATTCGACTATCTCCGTTACCCGACAGAGGGCAGAACAGAACTCTGCCGCTATTCTAAACAGCACACCTCAAAAAGTTCCATAGCGAACCTGAATGATTTTCTCGTCTACGCCCGCGGCCGGCTAAAACATTACAATGTCAAAATGTCGGTGGATGTCTTCGGCCTGACTACTACAGCCAAGGACGATATGGGAATCGGCCAGGATCTAAAAACTATGGCCCGGAACGTGGATTACATCTACCCTATGATGTATCCCTCCCACTATTACACCGGAGAGTATAATCTGAAGACCCCCAACAGTCAGCCTTACAAAGTGATAGATCGCGGCCTTAAGGACGCGCTAAAGCGCCTGGGGCCGAACTACGCCAAGCTTCGCCCCTATCTGCAGGATTTCAACCTTGGCTGGAACTACGGCCCCCACGAGGTGCGCGCGCAAATCATCGCGGCCAGGCACAATATGCTGGAAAGCTGGGTGCTGTGGAACGCTTCCAATAAATACAATTGGGCGGCCCTGACCCCCCAGTCTTTCAGAGCGTTCGTGGACCCGGCATATCGCGGCAAGCCAATAAGCAACAAGGATTAAGTTTTAAGTTGTAAGCGGGAATAAGAGTAAGAAAATTTAACACTTAACATGGCAAAGCGGTTGGCGCGTGGTAGTCGTCGGGTAGCCCAGATTTTTCTATTCCGTCTTTCCGGCGCAAGCCGGAATCCAGGTCTCGTCGTAATCTGGGCACCGGCTTCCGCCGGTGAGACGGGCCAACTAAAACTTTCCGATTAATCATTTAACCGATTTCTTTCTTCAGAATCTCATAGAATTTTTGCTTCGCGGACTTCTCGATCCAGGGCCGGTGTCCGCAGTCCTTAAGCAGGATGAAATTAAAATTTTTAAGAACCGCCCCAAGCGGTTCCCTGACACCTCCGGCGGGATGCGGGTCGTAGTCGCCGTGTATCGCCGTCACCGGACACTTTATCATGCTCGCGCAGGAGAGCAGTCCCCCGCCGCGGCGGAATTGAACAGCGTCCTTCCATACCTTTTGAAAAATATCCGCGTCAAGAATATCGGGACTCGCGGGTCCGGCATCCTGAAACTCAGGATTATAAGCGTCAGTTCTGGAGAGAAGGACGCCGAGTCGCGCGAACGCTTCGGCCCGCCCGGGCGCGCCAGGGCTTTCAACCTGTTTTATCAATTCCCCCGTCTCAGCGCGCTCAGCCATACTTAGCCGCGCGAACCTGGCTTCTGTGATGGTGTGAACATATTTCTCTTCAAAAGGGCCGCTGCTGATAAGGATTATTTTTTTCACCAATCCGGGATGGCGCGCGGCGAGGATAAAAGCCAGCCAGGCTCCCCAGGAAAACCCGGCCAGGACAATCGGACCGCTTTTTTCCTTCTCCAATATACCCTTCAGCTCCCCCACCTGCCCGTCAAGAGAATCGGCGGTCTGCAAGGGTTCGAGAATAGAAATTTCCGACGACAGGGCAACCGCGACCGGCGCCAATTCACCGGCAGCTCCCGGCCCGCCGTGTATAAGTGCCACTTTAAAAGGCGGTCTCCCGTATTTGCGTGGATTTTCCATAAAGATACAAATCAGTCACTAAGGCACTTCTTATATCCTCTAGTCCTCTAGTCCTCTAGTCCTCCAACTATCTTCCGATATTCCTTCTGCACTCCGAAAAGCTGTGCCGTAACATGCCCTATATCGGAGAGCCCGGGACATACGCCGGTTTTAATACCGCCCAGCTTCCCGTCACAGCCTTTACGCGCGGCAATAAACGGAAGTGGTTCTTTGGAATGATAGCCATAATCCTCTTTATGTTCCATGCCGTGGTCGGCGGTGATCATAAGAAGATCGCCTTTATCCATCCTGCTTTCAAAGAGCGGGATTATGCGGTCTATTTCCATAATGGACTTAAGCGCGCCCGGAATATCGCGCGTATGGCCGTATACGCTATCCGTATCCACTAAATTGGTAAATATGAAAGTTCCTTTTGGACGATAGATATGTTTTGCTCCGGCGAGGGCGTTTATAGTCCCCTGTATGCAGTACGGATTGGTGTCTTTTTTCTTAGGGTGGACGAATCGGAGTCCAAGTGCCGGATCTATGAACATTTCGTGATTAAGTTTAATTTTGGCGTGATAAGAGGTATTCACCAGGTCGCTGGTCTTACCTACAGCCACCGTCCAAACATTGTTCTCGCGCAAAATATCCACCAGCGTCTTCTGGCCGATCGGCAATACGGCGTCATGCCGGTTGGAGGTGCGCACAATATCCCCACCGGCGCTCTTTATGTAGGCCCGGGCTATAGCGCGGGTTATGGGAAGCCCCATCTCCATTGCCAGCGCGAAGGCGATGTCGGCTATCTTGTGCTGCTCGGCGACGGGGATCACGGCCTCGTTCATGGCCAGCTGGATAAGCGGATCGCATTTGCTGGCGTAGACGATAGGTTTGCCGGTTCGCTCATGTTCCGCCGCGTTGAGTTCTATCGCTTCCATTCCGGCGGCCATCTTGTTAAAGAACGTCTTACGGCCGATGCGCTTTTCCAGCTCGGTGATGTACTTCTTCGGAAAGCCGCTGTTGAACAGGTCATAGGTGCGGTCATCCAGCACGCC
>JBAXKK010000137.1:0-3222 GCA_037137395.1 Elusimicrobiota bacterium
AAAATACACCTTAAGTCAGCCTAAAAATCGGTCCAGTTTTTCCCGACCATTTCACGCAACGGACGTGATCGGTGTTGGATTTAGGGCTGTTAATCCCGGTGCCAATTTTGAAGTACGAATCCCACGCATAGTCAGGACTCGGCACATAACTAGTGCTGGACCAGTAATAAACATTCGGCGTCCCCGGAAAATATGTGGTGTCTACGGCAGGATCCCGGTTCTGATAATTTGTGATACTCATAAGCTCTTTTATATTAGGCAGACGCCAATCGCTGTAAACAGGGGTAGTTAATCCTACGCATTGCGTTAAAGCTTGACTCCAGGTTAGCTGGCTGGCTGAACCTGTGGCGCAACTATCCCCGCTCAATCCTTCACTGCATTTCTTCCACATTAAACCTGTCCTGTTGTCTGTTATAGTCAGGTCGCCATTGTCGGTATAATTGGGCTGACTGGCGTCTGGGTTATATGACCCGTCCTGTTCACCGTCCGCGCCGTGGGCGGGACAGGTTATCGGGGTTGCGCTCGCATTCCAACAACCCGTCTGACCGGTGTCGGGCAGCGCGTAGCCCCTGCCAAGCGCGTGCAGGGAAACATCGGCACCCCGGGAAGATTCGACGACGCCGACTATCAAAATCACCAAAAATATCGCGACTTTGTTTATTTTTCTCATCATCCCGCCATTCATCCCTCTAAAAGGTAGCGTCTACCTTTTAATTTTTAAAAAAGTCTTTTAAAATAAGCGTTTTTTCTCCGCAAAAAGGTAGACGCTACCTTTTTTTACACCTTTTTAATTGGTGGTTATCCAGTTACCGTCGCCGCTGATTATTATCCACTTTGTGGCGGTTACCAGGCGCAGGGTTATACATGCGGATGTTTCCATGGTTGAATCATTGTAAACTGTACCGCCGGCGCCGGAGTCGGAGATGTAGGCCGAGATGGAAGCGTGTATGGTAACTTTTCCGGGGCCTAGTTTTACAAAGGTAAACTGCGCGCCGATATCGGCCGCGGTGACGGACGGAAGATCGTAATGTTGAGTGGTGGCGGTGCCTGTGGAGATAAAGGTGTTTCCGAAATCGGAAACAGCCAGCGTAATGGGTCCCGGGTTCTCGCCCTTATCTATTACAGCGTACTTTCCGATGGTAACTGCGCCCATTGTTGAAACCGTCAGTTGATACGAGGCCGTGCTTGTTCCTACCGCCAGGCTGTATGCGTTGGCGGTTTCGGAAATAACAGCCAGCCCGGCCGCAGGCGCCGTGGTGCCGATGCCTACATTGCCGCTACTATTGATACGCATGCGCTCCAGAACGTTATTGGATCCGCCGGGAGACGTCCTAAACGTAAGTGCCCCCGGCAGATTATCGGCTGTGACCGCGCCATCAATAATGGTTTGGATACTGGTAGCAGGCAGATATCGCGCTCCATCGGCGCCACTAAAAGTCAAGGTCCCTAGACCATCCCCGTTAACTAGGGAAGTATATACATCCGCATCGCTCCCCCGAGTCGATGATAGAATGAGTTGTGAACCACCCGCGCCGGGCGCATTTGTGCGGACGATCTGAATTCCTTGTGCCACGCCACTGCCCGCGACCACTAATTTAGGAACGATTGTCGAGGAATTGACGGGCGACGGATTCGCCGTCCCTATGCCGACATTGCCGGCGGTTTCGTAGATTGATGAGTTGGCCAGAGCGCTGGCGCTGGTAAATTTGGGGATATAACCGGTGGTGCCCGAAATAGACGAGCCACCGGTGGCCAAAGCCGTGCCGTTCCAGGTTAAAGTTCCGGCGTTGTTGTAAAGGGTGTAGGAAGTGCCGCTCGGGACGGCGTCGTTTAAATAAATTCCCGCCGAACCGCCGGAGGTTAACTCCATAAATTCAACTTCACCCGACCCTGTATTCCAGCTGCTCGGACCGCAAGCCGTGATATAGATTCGGTAATGACTGTATGCCGTATAATTGGACAGAGTAAACGCTTGTACTTGAGTTAAACTTGTCCAGGTTATACCGGTTCTGGTATCAAGCGTAACCTGCTCTCCGCTCCAGGCGCCTGTATTCGAGGCCTGCAGCGTAAAGTCCTTGGGTGACTGGTCTGAAGGAGCGCTGTCCTGGCGGGCCTGAATAGTATATTTTGCAATAGTCTTACCCGATCCGAAATCATACCCTATCCAATCAGCTCCGCCTGAATTTGCGGCCCAATTAGTAGTGCTGCTATTATCAAACGCCTTATCACAACCGGATTGCGATGTGCCGCAAATAGCGGTTCCGCCAGTCGCAAGGTCACTTGTATAGGATGACGCCGCGCCGTAAATAGTTAATTTATTACCAGGGTTCGTAGTACCGATACCGACATTGCCGTCGGCGTAATTTATTCCTCCCGTAACATCAGCCCATTGGCTTGACCCCGAACCACCGGAAGGCCAGCTGGTCTGCGTTACTCCTCCTAAACGAATCCCGCCGCTGCCCATATCCAGGGCCGCCTGGGGATCCGTCGTCCCGATGCCGACTTTGCCGTTTTTGGTATAAATCACGCCGGCAAGCGATACGTTGGAGGAGACTGTTATACCGTATATGCCGGTGTTGCCGGTGAATGTATTGCCACCCGTGAAGGTCTGGGTATTGGCCAGATAGGCCACGCCGGCTGAAAGATTCAGGGGATTTAAATTGGTAAGTTGCGAGCCGTCGCCGTAAAACTTTGTCGCGTGCGAGCCGTCGCCCGCTACCCAGAACAGATTGCTGGTGCCTGTGGACACTGCCATTATGGTGCCGGACTCGCCTGCGCCGCTTGAAACCTGCAGGCGATAAAGCGGGGAAGTGGTCCCGATGCCCACATTGCCGCTATCGATGATCCGCATTGCTTCTCCGGCAGTAAAGAGGTTAAAAGTGATTTTGCCGGCTTTAAGGCCGCCTCCGGCGCTTATTGCAACAGTGGGAATATTATTAGATGTCGCGCCAAGTCCAAAAGTCCCGGCGCTATCAAAGCCAAAAAGCCGTCTCGCCTGACCGTTACCCATACGCATGTAAATACCCGCACTGGCATTCTGGTCAGAATACATATCCCAGACCATAACGGCATCCGGAAGGTTGACATCATAGTTAATTGATTGCGGTCGAAAAACACCGACACCTGCAACTTCTAATTTACCTAACGGCGCTGTATTCCCGATGCCCACATTGCCGGCGGTTGAAACAACCATGCTGTAGGCCGTGCTTGTTCCCACTGCCA
>JBAXKK010000138.1:0-3135 GCA_037137395.1 Elusimicrobiota bacterium
GACCGTTTAAGCATTTTATGGGCGTGGTGGAGGAAGTGAACGAACAGAAGGCCAAGATAAAAGTCACCGTTACGGTTTTCGACCGCCCCACCCCCGTGGAGCTGGATTTCCTGCAGGTGGAAAAAGTATAACGGCAGTGAACAGTGATCAGTGGACGGAGGGGAACCAGAGGATCTGCCGTATCATCACTTGCCACTATCCACTGGCCACTAATAACGAATCATTTAAGGAGAAAATTATATGGCTAAAGTAAAAACAGTAAAGACAATGATAAAACTGCAGATCCCCGCCGGAGCCGCAAATCCCGCGCCGCCAGTGGGCCCCGCACTCGGCCAGCATGGCGTGAACATAATGGACTTCTGCAAACAATTCAATGAGAAGACCAGAAAGCTTGAGCAGGGCATCCCGATCCCCGTCGTCATTACGGTCTTCGAGGACAGGACTTTCACCTTCATCACCAAGATGCCTCCGATGGCCGCCCTCATTAAGAAAGCGGCGGGCCTTGCCAAGGGTTCAGGCGAACCAAACAAGACCAAAGTCGGCAAACTGACCTTAAAGCAGGTAGAAGAAGTGGCCAGGCAGAAGCTTGTGGACCTCAACACCAAAGACATCAAGCAGGCTATGGAGATGGTGAAGGGCACCGCGCGCTCGATGGGCGTGGACATAACTCAGTAGCGCGATAGCGCTGAAGCCCTGAAGATCTGAAGTTTAACTGCCTTCAGCGCTTCAGAACTTCAGCTCTTCAGCACTGAAATAAGAGGGAGCGGTTTTCACCAACGAAAGCCGCGTTCGAACCTCAAGGAGACAACACAATGGGTAAGAGAATAGAGAATATAAAGAAAGGCATGGACCTGGTTAAAAAATATAAAGTCGAAGAAGCTGTGGCAATTATCAAGAAGAACGCCAACGCCAAATTCGACGAGACAGTGGAAGTGCATCTGAAGCTTGGAATTGATGTGAAGCATTCCGATCAGCAGGTCCGCAGCACCGTCAGCCTTCCTCACGGCACCGGCAAGACCAAAAAGGTCGCCGTTATCGCCAAGGGCGAAAAAGTGAAGGAAGCAGAAGCCGCCGGAGCCGATCTGATCGGCGGCGCGGAACTCATTGAAACCATCTTTAAAGGCGCCATGGATTTTGATATCCTGGTAATCACTCCGGATATGATGAAAGACGCCGCCAAACTGGGTAAGGTGCTGGGTCCAAGGGGACTGATGCCTAACCCGAAGAGCGGCACTGTGACCTTCGATATTTTAAAGACCGTGAAGGAGCTTAAGGCCGGGCGCATAGAATTCAAAGCCGATCCTCAGGGCATAGTTCACGCTCCGGCCGGCAAGGCGTCTTTCCCAGAGAAAAACCTGGCTGAGAACATCCAGACCATTATCGACGCCGTGCTTAAGGTTAAGCCGTCTTCTTCAAAGGGCGTATATATGCAGTCCGTATACGTATCCTCCACCATGGGCCCCGGCTTGCCGGTGGATGTTTCGGCAAAGTTATAAAGTAAAGTCCGGCGTCCTCGCGCTTGCGGGGCGCCGGCTTATGTTGTGATTCCCAAAAGTGCTTTTTGTCGTTTGACGGACATAGTCCGGACACGGCTCCAACGCATATTTTGGGAAATTCAATTAAAGGGGTAAAACATGCAAAAACTTAAAGCTTTGGCGGCAGTTGCGGTTTATGCGATGTTGTCTTCCGGTTCGGCTTTCGCCAGCGAGGCGGAGCTTCGGATCCCGGATCTTTCAAGCGTGTCTTTTATGGGAGTTACCGGGCACAATCTCCTGCTTTGGGGTCTTGTTATCTGCGTGTTAGGCGTGCTTTTTGGCCTAATTCAATCCATGCAGATCTCCAGGCTTCCCGTCCACAAGTCCATGAAGGACATCTCCGAACTGATCTATGAAACTTGCAAAACCTATCTAATAACGCAGGGTAAATTTATAGCCATACTTTGGGTTTTCATCGCCTCCATCATGGTCTGGTACTTCAGCCTGAATCCCGCGATGACTTCTTTCAAGATCTTTATGATCGTCATTTTTTCGATCATCGGCATACTGGGTTCCTATTCGGTGGCCTGGTTCGGCATACGCATAAATACCTACGCCAATTCGCGCACGGCTTTCGCCGGTCTTAAAGGACTGCCGTATCCGACCATGGCCATTCCGCTCAAGGCCGGCATGAGCATCGGCATGCTGCTTATCAGCGTCGAATTGATAATGATGCTGTTCATACTGTTGTTCGTCCCCGGCGACTACGCCGGACCCTGCTTTATCGGCTTCGCGATCGGTGAATCCCTTGGCGCCGCCGCCCTCAGGATAGCCGGCGGCATCTTCACCAAGATCGCCGACATCGGTTCCGATCTGATGAAAATAGTTTTTAAGATCAAGGAAGACGACGTGCGCAACCCGGGTGTTATAGCCGACTGCACCGGCGACAATGCCGGAGATTCCGTGGGTCCTACCGCCGACGGCTTTGAGACCTACGGCGTTACCGGAGTGGCTCTTATAACTTTCATACTGCTGGCGGTTTCCCCCGAAGTGTTCATGAAAGGCGGGCTTGACGAAGCCGCGGCCGCCGCCGCCTCCCAGACCGCCCAGATACAGCTTCTGGTCTGGATATTCGTCATGCGCATAGGCATGATCGTGACCAGCGCTTTCTCCTACTGGATAAACGGCGTAATTACTCACGGCATGTACGGGACCGCGAAGAAATTTAATTTCGAGCACCCGCTCACCATGCTGGTCTGGCTAACCTCGTTCTTCTCCATAGCGATGACCTACCTGCTCAGCTATCTGCTTGTGCCGGAACTTAACAGCGACGGCACTATGTGGTGGAAACTTTCCACCATCATCACCTGCGGCACCGTAGCGGGCGCGCTGATACCCGAGCTAGTTAAGATATTCACCTCGACTAATTCCGCCCATGTGCGCGAAGTGGTCACCGCTTCTAAAGAGGGCGGAGCTTCGCTTAATATTCTGTCTGGTCTGGTGGCCGGCAATTTCAGCGCCTACTGGATGGGAATGGCTATTATCGCGCTGATGGCCTCGGCCTACGCCGTTTCCACTCTCGGATTGTCTACGCTGATGGCGGCCCGGCGATATTTGCCTTCGGTCTGGTGGCTTTCGGTTTCCTGGGCATGGGCCCTGT
>JBAXKK010000139.1:0-2985 GCA_037137395.1 Elusimicrobiota bacterium
CTGATGATCAAAGGCGGGGCAAAGCGTATGACGCGGTCGTGGGTTTCCTTGGCCAGGAGTCCCAAGCTCATAAGTTCCTCGCAGTAAGGGCGGGCGGCGGTATCCAGCTCCACGCCGATGAGCAGACCTTTGCCGCGCACTTCCTTGATATGTTTGCCCTTGATAGTGCGCAGCTTTTCCATAAAATACTCGCCCATCTCATAAGATTGCTCCACAAGCTTCTCTTCAACGAGGACTTTTAGCGCCATTCTGGCTACCGCGCAGGCCAGCGGGTTTCCGCCGAAGGTGCTGCCGTGGTCTCCGGGGTTGAACACTCCGAGTATCTCTCTGGAGGCAACCACGGCCGATATGGGCATGACGCCTCCGCCCAAGGCCTTGCCCATGACTATCATATCGGGCTTTACATTCTCATAATCGCAGGCGAATTTTTTACCGGTCCTGCCGAAACCGGTCTGAATCTCGTCGGCGACGAAGAGGACATTACTGGCTTTACACAGATCGTACGCGGCCTTAAGATACCCTGACGGCGGCACTATTATCCCAGCTTCACCCTGGATAGGCTCCACCATAAACGCGACAGTATTGGGATTAATCGCGGCCTTGAGTTCGTCGATGTTGCCGTAGGAGACTATCTTGAAACCGGGCGTAAATGGTCCGAAACCGTCCCGGTACTGCGGCTCGGTTGAGAATGAGACGATGGCGATGGTCCTGCCGTGAAAATTATTAGAACAGACTATTATCTCGGCCTTGCCTTCCTCCACGCCTTTTACTTTATAGCCCCATTTGCGCACGGTTTTAAGCGCGGTCTCCACAGCTTCCGCGCCGGAGTTCATTGGCAGCGCCATGTCGTAACCGGTAAATTCGCAGAGCTCCTTAAGAAACGGGCCGAGCTGGTCGTTGTTGAACGCGCGCGAAGTCAGCGTTACTTTTTTCGCCTGTTCGGTAAGGGATTTTATAACCCTGGGGTGCCTGTGACCATGGTTCAGCGCGGAATAAGCGCTGAGCATGTCCATATACTTTTTACCTTCAGGGTCCTTTACCCAGACGCCCTTGGCCTGCGATATCACTATCGGCAGAGGATGATAGTTATTGGCGCCGTAATGCTCGGCTATCTCGATGAGTTTGCGGCTTTCGGCATTTTGTGTCTGTTCAGTGTCCATTATTCCTCCAGTTTTGAGTCGTAAAAAATAAAGCGGAAATCGGAAAGAGTCGGGGATGACAATTCCTTAGAATTTTACTCCGAGGCCTGCCTGGTAGCCCGGAACCCCGTGCAGTATACTATAGGCGCCGAAGACGTAGGTCAGCGGGAAGGGTGTCACCTTCAAACCCACAGTGTAACGGGTCCCCGTCGCGGTGGCCGAAGTGCCGTCGAGCGCCGCAGAGACGCCCGTCACTTCAATTTTTGTCCTATCATAACCGATCCCGGCGAAGGGCTTTATAACCGGGATATCCAGCGAGGCCGACACATCGAAGGACATGTGGCTGCCTTTAAAGTAGGTGTAGCTTATCGCGTCGTAGAAAGCGGAAACAGCGACATCCGGGATGAACTTGGTAAGAGTCCCGCTTTTCAGAAGCGGATAGCGCAGACCGCCGCCGATGACGGACAAGCTGGCGTAACTCATGCCCCTGAGAGCTATGTCCGCGCCGACCACCGGCAAACCTACTGAAGCCTGGAATAAAGGGAATCCAAAAGCATTCACGCGTGCGTTCCGGAGTATCCGATTGGAGTCGCTGGGTTTGGTCTGCACAACGGCCGAAAGACCGATGTCAAAGCCGGGGAAACCAACCGTGCGGCCCGAACTGAAATCCGAACCGCCGATAAGTCCGCCAAAATCCTTAGCGAAAGGCTTTATATAGCCGTCCTGCACTGTTTTGAAATGCGAGAATGGGCTGGCCATCGCCGCCCCGTTAAACATAAAACCCATCGTTAAAACCGCCAGCGCGAACTTTATAAGCTGCTTCATTTTAGCCTCCAGATTTCACCTATACCCGTCTATCCCCTATTATTACAAAAAATCACTAAAAATAAAAGTCAAAGCCGTCCCCGGTTCTTCTCCACAAAAAGAACGCCGCTTTTTGCCGAAGCAACTTCTATGGCGGGCTTAAAATCTCAAAATGTTATAATTGTGGCTGAACCCTATGCGCGCCAGCAAATTTTTGCCAATTACTCCGGAAGAGATAAAAACCCTCGGCTGGGACTATGTTGACATAGTCCTGATCACCGGCGACGCCTATGTGGACCATCCCTCCTTCGCCATGGCCATAATAGGCCGCGTCCTGGAAGCCGCCGGCTACCGCGTAGCCATCCTCGCGCAGCCAAACTGGACTTCCGCCGGGGACTTTAAAAAATTCGGCAAACCCCGCCTGTTCTTCGGAGTCGCGGCCGGCAACATGGACTCCATGATAAACAAATACACTCACAACCGCCGCATACGCTCCAGTGACGACTATTCTCCCGGCGGACGCGCGGGACTCAGACCCGACCGGGCCACGGTCATCTACGCCCAGCGCGCCAGGGAAGCCTACCCCGATGTCCCCGTTGTACTCGGCGGCATAGAGGCGTCTATGCGCCGCTTCGCCCATTACGATTATTGGTCAGACAAGGTCCGCAAAAGCGTCCTACTCGACGCCAAGGCGGATTTGCTGGTCTACGGCATGGGCGAGAGGCCCGTGCTGGAGATAGCCGCCCTGCTTAAAACAGGAACCCCCGCCAGGAACATCCGCGGTATACGGGGAACCGCCTATATCCTAGGCCAGAACGAAGCCCGGGAGCTCGATTTGGAAAATTCAGCGGTAATCCCCTCATTTGAGGAAGCAGCCTGCGACCGTTTTAAATTTTCTATCGCCACCCGCATGATACACGAAGAAGCCAACCCGTACTGTGCCAGGACTCTTATACAATTCTCGGATACCAGAGCCATCATACAAAATCCACCGTCACTGCCCCTGAGCACGGAGGAATTAGACAGGATATACGGCCTACCC
>JBAXKK010000140.1:0-2869 GCA_037137395.1 Elusimicrobiota bacterium
AGGCTTATTATCGGGCCTTGAGCCGCGTTCAAACTCAGGGGGGGGATCTTTCCGGTTGGGTTGAATACTCCGCTGAGACGGTGCTGGAGGCGCTGGAGCGCACATGGAAGCGCATTGACTCTATCCGGGCCCTTACCGGAAACAGGTCAATCCCGCTGACCAAAAATCAGGAGCGTTTGCTGGCCTTACTGAAAGAAGCTCCTCGCGGCATACAGGAAATAATGGCCGCGCTGGAAGTGACCAAACCAGGCGCGCATTTTATATTGAAGCCGTTGCTTATTGCTGGGCTCGTAAAGCGTTCCGGTGGTCACAAAACCGGAAAGTATGGTGTTTTGTTATGAACTCGTTAATTCATGCGAAAGTAAAACAACCTCTTCCTACTAAGAATTTTATTTAACGGCTGTTTAATGGCATAGGATAATTGAGAATATGCCGATAAATTAATTTACAATCCTTGGGATTTCGCGAAGTCCGAACTGACAAACAGCCAAATTGAAAAACCCAATGATGGGACTTTGAATTTGGCTCATGGCAGATTAAGTCATTGGGAAGGGGCCGTGTTTTCCGGGGGGAAAGAAAAAACGGCGGTTAACTTTAACCGCCGTCAGTTCGAGCCATCAAAACTTGGCTCCCCGGGTCTAACTTGGGGAGATGGAACCATCTAAATGGCTGATCTTGATGTCCGTTTTGTCCGCTTTTGGCTAGGCTAATAACGATACTTCGGAATTGGGCCGAAGTTGGAAAATCCTTGTTTTTCATGCATCAATTATTGTGATAGGAGAACTGATAGACCGATATATGTTTGCCCGGCCAAGCATAGGCGGACATAGCATTTTCTGCTTGTTCCATTACCCCCGAGATTGTGCCAGAGTAAGGTGAAAAAATAGAACAATAGCCTTTTCCAACCCGACATGACGTTGTCGGGGTCATCAGCTACATTATAATGAGAAATTTTTGTCCATGGGGGGCGCTATGAAGATGCAAAGCAGAAAAGTTGAAGCGTTGCATATGTTAAATAAGTCTGCAGGGCCGAAGGCCGGGAAACTTTTTTCTGATATTCGTTCCCTGATTGAATCCTCGCGTCAACAGGTAGCGCAGGTGGTCAATACCGGACTTGTCATGCTTTATTGGAGTATCGGCAAACGGATCCGACAAGATATTCTGAATGAGAAGCGGGCAGAATATGGGGAAAAGATTGTGCATACACTGTCTGCGCAATTGGCCCGTGAATACGGACAGGGGTTTACAAAGGCCTCATTGTTCAGAATGATCCAGTTTTCTGAACTTTTCCCGGACATAAAGATTGTCGCATCACTGATGCGACAATTGAGCTGGACTCATTTTCTACAGCTTCTGCCCTTAAAAGATCCTCTAAAGAGGGATTTCTACGCTGAGATGTGTCGAATTGAGAATTGGAGCGTGCGCACCCTTAAAAAAAAGATAGGCGGGATGTTATATGAACGCACGGCGCTTTCAAGAAAGCCGGAAAAGCTTGCTGCCATGGAAATCAAGAAGTTGCGGCAGGAGGATAAGCTTTCGCCCGACATGGTTTTCAGGGATCCGTATTTTCTGGATTTCCTCGGACTAAAGGGTGCGTACCAGGAGAAAGATGTGGAATCGGCTATCCTGCGGGAGATGGAAGCCTTTATTCTTGAGCTTGGAAGCGGTTTCGCTTTTATGGGCCGGCAAAAGAGGATGCAGATAGGCGGGAACGATTATTATCTAGACCTTCTCTTCTATCACCGCAGGCTGAGACGGTTGGTCGCCATTGAGCTTAAACTCGAAAAATTCAAGCCGGAATTCAAAGGCCAGATGGAACTTTACCTGCGCTGGCTGGAAAAATACGAGAAGCAGCCGGAAGAAAACAGCCCGGTTGGCCTTATCCTTTGTGTCGGCGGCGCTCAGGAGGAGATCGAGCTTCTCCAATTAGGGAAAAGCGGCATTCGCGTCGCGGAATATATGACTGAGCTCCCGCCGCGCAAACTGCTGGAGAAAAAACTGCATGACGCGATTAGGTCGGCGCGGGAACGGCTGGGCAGGGCGGAAAAGACCGAGATTTTCGGGGGGAAAAGAAAAAACGGCGGTTAACGTTAACCGCCGTCAGTTCGAACCATCAAAACTTGGCTCCCCGGGTCTAACTTGGGGAGATAGAGCCATCTGAATGGGGGATTCGGATGTCCGTTTTGTCCGCTTTTTCGGGGTCCAAAATAGCAATCGCAACTTTAGGCAGCAATAAAAAAGCTTTAATTTTCAAAGGAAAATTACTTGGAGAAGTTGCTGCGAATTATGTCAAGCACGATACAGGCGGACATGTGTTAGGTGTGGGGGGAAATGCTATGGTGTGCCGTAGGCTCTCCACACAACAAACAAGTTGCATCGTCTTGAACCGGGTTCTCAGGGATGCCTTATCAGAATGCCCTGAGAATTTATGGGTTGACGAGGTTTGACCAACTTCTGATGGCAATATCGTTTGGAAGTTTGAGCCTTGGTGCGATTCGTGTTAAGAATTCATGGTATGTAAACCCGCCCCCACGTGTCTTGTCGGGCAGTATTAGCATCGCGACATCACGCATGTTAAAACAGAGAGGTGAAGTGCTTCGCCACTCCCGTTCAGAGTATGTCGTGTCGAACTCCTCTATCCCAAAAGTCTTAACAAAAGCCATTGTTTTCCGCATGCCCATTCTGATGAGATGCGCTTGCAAACCAAGGTCATCTATGTGCTCATTTAAGAGGAATAATTTATTTTTTAAATCGCTTTCGTTCTGCTTTTCGACATATTTATCAACCTCTTCAACAAGATCAAATCCTTCTCTGGCAATGAAATGGTCGGGAAAAACTGGACCGATTTTTAGGCTGACTTAAGGTGTAT
>JBAXKK010000141.1:0-2850 GCA_037137395.1 Elusimicrobiota bacterium
GAGCACATTATGGGCGAAGGGAAGTTGTTGAAGAGGGCTATCGAGGCCGATAAGCTCGCTTCCCTCATTCTGTACGGACCGCCGGGAATCGGGAAGACGGCGCTGGCTATGGTCATATCCAAAAAGACCGGCGCGAATTTCGTGCGAAAGAACGCCGTATCGAGCAATGTGGCGGAAATACGAAAAGTCACCGATGCGGCGAAAAAAGAGCACGCCATGAACGGCCGCAGGACAATACTTCTTATCGACGAGATACATAGGTTCAACAAGGCGCAGCAGGATGTTCTCCTTCCGGAGGTTGAAGAGGGCAATATAATTCTCATAGGTACGACGACGGAAAACCCTTTTTTCTCGGTGAATTCGGCGCTTCTTTCAAGGAGCCAGATATTCGAGTTCAAGCCGCTCGGCGAGGACGTGATAATAAAACTTCTGGGAAAAGCATTGTCCGATAAAGAGCGCGGGTTCGGCTCAAGAAAGATCGAAGCCGACAGGGAGGCGATTGAGCATCTGGCCAAAATATCTGACGGTGACGCGCGCAGAGCGCTCAACGCGCTCGAGGTGGCCGCGCTAACGACGAAGGAAGACAAGTCCGGCGTAGTGCACATTACGGTCAAAGAGGCGGAAGAGTCCATACAGAAAAAAGCCGTGGTGTACGGTAAGGACGGCGACGCGCATTACGATACGATAAGCGCTTATATAAAGAGCATGAGGGGTTCCGATCCGGACGCGGCGCTTTACTGGCTTGCAAAGATGATAGTCGCCGGAGAAGATCCGCGCTTTATAGCCAGAAGGCTCGTCATTTGCGCTTCGGAAGACGTCGGTAACGCCGACCCACAGGCGCTTATTTTAGCGAACGCGGCGAGAGAAACCGCGGATTTTGTCGGTTTCCCGGAGGCCAGGATACCGCTCGCACAGGCGACCGTGTATGTGGCGTGCGCGCCGAAAAGCAACGCTGCGTACTTGGGGATAGAAAAGGCTATTGAAGACGTGGAGAACGAGAGGACGCAGGAAGTGCCGGACCACCTGAAGGATGCGAGTTACTCCGGGGCCGCCGAGCTCGGGCACGGAGAAGGATATAAGTACGCGCATTCCTATGAAGGACATTATGTCGAACAGGAATATATGCGTAATAAGAAAAAATATTATACGACGAAGGAAATAGGGTTTGAGAAAAAGATATCAGAGTGGATGAAGGGGTTAAAAAAGGAAAAAGAATAAAGGGAAAAGGGAAAAGGGTTTTCGAAAAATAAAGCGAAGGGCACAAGAATGGGTTTTTTGGACGGGATATTGGAAAAACTGAACGGGAACAAAGAAAAGAAGAAGGCCGTAGCTCTTCTTTCCGGAGGGCTCGACAGCCTTCTTGCCGCTAAAATAATGATGGAACAAGGGTTTCAAGTGATAGGCGTGGTTTTCGTGATGCAGTTCGCCGCCAAGGACGTCGAGAAATTCGCCGGAAAGGTCCATGCTTTTTCCCGCGCCGCCGGTATAGACGTAAGGACCGTCGACATATCGGAACGGTTCCTTAAGGTCCTTAAAAGCCCGGAGCACGGTTACGGAGCGCAGATGAACCCATGCATAGACTGCAAGATATTAATGCTCAGGGTCGCGAAAGAGATAATGGAACGGGAAAAAGCCATATGCGTGGTAACTGGTGAGGTTCTCGGCGAGCGCCCGATGTCGCAGAGAAAAGAAGCGCTGAACATAATAAGGAAAAAATCCGCGCTGGACGGATATCTTCTCAGGCCGCTTTCCGCGAAGTTGTTGGACGAGACTATTCCGGAACAAGAAGGGGTTGTCGACAGAAATAAACTTTACGCTATAAGCGGACGGTCGAGGGCGCCGCAATTTGAGCTCGCGAAAAAATTCGGGCTGAATAAATATTTCGCCCCGGCCGGAGGATGTCTTCTTACGGATCCGCTTTTCGCGCAGAAAATGCAGGATCTTGCGAAACACGGGAAGCTTGCGGAAGAAGAAATAGCGCTTCTTAAGTACGGGCGGCATTTTCGGCTTGATAGTGAAACCAAGGCTATACTGGGGCGCAGCGAAGAAGAGAATAGTAAGCTTGTCGCGATGAAAAACCCCGACGACATTGTCGTACGTCTTAAGGATGAAGCGGGGCCGTATCTTATATTACGCGGGAATACGGGTCCCGAGAATCTCGCGAAAGCCGCGGGGCTCGTTATAAGCTATTCTAAGTTCAAAACGAAAGACGCGATGGACGTAGAATATTGGAAGAATGAGGTGGAAACGAAACTGATGTCCGCTAATCCGGCGGGGATTGAGCTCCTGGAGAAGAGAGTAGGGTGACAACTTCAGATATCAGCTGTCGGCCATCGGCTGAAGGCTGAAAGCCGACGGCTGAGGCTTGAACTCAGAACAAAACACAAAGGAGGAGTAATGGAAGCCAGAGTAAAAGCAGCAATAGAAAAGGTAAGACCGCTTCTTCAGCGCGACGGCGGGGATATAGAGTTTGTGGCTATCGTAGGAAAGGTCGTTAAGGTGCGCCTCCGCGGCGCGTGTTCGTGCTGTCCGATGAGCCAGGTAACGCTTAAATCCGGCGTGGAAAAAATGCTGAAGAAGGACGTGCCCGAAATAGAGAGCGTGGAGTCCGTCTAAAGTTATCCGGATCGTGACGCGCGCTGACAAAAAACGTGACAGTTCAGCTATCATAAAAACTTATGGCGAATTTAAAGTATACGCATCCTGACCGGGAAAGCATGCCGCGCTCAAACAGTATGACCTCGCTTGGCTCGGTCATAAACTCGCGCGACACGCTTTCCCGGCCAGGATGCATGTTTGTGTTTCGAATTTACTAGGAGCTTTAAAAAATAGATATCACGGAAAAATCAT
>JBAXKK010000142.1:0-2797 GCA_037137395.1 Elusimicrobiota bacterium
ATCAAGGTCGGAGGCCCGCCTCAAATTTCTTTCAACTATTTTCGGGAAATACCCTGCCACACGGGCAACCCGGTCCATCATAAACTGTCATACACGGTCAAAGTGGGGGAACATTAAACCTGCATAAAACAGGTTCTAACTTGGTCTACCCAGCCACCCGCCCACTTTAAAAATCCTCGACCAAAAGTCGGGGATTTTTGTTTTGTTACTTTTTCATACCTATCCTAATTTTATAGAATAGACTCGTCCAGAAACGACATGAGAAATATTCACTCGAAAATAAACCGCCGCTTGGCCGGGGTGGATTTCAGCCGGATCTCTCCAGGGTTCCATTTTTTCCGCTTTGCCATATACAACGACACGCGGGTATATTTTCAGGATTCTGAAGTCCCGTGGGACACGCGTTTTACCGGGAATACGGCCATCAACTATAACGGAGAGTGGATAGCCATCTGGAATCTGAACACTTTTGCCGGCAATCTGGATTCCCTTACATCCAAAATAGTCCACGAGATGTTCCACGCTTATCAGAACGAAATGGGCGGCACGCACTGGCCCGACGAGATAGTTGGAGCCTTTTACCCTCGCGACCTGCGTAACTTCGAGCTGAAATATCGGGAGGACCAGTTGCTGGCGTCACTGGTCGAAAAATTTAATAAGGCGGCTTGGCAGGAGTTCAAAACTCTGCGCGCCAGCCGCATCAGGCTTTATCCAAAAGCCGTCGATTATGAGATAAAAATGGAAGGAATAGAGGGAGCAGCCACCTACGCCGAACTTCAAGCGCTGAAAGTGCTGGACGCAAAGCTATACCGCGAAGAGTTCAAGAAGTGCATTTCCAGTTTGCGCGCGACACATAAAATATTCGATGTCCGGCTGCTATCTTACAGCACCGGCTGTATAATACAAACCATAAGAAACAGCAACGCCCTGGAACAGATAGACTGGTCAAAAGCAACACCCGGAACGGGAGAAGGACCCGGAGCAGTGCTACCGGACCTGCGCGTTAAACATCGTGAATACTACGAGTACATAGATAAAAGTATTCAGGACGTGCTTGCCCGCGCCGAGAAACTGGACCTGGGGGAAACAACTCTTCTTCTTTTCGACCCATACAATGTCCGTTCTTCCAGCGATTATCTCTACCATCCACACTTCCTCGGCTACGGCACGTACGAACTGCCAGCTAATTTCCTAAAAGGGGTATACATAACCAGAATGAAATCCCGCACCCGCACCATAGAAGGGATCTGGCACGACCCCCGACTATAAATAGCCATTTTCAGCAAACACCCTACATAAAACAGGTTATAACTGAGGCCTGAAAGCCACCCGCCCACTTTAAAATCCTCGACCAAAAGTCGGGGGTTTTTTATTATAGATATCAACCACCTCACACAACAACCTTTTTGATATCATCATTCTAAAGGTTCACAATATTCACAAAATATTTAAGACAGAGAGAGCAACTCGCAACTGCCTATGAATAACAATAGAAACAAATTGTCTCCCGCTTCGCAAGGCGAAGTGATTATATATTCCACCGGCAATAAAGGCCCCTTGCTGGAAGTTAAAATGAAGGGGGAAACAGTATGGCTGAACCAGAATGAAATTGCCGCTCTTTTTAATACAGAAAGGAGTGTTGTCACAAAACATCTAGGAAGTATCTTTAAATCGAGTGAGTTGATTGAGAAAAGCAATGTGCAAAAAATGCACATTGCTTTTTCGGACAAGCCGGTGAAGTATTACAATCTGGATGTTATCATATCTGTAGGTTACCGGGTTAATTCCAGCCGCGCCACGCAGTTCCGCATATGGGCAACGCAAATTCTTAAAAAACATCTTGTTGATGGATATACAGTAAATCAAAAACGGCTTTTGGAACACCATCAAAAGTTAAAGAATCTGCAAAAGACGATAAAACTGATACATAATTCTACAGCCGGCAGGGCGCTGAATTATAAAGAAGCCACGGGGCTTTTGGAGATTATAGATAGATATAGTTATGCTCTCGGCCTATTGGACGACTACGACAAAAAAACACTTAAAGTATCCAACACTTCTAATGGCGGAAGATTTAAACTGCGCTATGAAGCGGTAACAAAAGCGGTGCGGGAAATGAAGGCGAAATGCGGCGGATCAGAAATATTCGGCAAGGAAAAAGACCAGTCGCTTAAGAGTTCTATTGCCACCATTTATCAGACCTTTGAAGGACAAGAGTTATACCCCAGCATAGAAGAAAAAGCCGCCAATCTCCTATATTTTATCGTTAAAAACCATTCGTTTATAGACGGCAATAAGCGCATAGCCGCTGCTGTCTTCCTATGGTTCCTTGAAAAGCATTGCCTGCTTTACAGGGCCGATGGCTCCAAACGCCTGGCCGACAATGCCCTGGTGGCTCTTACACTTATGATCGCCGAAAGCCGGCCGCAGGAGAAAGATGTTATGGCGACTTTAATCGTAAGCCTGATAAACAAGAAGAATTAGGGCGATCCTAACGAAGGTTTGAAACAGGCAAATAATATCTACGCGTAAAACCACCGAAATTGACTTTAAGTTATCTTACCAGGCTCAAGAGATAAACCGTTATCAAACCAGTTCTAACTTGGTCTAGCCAGCGACCCCAAATTTCAGTTAATGGCCTGAAGGGTCGCCATGCTTGAACGCAGGGCAGGCTTCGAAAAAACACTACGTTAAGCAAAATCCCCGACTTTAGGCCGGGGATTTTCATTTGCGTGGATACGACTTGAGTCCTAGCCCGGCAAGCCGCCCATACCGGCCTGCAACGCCTTCAGGTACG
>JBAXKK010000143.1:0-2797 GCA_037137395.1 Elusimicrobiota bacterium
TATAGGCCATCGCTTTCTGCGGCAGCCCCTTCCAAGGACTGACATCGGTGTTTGATGGATTGTCGGGTATGCCGTCATCAACTTCTTCACCATGACCATTGCCGCCCCCACCGCCGGTATTATCAAGCGAGGGAGATGTGACTACGCCTGCCCCCACGCCCGGCTTAGCCGCTACTCCGGAGCCGCCTGTAACAGCGCCCTCGGGCGTGGAACCCTCCCAGGCCTTGTCCTGAGTGGACCGTTGATCGTCGGCGTTGGTCCCGACGCTGGATTTCTGCGTTGCTCTTAACCCTTTGGCCTGCGCTAAAGCGTTTTTGCCGAAGGTGCCGGATTTCCCTCCCTTCGCGTTTGAAAACACCGGCCGCTTTGACCCTTTCATGGACAGAAGCTTCTTTCTCTGCTAAAACTTGGGGCTGCTCTGAAAACCGGAACCAATACTGCCGGGCCCGCCGGCCGCGCCGGAATTGAACTTATTGCTGAAGCCGCCCATATTGCTGAATTTGCTTCCGGCATTGCCCATCGTGCTGGAAACGCCGCCGCCGGCTCCCAGCTTGGCCATCATTTCCTGCGCCATATTATCCGGCGCCAGAGCGGGAGCTTTGGCTTCCTCACCGGTATCCTGAGCGGGAGCGGGAGTATTTTGGGATGTATCTACATTGCTTGCCGCGACTTCCTCCTCAAGATTGAGCGCGCCCTTATTGGTATCCCTGAACATTTCAAGTGAGGAGCCCTGATTCTGCTGCGCGCGCATAATGGCGGGTATATAATTGCCCTGGGAGCTGCTGTTGGAACTGAAAACAGCTTTATTGGGCACTGGAGCGAAAGAATCCTTCATATATAAGGTAGTGCCGATGGCGGCTGACATTACGGCCACGGTAACTATAAGCCCCGCCTTGCCGGCAAAAAGAGCTCCGACTCCGGAACCGGAAGAGGCGCCGAATCTGCCCGCGCCTAAAGCGCGGCCGAAATTAGCGGCGCCGGACGCTCCAGGTCCGCCCATGGGGCCGCTCCCGCTGACCCCTAAATGGGACCGGAGCCAGGGAAGAAAACCCTTCTTTTCGTCCTTCTTTTCTTTCAAATTTATCTCAGGTAAATCGCTCATATGGCCTCCCAACGCTGACACACTTCATTTATATCCGAACTATTCCGCCCGCTCCACCGCTAGCTCCGCCGGTTGCGCCAGCTGCCCCGCCGGTTGCTCCGCCAGCTGCCCCGCCAGCTGCCCCGCCGGTCGCGCCCGCGGCCGGGGTTGCAGCCGCCACTCCGGCCTGCGCCACGGTCAAGGCTTCCCAGGCCTTCCAGATGATCATGGCTCCGGCGGCTATATACATAAGACCCATCCACTTCTGTCCGTATTTGCTCATCAGCATCATGCCGGCAAAAATAGCCACAGCCCCGGCGGCCATAGCCGCGTAAGCGGTATAGATAGCTGCCGTATACCATCCGGCGGCGGCCGGCAGACCAACCGCGGTCGCGGCCAGAGCTTTAGCGTGCGTCGAACACATGGTAGACGCGAAAATCAGCACCACGCCGGCTATCATAGCGTATAAAGCCATATTTGTGTATTTATCCCAGGGTGAAACATCTTTGGCCGGACCGACCTTGGGAGGAGTGGATTCGTTGCTGTTAAGACTGGGGTCGCTGTTTTTAAGTTTGGCGCCGTCCGATATTCCAGACCCGCCAAGGCCCACGCCGCCGCCACCGGTTCCAAGCTGGCCTGACCCGGAAGTTTCGCCGGAAAAAGCTTCGGTAGCGCCTGTCCTTGAAGCTACCGCGCTAGAGGAACCTGCGGCCCGCATGCCCTGGGCGCGGGCGAATTTAGCCTGTCCTAAAGCGCCCTTCCTGTTAAAATTGGAAAGTGCCCGCTTGGTTGATTTAACGCCCGAGGCCATGGAGCCGCTCATGGACGAACTCTTGCCCTGTCCGCCGGAAGACTTGTAAACCGGGGCGGACTGATTGTTAGCGCCGCCAGACATCCCGCCGCCAGCTGCCATTTTAGCTGAAGAGCCGCCGCCGGCGAAACCGGAAGAGGCCTGAAGTTTTGCTCCGCTTTTGGGAGCGTTTGACGAGGGATCAGCCGAAGGCGCGACCGACCCTGCACCTGCCGCCTGGGCACCGGCCTCGGCGTCCGCAACGGCAGCGTCTTTATTTTCATCGGCCGCCTCTTCCTGGTCGCCAAGAGAAAATCCGTCCTTTCTGGCCTGATCGCCGAACATGTCGATCGTGGAGGCGGGCGACTCCGCGCCTTCTTTTTGTTTGGCGCGCTCCAGGCTGGCGTTGCGGGCCAATTCTTCGTAGTAAGCGTCCTGGAAAAGCTGGGGTGAAACGGATTTAGGGGACGGGCCGATAAAATTATAGATCACGCCTATCCCGGCCGCGATAGTGGCGGAACCCAGGACCACGCCCAAAAAACCGGCTTTGCTGGCAAAGAGCCCGCCGCCTGAACCCGCCGAACTGAGCCCCGCGCCGCCCGAGGAGGAAGATCCGGCTCCGGAACGGCCAAAAAGTGACCCCCAGAAACCGCCTTTCTTTTCTTCTTTTTTAGATTCGTTCATATATCCTCCGGCATTATTTAGCGGGCGTTGACCCCGCCGCGGTGGTTTTCCCCGCCGCGGTCGCGGCTCCGAATACGGTGGCGAACATCGGGCCCAGCACGCTGCTTATCACCATTTGTATAAGCATCATTTTTATTTCTTCGTCGGAATCTTTGGTTTTCACGGCCGTCAGCTCAGGCAGGGTCACTTTTTTCTTATTAAGCAGCGGGTCATTGGACTTAAGGTCCTGGGCGGCCGCGCCC
>JBAXKK010000144.1:0-2729 GCA_037137395.1 Elusimicrobiota bacterium
CGGATGAACTTTGGAGCCGCTTCAATACCACCGTCCACCGCCTCCTAAGAACCCTGTACTGCCTCTAAGACCGCGAGATGTCGCGGGCGTGGCCACGCAGCGCGGCCCCGCACCGCTCCACTGCACCGCGAGAAGCCGCACGGTCGGCCACGCGGCGCGGCCGCCCATGCTTGCCGCTAAGTAGTGGGTTCGCAGGCTGCCGGCACGCAGCGCGCCGTCAGTTCTGCTCCGAAGGTAGGCGGCATCTTATAAACACCTCCTATGCGCGGCCAGCCGGCCCAATAAACGTGGGCCTTGGCCGGGCCGCTCCCGGCCTGCCGGGCAGGCCGTACATCCCCGCATTTATTTTTTTCTTTTTCGGGGATTATGGCCACCAGAGCAGAAAGAATTTAACCGGGGGCACCCGGCTGATTAAAAACCCGCCCCGGCTCGCTATTCGCTCGCCCTGGCGGGCTTTTCTGTTAATGTTATGTAGCCCCCGGAAAGAGGGGGGACACTGCAAACGGAAATATGGAGAGGCCAGGCCAGTCGCGGCTTTCCTCGGGTGGACGCCGCCCCTGGCCTGGCCCGCCTTAAATGCCCCCGCCCATTCATGATACAGCATATTAACCCACCCAAGAATTAGTTAAAAAAGACGCAAAATCGCCTTTTCCAACGCGACACACCCTTGTCGGGTTGGCCTGCTATACTATTCCTATAAACGTTAATGACACCGAAGAGTTAAAATATGTTTGCGCATGTTATGAGTTCTTAAATTATGAACAAGAAGATTGGGCGTAACGACCGCTGCCCATGCGGTAGTGGGAAAAAGTTTAAGAAATGCTGCCTGGAAAAAGATTCCGGTATCTCGAACATACTTAAGAATCAGTTTGATCGGCTCCAAGCAAAGCAGATCCAAACCCAAAAACAGCAAGGGCTCGGAAAGGGAATAATTTCGAACTCGCATAATGGAACCAGGTTTGTAGCTGTAGGGAATGGGGTTCACTATTCCAGGAATTGGAAAACATTTCATGACTTCCTATTTGATTATATTCCGGCTAAATTCGGGAAAGGCTGGGGCGTATCAGAGTTGTCAAAGCCATCGATTGACCAGCATCCAATCGTGCAATGGAGACAACTATCATATGCCTATATGAGAACGCATCAATCAGGAGACGCCCAGATTCAAACCACCGAAATGACCGGGGCAATAACGGCGTTCCTCACCCTCTCGTACAACCTATATCTTTTAGCACACAACGTAAAACTGCAAAGCCGTCTAATCAAACGGCTCAAAGATAAAGGCCAATTTAATGGCGCAAAATATGAAACATATGTCGCCGCTGAATTTATTAAAGCAGGGTTCTCCCTTGAGATGGAAGATGAGACAGACGGCAAAACAACCCATTGTGAGTTTACCGCGACTTTTAAGAATTCTGGAAAGAAATACTCAGTAGAAGCTAAAGCCAGGCAACCTGGCAAAGACAATGTTAGTGTAGCCACGCAACTATCAAAAGCACTCGCTAAAAAAGCTGACCATGAGCGGGTCATATTTATAGACATAAACATTCAGAACTTCGCTAGCCGGGTTGACGAGATTATGGCGGAAATACGTCGCCATGAAACCGAGTTATTAATCGACCACAAGCCGGCTCCTGCGGCCTATCTCTTCATTACAAATCACCCATTTGAGTACGGGTTGCAAAATATTTACGAAAGAAAAAACGCGATTGCACATGGCTTTAAAATCCCTGATTTTGATTTTGAGCCAGTTTTTAAAGATATTCGGGACCTGCTAAAGGCTAGAGAGAAGCACCGGGAGATGTTTGCCCTCGTCCACTCCATACGGGAGCATGAAGAAATTCCTTCAACTTTCGACGGAGAATATCCAGAATTTGCTTTCAACTCAAAAGACGCGCCGCCGCGCCTAATTATTGGTAAGAAGTATCTCGTTCCGACCAAAGACGGGAAAGACGTTGAAGGGGAACTCACTACTGCATGCGTATTGGAATCCAAGAAGGAGATCGCAGGTGTTTATCACACCATAACCGGCGAAAACATTATGTGCACTTACCCAATGACAGAAGAAGAGTTCGCCGCATATAAAAAACAGCCTGAAACATTCTTTGGCATACCACAAAAAACCAATGGGAATGCGGAAACCCCGCTAGAGCTTTTTGATTTCTTCTATGCAACCTATAAGACATCACCTCGAGAACGTCTTTTAGAATTCATGAAAGGTTGGCCCAATCAAGACATTTTAAAATCTACTTCGACGGAAGAATTGGCTATAACCTATTGCGAGAGCCTTGTGCAGTACGCCTTCAGCAAAGAACAGCCTAAGCCACCCACAACACAAGCCTGACTTTCTTATGAATAACGCAATCAATTTTACTAATGCCTCCAGCCATGTCTCTGCTGAAACTTTTCATAATTTTGAGATGATGACAAGGGCCTGCCATGAGCTACTAGTCTCACTTGCAACTGAAGCCGGGATGCCAAAGAGGCTAGATATAATTTTGGCTGAAGAGTTCGACAGAGTCGTAACAGAAAAGCAGTGTGAGCCAGATGCTCCTAGACTCAAGTTTTCGTCAGCGCGGCCAAATGGATGTGTTGCTGGCAAGAATCTCGCCCAAGACGACGCTTGGGACCATGTAGTAATAGTTTTTAATTCCAGTTTTTGGGACGACACCGGGGACCTCACCCCGTCTACTAGACCACTGCTGAGTTGTTAAATTCTACACTTCCTA
>JBAXKK010000145.1:0-2500 GCA_037137395.1 Elusimicrobiota bacterium
TCAGTCCCATGTAACCGAGGCCGCTTTTCCGAATCGTTTTTAGTTTAGCATTTTAACCTTTTCGTCTTTGCAACTTCCGGGCATCTTTTTCATCCGCACGTTCGCCCCGTTCTCTGCACGCCGCTGTGTCTTGTTTTGACGTGGGATCCAGCCGCAGGTCCGGCAAAACAATCCGATCCTTCAGCCGGTAACTCTTGCCTTGAAAGACCACTATCTTCGCGGCTTCAAACATCCGGTCTATCGCCGCGTTCGCAAGAACAGGGTCGGCAAAGACCTCGCCCCACTCCTCTATGTCGCGGTTTGAGGTCAGGATCATGGCCGAATTCAGTTTCCGCCTGTCCAGTAGGTCGAACACTTCTTCCGACACTTCCCTGCTCATGGATACCACGCCCCAATCGTCTATTATCCACAACTGCGATGACAGGATGCGCCGGAATAAGCCGGCCAGTGTGTTACGGGCGCGCGCGAACTCTATTTCGGCTATCAGCTTTTTAACACTCGTGCAGTAAACCCTTAAGCCCTCCTTCGCTGCCTTAAGCCCCAGGCCCAGCGCCAGATGCGTCTTCCCGGTTCCGGTCTGCCCCAGGAACAGCGCTATCCCGCGCCGCTTTATTAACTCGAGGTCCGACAGCTCATCTATCGCGGCCCTATCTATCTTGCGGTTGAATCCCCAGTCAAAACCCTCTATGGTTTTTATCTCGGGAAACTCCGCGTTCTCTATGCGGCGCGTTACCGCGCGCTCTTTACGTGCGTCCAGCTCGCGCTCGAGCAGTTCCGCCACCCAGCCAAGGTCCACCGCCGCTCCGTGGCTTGCCAGCACCTCTTCCACCTCCCGCGCCGCCGCAGACAAATGCAGCGATTTCAACTGCGTCTTTACGGTTTCTACGTTCATGCGTGTCCTTCCTCCTTGTGCTGCCCTTCCATGGGCAGCAGATTTTTATACTCAGCCAATGACCGCGTGTATTTGTGGCAGCCAGCCGAGGCCTGAATCGTCGGCAACAATATCCCCTGCCCGGCTGCGTACCGCGCGTTTTCCACAAAGCGGACCACCACGCGATAGCTCGTGCTTTTAAGCTCCAGGGCGCGGGCACAGGCAAGATCTATCTCGGCGGGCAGATACCGCTTGTCCAGGCTCAATACTCCCCATACTTTTCGGGTGTCTACAAAGCCCTGCCCTTGTTTTAAAACCTCCTCCACCCACTGTTTCACGTTGGGCCCGACCTTACCAGCCCGCTCAAGGTAAAACCCACTATCGCCGCTCGGCTGTTCCCACGGTTTAAGATAATGCCGTTTCGCAACTTTCATGCACTTCAGGTCGCGCAGACGATCGTAAACTTCAAGCAATTGCTGCTCACGATATATTGTCACCTGCCTGTGATCGGCTATCATCGTGACCAGCTTCCCTTTCAGCCCTGCGCCTACCGCGTAGTACCGGCTATCAAATCGTACGTACCCATCGCGCCGCACCAATCCTTCACCGTATTGCTCTATGGCGTATTCAACCGCCGGCAGTGCCTTCATAGCTGGTTTTTCTTCTGCCGCCCATACCTCCACCGGCCGCCGCCGCGTCGTGCCGTGCGGCTTGTCGTTGGCCAGCTCCACTTTGCCCTTCAGATACGCCTCTTCAAATTCTATGCCGCCCCATTCGCCGTTCCGTGGCTGCATCAGCCGACGCATATAGGGAACCTGCTTTTCGACGTGACCTTTCATCTGCGGCTCGTACGGCGGCAGGCACTCCCAGAAAAAACCGTAGTGCCCAGCGAAGCGCTCAACCACAGGGTTCAACAGCGGCTCATAGCGGCTGGCCGTCAAGGCTATACATTTGGGATTGTCTATCGTAATCTTTCGGGGAACCCCTCCAAGCTCCCGGAACATGCTTTCTATCGCACGCAGGGTGGTCTCGGCATCCATCCGCCACACCAGCCGCACCAGCCGCCGCCGGGAATACCCCATTACACCGATAAACGCCCATACTGCTCGCTTCCTGCCGCTAACAGGGTCCGGGGCGCTGCATAGTTTGCCCCAGTCCATTATCAGCGCTTCACCGGGGTCATGCGCTATCTCGGGGATTACGCGGTTGTCTTTCTCTGCTCCGGCTATGTCAACGCGGGCAAGATAACGGTAGAAACTAGATCGGCTTATATCGCTCAGATCTTTAGGCAGTTCTTCAAAGACCGTCACAGGATCCCAGCCGATGCCCAATCGCTCTTCTATCCAGTCGCGTTTGGTATCAAGCCGTCGATGCTCCACCGATTGCCGGCCGACGCGTTTATCAGCGGCTTCCGGGAAGACGGCTTCCGGATAGGCTGGCAATGGCGTGACACCCGCGCCGCGGCCTTCCGGCGGCAGATACCCGCAGGCTTTCGCCTTCTCGCGCAGTCTTTTTATTCGGCCTTTTCCGACTCTAAGGCCTGTTGTGATCGTGGTTACCGTTGCGCCCTGCACCAGCAGTTCTACAATTTTCCTATCCATTAACCGCCTCCTGGTTGTATGCGTCATC
>JBAXKK010000146.1:0-2494 GCA_037137395.1 Elusimicrobiota bacterium
TATCGTGAAACTTTCCGACGCGGCTGACGCCGGGTTCTGGGCCGTGCCTTTCCGTGTTGAAGAGCTGCGCATCTCGCGGATACAACCGGGCGGAGTATATGAGGCCAGACTGATACATTTTGTGCTTAACGAACAACTTAAGAAGCTGAAGAACACGGGTTTCTGGGTGGACGCGCTTAAGCTGCAGGTGATGCTGGACCCCAGGCAGGGTGACGAACCTGCCATGATAATGAAAGAAACCATCATCAATATTAAGAAACAGTAAATAGAGCTGAAGCGCTGAAGTTATGAAGGCAGAAGTAAACTGAATTTAATAGGCGAATTCCTCTGTTGAACTTTCGGCAACTTCAGAGCTTGAGATCTTCAGCACTTCAGCGCTGATTTTACGGATTTCCGATGCTTGATATTAAACTTATACGCTCAAACCCGGAGAAAGCCAGAGCAGGCCTCGGCGCACGCGGAGCGCGTTACCTGCCTGCGCTTGAAAAAGTAATAGAGACGGACGGGGCGTATCGTGACATCCTGACAGAGACCGAAGCCCTGCGCTCAAGCCGAAACGAAGTCTCCAAAAAGATACAGGAATTTAAAATAGCCAAAAAAGAGGCTGAGGCCGCGGCGGTGATGGCCGAGGCTAACGCCATAAAAGAAGCCATTAAATCCAAAGAGGAGCGCCTGGCCGCGCTGGAGCGAGAACTACAGGGCCTGCTTCTGGGTATACCTAATCTGCCCGACGATAAAACGGTGAAAGGCGGCGGACCCGAAGATAATAAAGTCGTGTATGAAGATTCAGGCAGCAAACGCGAATTCTCTTTTAAACCGCTGGACCATCACGCTATAGGCGAAAGCCTGGGGATACTGGATTTTGAAGCGGCTACCAGACTTTCCGGTTCCCGTTTCGCGCTTTTAAAGGGTCAGGGCGCACGCCTTGAAAGAGCCATAACCCAGCTGATGCTGGACACTCACACTCTTGAGCACGGCTATACCGAGATTTTCCCGCCTTTTCTGGTGAACTCCGACAGCATGACCGGCACCGGTCAGCTCCCCAAATTCGAGGAGGACCTCTACAAGGTGCTTTCCGATCCGCCGCTTTACCTAATACCTACCGCCGAAGTTCCGCTGACAAATATGTGCAGGGGTCTGGTTCTGAAGGAAGAGTCTCTGCCGCATAAATATACAGCAGGCACAGCCTGCTTCCGCCAGGAGGCCGGCTCCTACGGCAAGGATACGCGGGGGCTTATCCGCAACCACCAGTTCAATAAAGTGGAACTGGTCTGGATAACCAAACCCGAGGATTCTCCGCGGGCGCTTTTGCAGCTGCGCGCCGACGCCGAAAAGATCCTCCAACTTCTTAAGATCCCCTACAGGGTGCTGGAACTTTGTACCGGAGATCTGGGGTTCGGATCTTCGATGACCTATGATCTGGAAGTCTGGATGCCGGGCGAGAATAAATTCAGGGAAATATCGTCGTGCTCCAACTGCACGGATTTCCAGGCCCGCCGTATGAACGCGCGCTTTAAACGCGCGGATGATAAAAAGACCGAATTTGTCCATACGCTGAACGGCTCCGGGCTGGCCGTGGGCCGCACCTTCGCGGCCATACTTGAAAACTATCAGGAGGAGGACGGATCTGTGACTGTGCCCCAGGCGCTGCGCAAATACATGGGGATAGACAGAATATCTTTATGAGGAAAATCCTGTTCCTCTCACTTTTAGCGGTGTTTGCTTTTATTCCTGATCTGCGGGCCGTCCCGGCAAAATCCGAGCCCCTTCCCGAAGAGCTCAGGCTATTGTCCAAAAAGGGGATAGACTCAATTTACGCCGTAGATCTGCCGGCGGCTAAAATAAATTTTGAGCAGGCGGTGCGCAAATATCCGGAACATCCTTTCCCCTATTTCGGGATAGCCATGACCAAGTGGGCGGAACTCGAATATCTTGAAGACGAGTCTAACCCCAGGCTTGCCGAGGAGTACGGGGCGCTGACCGACCACGCCATTAAAGTGGCGCTTGCCTGGATCAAGAAACATCCCAACGACGCCGACGCCTATATGTGTCTGGGCGGCATGTACGGTTTGCGGGCGCGGCTCGCGGTTCTGCAGCACCGCTGGATAAAGGCCTATTGGGACGGCAAGAAAGCCATCTCCAACACCCGCAAGTCGCTGAAGGTAGATCCGGAAGTTTATGACGCCTATCTGGGCCTTGGCATGTACGAGTATTACGCAGGGACCTTGTCAGGAGTGGTGAAAATACTGGCTAAATTCTTCCTCAGCGGCGACGCCGTACAGGGAGTTAAATATCTGGAACTTTGCAAAGAAAAGGGTTATTATAATTCTCTGGCCGCTGAACTTTTGCTGATAGAGATTTACACGGAGCCCGGCAATCAGTTCAAAGATCCTAAAACCGCGGTAAAATGGTCAGCGGAACTCCGTAAGCTTTACCCGCTTCATCCCCAGATGCATTTCGTGCAGATAGTTTCGCTGTATGAAGACAAGCAATA
>JBAXKK010000147.1:0-2330 GCA_037137395.1 Elusimicrobiota bacterium
CCGACATTGCCGGTATCTCTTAAGGTTAATACATCCACATTGGCAGTTTCGTTGATGTCTCCAATACTTTTAAGAGCAATAGTAAGTTGTGTTAAAGGACTATTACCACTTTCACCATAGGCTTTCATCTTAAAATCTGCACTAGCTGGGAAATGTGGACCTGGATTTAATATCCTTCCAAGTCTTAAAATAGTTTCTTCTGTTTGACTTTGAGGCGAACCCAATACTCTTACAATTGGCATTGTACCGTATGTGCCTGCATAGGGCGTTCCAATCTGCAATTTTGATTCAGGATTCGCCGTGCCGATGCCGACATTGCCGGTGAAGGTATTTCCACCGGTGAAGGTCTGGGTGCTGGACAGATAGGCCGCGGTTGAGATCCTGGCTTCCAGCGCCTCTATCCTGGTTGTCACGGTTGATAGGTTAACGCCCGATTGCGCCACGCTGCCTGTTATTGATAGCGGGTAGGTCCCGGTGGCGCTGGAGTAGATAACGCCGGTAAGCGAAGTACCGGAACCGATGAATGTCGCGGCGGTTATATTCCCGGTGGTGGTAATCCCAGCTCCATCGCCGTCGACAGTAATCACGCCGCTTGAGACATGAAGCTTGGTAGCCGGCGCCACAGTCCCGATACCGACATTTCCGGCGGTTTGGATTGTAACTCTATCCGCCCCTCCGGATTGGAAATGAAAAGCATCTACGGATCCCGTATACACGTTATTAAAGTTCGTATCGCCGGCGCCGTTGTTGTACTGAATGGTAAGCCCTTCAGAAGTCCCACCATTCTCTCCGGTCATTCTAAAAACAGGGTTATAACTGCCATCAGCGGTCATCCTTAATTCCACATCTCCCGCTGTATTATATAAATGCAATCGGGTAGCCGGCGCCGTGGTACCGATGCCGACATTGCCGGCTTGTAAAATTGTCATCTTAGCGTATGAAATAGTCGCTCCTTCACCTGTCGCAAAATGCAAGGCGTTAGCCGGTGTCTGGTTTCTCTGGAATATGGTCCATTTGCCCGCGTTATTATCTGAAAGGATAATACCGCTTCCCCCGTCGCTAGCTGTGTTGTTTCCGCTTATATCCATCAGGGTAACAGCGCCGGCAGTATTTAGCGCGAGATGTAGCGGATAATCCGGTGCCGTCGTCCCAATGCCGACATTGCCGCCGGCAAGCGTTATTTTAGTCAGGCTGTCCAGGGACTCCAGTTTATCCACAGCAAACGGCAGATCATTAATAGCATAAGTTCTGGTGCTGCTAAAAACTAAACCTGTTTTAGTCGGAGTCGAATCGCCCTTGCTTATGGTTAAATCATTCCCCCAGAACGAATAAACACCGCTGGTATACACCACTCCGTCAGTGGCAAGATTAGCGGAGGCGTATATACCACCTTCAACATTTAATTTTTCCCTAATACCGGGCTGACCGATGTTGACATACCCGGCGCGAACTATAAGGCCGGATGATATGTCAACGCCGGGCAGGGTGGCGTTTGTCGCGGTGAACGAAGTTGTTGAGGCGAAGGCGTTCGCCCCCGTGAAGGTCTGGGTGGAGGACAAATAAGCCACACCGGCTGAAAGGCTTGCCGGGTTCAGATTGGTAAGACCGGAGCCGTCTCCGTAATACTTCGCGCCGTTCGCCAGGTAAACATGGGTTGAGACATACACGCCGCCGTACTGCGCGGCCGACGCCGAGGATACGATTATCTGATCGTCGGTAAACCTGAGTTTAGCCGTGCCAACGCCGGCCGCGCCGGAGGCGGTAAACGAAGAGGCTGTCACCCCCATTTGGAATGTGTTCGCCCCGGTGAAGGTCTGGGTGCCGATAAGCAAATTGGGCAGATTACCAATAGACGTTGACGGCCCCGCGCGCACGCAACGGACGTTTTCGAGGGTGGTCTTGTCAGCGTTGCCCGCGCTGCCTGTGCCTGCAAAACTCACGTCATACGCCTGAGGATCAAGTGGCCAAAGCAGTTCAGTAGAACTCCAATACCAACCAGCGCTTGCAAAACCTCCGACCACATTTTTTTGCGCAGCCAATAACAGTAATTCCGCCTTTGAAGGCAGATACCAGTCGTCGTAGTACTCATTGGTTGCTGTTGTTTTTGTACTAAAATCCAGACAAACCTGAGCCGCGTAAGTGCCTGTCTGCGGCATGGTGCTTATCATCAGCGTGTTAGCTTTACCGGCGTATACGCCGTCAAGGCTTGCGCCTGTTTTAAGGGCGTTATTAGACCACGGGACGCCCGTACTTTGATCCGAAGCCGCGGCGATCAAAACCTGCTTGCCGGCAGCATCCACCCAGAATATGATACCGCCGCCATAACTGTC
>JBAXKK010000148.1:0-2302 GCA_037137395.1 Elusimicrobiota bacterium
GTGCGCACGGCCTGAGAATCTTCGGGTTTGTATACCCACAGCTCTTTCTTATCGGTGTAAACCAGCTGGCGCGCCGGTTTGATGTGCTCGATCTTAAGCAGGTCCGGTTTCATATAACTGAGCACGCCTTCGACATGCTGTTTTAAGCCGGCGTCGGAGAAATCCACTTCCTGCGTGAACCGGGTCCGCAGTGTTAAAAGCTTCGCGTCCCAGTCCTTAAGCCCGGCTATTACAGTGTCTTTAAGCTTCGCCTCTGCACTTTCCGCCGCCGCGGCCTGGAGTTCGCTCCTCACGGTTTGCGTAGATGCCGACATTTTGACGACGGGCTTTCCGGCGGGTTTTGTAACCGATTTGGTTTTTTTGGCTTCTCCGGCCTGCGCGGCGCAAACTAATGTTATGGCTAACGCGGCTATAGCGGTTAAGTGTCTCATTGCAGATTTCCCTTTTCTTCTTCCATAGCCTGAATGTCAGGGGCGCAAGACTCCGCGTCAACATGGTTGCCAATCTTGTCGAAGTCTATCTCCCAGCGGTTGGAGCCCTCCGGTTTGCGTATGAAACCGTTGGTCTCGAGTATGCTCAAAAGATTTGTGGCTCTGGCCGAGGAGCCGAAGTGGGCCTTAAGGAGATCCTGTGACACCCGGCGGCGCTCAAGGATAAGGCGCATGGCGTTGACCAGTTCCTCGGAACTTCCCCCGCTGCCGCTCATAGATTTTTCTTCATCCTCTACAAGTGGCAGGTAGTTGGGCTTGGCCTGGGCCCGCAGGTAGTCGGCCACCTTCCGTATCTCTTCCTCGGAAACATAGGCCCCCTGGATGCGGACCGGCTTCTGGGCGTCTATAGCGAGATACAGCAGATCGCCCCGGCCGATGAGGGATTCGGCGCCGGGCGTGTCCAGGATGACGCGGGAATCAGTTTTTGAGGTCACCTGCAGCGCCACTCTGGACGGCAGATTGGCCTTAATTACCCCGGTAATAATGTCCACCGAAGGCCGCTGGGTCGCCAGGACCAGGTGTATGCCCACTGCCCGGGCCATCTGCGCCAGGCGCTGGATCGCGTCCTCAACGACGTTTTTCACCTGGAGTATCAGGTCCGCCAGTTCGTCTATGACGACTACGATATAGTATTCGGTCGGTTCGCCGTTGGCGACGGCCCACTTGTTGTATGACGCGATATTTTTGACCCTGGCTTTTTCAAATTTAATATACCGCTTCTCCATTACGCGGGTGAGTGCCAGCAGCGATTTAGCCGCTTCCTTAGGGTCTGTGACTACCGAGACCTTGTCGGGCGTTTCTTTGGGGTCGTAGAGATAGGGAATGTCCTCGTAGAAGGTAAGTTCCAGCCTTTTGGGATCGATGAACAGGAATTTGACTTCGTCGGGGGTTTTGCGGTAGATAATAGAAAGGATCAGCGCCTGCATAAAAACGCTCTTGCCGCTATTGGTGGCGCCGGCCACCAGCAGGTGCGGCATGGTCTCAAGATTCGCCACGGCTATGGAACCTTCCGCGTGCCGGCCTATCCCGAACAACAACGAATCATTGCGCTCGTTAAAGGTTGAGCTCTCCAGCACTTCCCGAAGCGTTACCTTCGCGCGATTATTATTCGGGATCTCAAAGCCGATCGCCGACTTGCCGGGAATAGGGGCTATGACGCGTATGCCGCCGGAGGCTTTCATGGCCAGCGCCACGTCGTTGGAGAGAGAGACGATGGAGCTTATCTTGACTCCCGGCGCGGGCGTGACTTCGTAGCGGGTTATAACGGGTCCCGGGTAAACGCCTGACACGGTTATGGATATCCCGAAGCTCTTAAAGGTGTCCGCGAGCAGATTCTGGGAAGCGGTTATCTCGTCGTTGGTCGGTCCGACAAAACCCTGTTTGGACGGTTCTTCAAGGAGGCTGGTGGACGGCAATTTGAAATCCTTAAAATGGCCCTCCACTTTAGCGTGAACCGCGGGTTTACCGGTGGCGTCGGGTGTCTGCATCTTGTGAACCGCGGGCGCGGCGGCTTTAGGATCTTTCTCTTTCGGGGCAGAAGCCTCGGTAGCTGTCCGGACTATCAGCGGCGCCGACGGCTGCGCGGGCGCTTCGTCTTTTTTTGGGGGCGGCGGCTCGTGTATGGGGCGCGCTTCATAGGCGGGACCCTCGGAGACTTCCTTGTCCGAAATAAGTTTCAGTTTGGATTTGAGTTCTTTGCGGGCCGCGGCCCAGTGGCGGTAATCGTCCGCTATGGCGGAAGAAACTATTTTGTAGACCCGAAGCCAGGAGATCTTAAAGAGGAGCTGCAGGCCCGCGAATAATATGACGCC
>JBAXKK010000149.1:0-2297 GCA_037137395.1 Elusimicrobiota bacterium
CGAACCCACGTACCAAGCTTGGAAGGCTAGTGTTCTACCATTGAACTACGCCCGCGAACACATTAATTATAGTTATTTATCCGCCGCCAGTCAACGAAAACGGAAAAAAATGGAGAAATAAACCTTTTTCACGGCTTCTATGCCATAGAACGGACTTATGCGAACCTGACAGCAGGCTTGCCCTTAAAGCGGGTAATTTATATCATTCTTTAAAGAATCGCTAAAGGGGGCGTATGTCCGAAAAAGATTTTGCCGGAGATAAAAAATATTACCGCGTGCTTAAGATCCTGAACCTTCTCAACGAAAAAGGGAAAGTGCGGGTCACGGACCTCGCGGCCGAATTCAACGTCACCGAGCGCAGCATCCAGCGCGACATTGAGCGCGTCAACATGACCTTCGGCCTTGAGCAGACCGAAAAGGGCGAGTATTCCTTCGCCCCGGGCGTCTCCCTTAAAGAGATGCGGCTGTCGGGCGAGCAGATGTCCGCCCTTATCTTTATGCACGAGATGTTTAAAGGCATGGGCGGCGTCTTCAGCGGCTCCTTTAAAGCTCTCTTCCATCGCATGACCAAGAGTTCGCCATGGGAATCTCCTTATTCCATTATTATGCCGCGGCCCGGCAAAGACCTGGACATAAGAAAATTCATACCGGACATCGAGACCGCCATCCTTGAACGCCGCATATTGAGGGTTGACTACGCGAAAAAGGACGAAGCCGTCGCTCACGAGCTGCGGCCGCTTAAAATCATGGTTGATAACGGCTTCTATTATGTGTTGTCCATGTCGGACAAAAAAGGCGAATATATTAAATTCCGGCTGGATAAAATAAAGAATCTGGAACTGACCTCTCAGACCTTCACCCCTCCGGGCGATATAGAAAAAGCCATAAAAGCCGCCACCAGCGTCTGGGGCGCCATGCCGGCCCGGGACCGGAAAATATTAATGCGCCTGAAGATCAGCCCCGCCGCCGCTGATTTTTTTCGTAAAAAAGAATTCTTCCCCCTGCAGCGAATAGTCAAGGAAAATAGCGACGGTTCTATCATACTTGAATCCAAACTGGCCCAGCTCATGGAGGCTATCCCCACCGTCCTGAACTGGATCCCGGACATAGAGGTCCTGGAGCCGGAGAAACTCAGGACAGAAATACGCTCCCGCGTAGAACTTTACCTCCAAAAAATAAAATAATTCGTATAGCGCCCCGACAGTACGCTGTCGCGGCGCTCTGCTAGACTATTCCCGTACAAGCGCTGACCGGTAGTCAGCGAGGCTGCCGCTACTAATAAGGAGAGACCGGATCTTTAGCCGCAGCCGGGGGAGGTACAAGTATGGGGTGGCAGATCAAAGAATGGATGTGCGGCGGCTTCAGGGCCGTCCGCCCTGACGGAGAAAAGATATTCATCTACCGCAGGCTGGCCTGGGACCCGGCCCGCTACGAAGAAAGAGCGTCATCCTACGAGTTCCGCTGGCACGGGCTGTCCGCCGGCAGGCTGATAACCGACAACACCTGGAAGTGCCGGACAAAACTCCTGTTCACTCTCGCCGGGCAAGGCGTCATAAACGAACAGGACCTGCTGGAAATATCGATGCAGCTGGCCGGCAGACCTGATATTTCGAGGGTTAATTAGGAACTTAAAAAGCCGGGGAAGCCTTTTTGGGGCATAAAAAAGGAGCGAGATCAAACCTGTTTAATAGGCATCCCGCTCCTATGAAAATAGTATAGCAGACCATTAGCGTTTGTCAAGGGGTACAGGCGTCCGGTTCACTGGTTACATTTTTTTGGATATTTCGTAGAACAGCACCCCGGCAGCCACGGAAGCGTTAAGGCTCTCCACCCCGCCCTTCTGCGGAATGGAAATAAGTTCGTCGCAGTGCTCCATGGTCTTCTGGTGCAACCCCTCGCCTTCCGATCCGATAAGCATGAATATGGGGAAAGCGAAATCCATTTTATCCACCGGCTTCCCCTTCATATCCGCGCCGTAGATCCAAAAATTCTTTTTCTTCAATTCGATTATAGTCTGGTTCAGGTTTCCCACTTCCACCATGTCCACTTTCTCTATCGCGCCGGAAGCCGTCTTTTGCGCCGAGGGAGTAAGCCCCACCGTCCTGCGCTCAGGCAGAATTATGGCGGAAACCCCGAAACAGGCCGCGCTGCGGATAATGGCGCCCAGGTTCATGGGATCGGTTATGCCGTCCACGCCGGCCCACACGGTTTTTTTAGGGTCCTTGATACGAGCCAAAGCCTCGGCGAGCGTCAGGGTCTGCACGGGCTCCACTTCCAGGATGACGCCCTGGTGATTA
>JBAXKK010000150.1:0-2260 GCA_037137395.1 Elusimicrobiota bacterium
CTATCCGACCAGTAATCGTAATGAACCAGCCGCCTCATGCTGGCCTCCATACCTCCGAGGACAATCGGCGTCTCTTTGAAAACTTGCTGTAACCGGTTTGTGTAAATAAGCGTCGCGCGTTCCGGCCTCAGGCCGGCCTTTCCTCCGGGAGAAAAATCATCGTTATTGCGGACTTTCTTATTAGCCGTATACTTCGCAAGCATGGAATCAAGATTGCCCGCCGTGACCCCAAAAAACAATTTCGGTTTCCCAAGCTTTTTAAACTCATCGAGTTTTGTCCAATCCGGCTGAGCAAGGATACCCACTCTGAATCCGGCAGCTTCCAGGACCCGCCCGATGACCGCAGCCCCGTAGGAAGGATGGTCAACGTACGCGTCGCCAGTGACAAGGATAATATCGAGCTCGTCCCAGCCGCGCCGCTTTAAGTCTTCTTTGGATACCGGAAGAAAATTATTCATGTACTATTTGTAACATTTTTAACGGCAGAATACGCATAAATACGGCAGGAGCATGACTGGCGGGATACACTTGCCGCCGTTACACGACATTGTATGATGTGACCCTCCCCAATAATTAAATCTGCTTGTCAAATGGCGACCCCCAGCGGAATTCGAACCGAAGGCCTACTAGTTAACTGATTTTTTACCTAATCCTTCATACACTTAAGTAATAATTACGTCTGTCTTAAAAACAATATAACTTACTATTTTAATTAGAGTTGTATCGTAAATTTCTATTCGATAAGCTCATTCAGGGAGGTAGGTTTGTAGATAAAATTCGGGCGCCCTTATCGAACGATTTCCAAAACTCACTTCACTATTAAAAAGAGAGTTCGAGGTTCGTGCGAAAAAGGTTCCCTGTCGAATGGAATAAAAACTCTATATTTGATTTGACTTATTCACCCCATAACTCAATTTTGTCTTGACTTTTTCACTTCAGAGATCAATAATGACGGACATGAAGCGGGAACTTTACCACAACATCTGGGAAGAGCTATCGAAAGAAAAGCCCATGATCTTCCTGGCGGGCCCCCGGCAAGCCGGCAAGACCACTTTTGCGCGAATGGTCAGCGTCGAGTTTGCTAATTCTGTCTATTTTAACTGGGACCTTGTAACCAATAAAAGGCTCCTCATCGAAAAACCGACGTTCTTTGAGGAAATAAACCGCAAAGACAACTCCGCTCCGCTCGTGGTCCTCGACGAAATCCACAAGTACAAGAAGTGGAAGAACTATTTAAAAGGGATTTACGACGAATTTTCGGATCGTTATAAGTTCCTTGTACTAGGAAGCGGCCGTCTGAATGTCTTTCAAAAAGGCGGAGACTCTCTCGCAGGCAGATACTTTCTTTTTTCTATATGGCCATTCACACTGGCAGAACTCGGACAACGCCGAAGATCATTTCCGGACTTTATGAAAAATCCTCTGGCATCGGAAGATAATGGCATGGCTACGGGGAAAATCTGGGAACAATTGTCTCGCGTAGGCGGCTTTCCTGAATCTTATATTTCCGGTAAAGAAACTTTTTACCGGAAGTGGTCGGCGAGTTATGGGCAGCAGCTAATCCGGGAAGATCATAGAGGGGCGCCAGGGGTGCGGCCAGTAGGCGCAGAATGGACATGTACCCTAGCGTACAGGAGGTCACGTGAGCGAAGGCATTCTGCTGCCCAAGGTGGCCCGAGGGACCCTGCTGCCGGAGGCGGCCCGGCTGGCTCGGCTGCAAGAAGCGCTGCCCCAGATCGAGGCCGCCGTGGCGGGCGAGACGGATGCCGTGGCGGTAGAAGCCACGCTGGCCTGCCTGCTGTGGGACACCCTCCCTCAGACCAACTGGTGCGGCTTCTACCGCCGGGTGGGTGATCGGATGCTGGCAGTGGGCCCCTATCAGGGCGGCATGGGTTGCCTGCGCATCCCCTATGAGCGGGGCGTCTGCGGGGCCTGCGCCCGCACCGGGGAAACCCAGCGGGTGCCCGATGTGCACGCCTTCCCGGGGCACATTGCCTGCGACGGTGCCACCCGCAGTGAGCTGGTGCTGCCGCTGCGGATAGCTGGGGTGGTGGTCGGGGTGCTCGACCTGGACAGCCCCCACCTCGACGGGTTCTCCGAAGCAGAGGCCCGGATCCTGGAAGAGCTGCTTATTCGCGCCTTCGCCCAGGTCGCCACCGTCTGAGATCCCCGCTGGCTTGGGCCATGGGGTAACCTAGGGGCCATCCCGGGACGTCCATGGCTGAACCCAGCTTCATCGAGCAGAGCAAGCTGCGCTTTC
>JBAXKK010000151.1:0-2255 GCA_037137395.1 Elusimicrobiota bacterium
ACAACCCCACCGATCTCGGGAAGATCTCCAAGACCGTGCTGGAATGGATCTCCGCGCACGAAGCTCCCGCCAAAAGAAACACAAAACACCGGAAATCATGAAAACATCCATACGACCCGCGCAAAAAAACGATGCCACCGAATTAGCCGGATTCTTTATAAAAGCGCAGAAATTGATGTGGGAACTGAGCCCACAGGGATTCGGGGAAACTCTTAAAAGATCCAGCAGTAGGAGAAAAGAGGAGCAACGCTTCATTGAAGAACTTAAAGATAAAAGTCAGGTAACTTTTGTTGCCCTATCAGAAGACAAGGGCATTGTGGGATTTATAACCGGCTGCATTGAAAAATATCCTGACGATCTTTTAACGGCGCCATATCTAACGCTTGCCTACATTTATGTTGACGAAAAATGCAGGCGGCAGGGAGTAGCCCAAGGTTTAATACAACAACTTGCAGCTTGGGCCCGAAAGAAAAAGATCAAAACAATGGAACTGACCGTTTGGAGCAATAACGAAAAGGCAAAATCCCTGTTTAAAAATTCAGGATATCAACCCCTGCAAATTAGAATGGCAAAGAAACTCAAGCCGCTAAAGCCCACCTTCCATAACCACCTGTTTCGGAAAAGCAAATGACCCAGAGCCAGCTCGCTAAGGCGATAGCCAAAGAGTTCTTCCTTTCCCAGGTGGACGCGGCCGCGATCCTGGACTCAATGCTCGCCAAGATGACGGCCAGCCTGCAGAAAGGCGAGTGGGTTTATTTTAAAGACTTCGGCTCCTTCACCAAGAAGACCCGCCCAGGGCGCCATGTCAGGCACCCCAAGACCGGGCAGCTCATCTGGATCCCGCCCCGGCCGGACGTGGACTTCAATCCGGCCAAGGGCTTACTGAAAGCCAAACATTCCGGCGGGTCCGCCTCAGGCGGAAAAGCCAAGCGGCGTGATCTCCCCAGTTCTTAAGGTAGCGGGAGCTTTTTTTGCGAGTTATGAAGTTTGGTAAAAATATGGCCAATAAAACAACTGTGATAGGGAATATTTCTTCCGGCAAATCTACTTTTAGTAAGAAATTAGCTGAAAAATTGGGGATAGAGGTGTTTTATCTGGATTTACTACTGGTGAAGAAAGACTTTACGGCGATATCCGAAGATGAGTTTTTGACGGCGCAACGGAAGATGATCGAAAAGCCGAAATGGATAATCGAAGGAGTCGCGTATTGGTCTTCCGTAGTGGAAAGATTTAAGGAAGCGGAGGAGATAATTTTAATGGACCTGCCGGTGGAAACGTGTATACGACGCTATCATGAAAGGATGGTCGCCCAACAGAAAGAAAAGAATCAGTTTATATCTGAAGGGTGTGACTACAGCAAGATGATTAAACAGGCCGAGATCGGGATAGAGTGGTTCGATAGAGAGTTGAAGCCTAAAGTAATAAAATTGATGAATGAATCTAGACACGCTGCAAGAACTATCTTGAGAAATGAAATAGAAATCGAAGAGTATTTAAATAGAAAAAGGCCGCAGATAGGCTTCTGACGCAAAGAGGCGCTGAGCTCCCCAGGTTTACGCCCCCATACAAACGGCGCCGGCGGCTCCTGGAGGCGCTTTCCCGGCCAAAACGACCCTTCCCCCCTAAAAGCCCTTTAAGCGCGTTTATGGCCATTTCTGGCGAAATGGCCTTTTAAATTCGCGCAAGAATGCGCCAGGACAGCGTTTCCACGACGTGCCCGTGTCATTCTACCCCACGTTTTACGACGAGCGCCTGGACGTTATGATCCGCGGAAACGGCCCTTGCGGCCGCAGCTCCGCCTTTGCCTGACGGCAAAGCCGGCACTGCGCCGCGGGCCGCTCTTCACGATAAGGAGGCCGGTCAGACCTGCGCAAACGGCGCAGGCCAGGCCGGCTGCCTTAAACAACCAGGTAAACGGCCATGCGCTGCCGGCAGCGTAGCCGGCGGCGGGCGCCGTCTACCTTGCCGGCCGTTCGCCCCACCGCCGCGCCCTGCGGTCGCGGCGCCCGGCCGCTGCTGCGGCCCGGTTCGTGGGGCCGCATGGCCGCGCCTTATAACGAAGCGACTTTAAAGTCGTCACAATACGCCCAGGTCTTTGTCGACGCGCTAGGCTTCACATCGAGGAAACGGCCTTGCGGACAGTAGCGCTGCCTTTGCCTTCAGCAAATGCAGCACTACTGCCGCGGCCGCTCTTCACGATAATGAGGCCGGCCAGATCTGCGCAAACGGCGCAGACCAGGCCGGCATCCTTAAAC
>JBAXKK010000152.1:0-2188 GCA_037137395.1 Elusimicrobiota bacterium
CAGCCGCCTGTCGTGAAACCGGTTGTGCCTCCTGTCGTGCCGGCCGTGGTGCCGCCGCCCGTAGTGCCCCCTATTGTGCCGCCAGTCGTGCCCCCCGTGGTGCCGGCTGTGGTGCCCCCCGTTCCGTTTGTACCTTGGGGTCCGATTACTATTGGCCCGACAATTCATCCTCCCAGGCCCCCTGTGATACCGCCGGTCGATCCGCCGGTCGCTCCTATATTTATTCCTTATGTGGATCCGGTCCTGCCGCCGCCGGTTTGGGTGCCGGACTTCAGCGATCTGGACGACCCGCTTCCAGACACCGACGAACCCGGTTTTGAACCTCCGGTTTACGAGCCGATTGTTGAGCCCACCCCCGATGTTGAGAAGATCGTGGAGGTCAGTGGATCTACACCGCGATAGGCGAGGTATTGAATGCGAAGTCTTTTAGCCGGCGTTCTCCTGCTAGCCTCCGCTCATGCGGGGGCCGCGCAGAATATTAGATTGGGTAATATTCAAATAAATCCGTTGGTTTCTGTTCAGCAGAAATACGACACGAATATCTACCTCTCCAAGGTGGAGAAATCCGCTTGGGTTAATCGCACGGGTCTGGGTCTTAACCTCGTGAGCAGGGCAGGTTCGCGCCTTGACCTGACGGGCGGATACACGCTTGAGTTCCTTTCATACTCCCGCGCGCCGGCCAATAATAACGCTACCCACCACCTGGCTAATATAGCCGTCAAAGCCCGGATGTTCAGAGATGTCGTAGCTATTCTGAACGACAGCTACATGCTGAACACCGATCAGGCGACATCTGAGCTGGTAGAGCGCGCCCAGCGCGTTCAGAATATCGTATCCTTCAACCTGGCCGCGCCTATACGTGGTAATTTCGGCTTCAAGCTGGCCGCGCAACACACTTATTATAACTATCTGAGTTCGCGTTACAATCTCCTGGACCGTAATGAAATATTGATGGGCGGAGATTTAACCTATAAGCTGCAGCCTAAAACCCAGCTTGTTTTGGGATACCGCCACGGTACGCTGAACTATAGATTGGCTTCCGCCGGAAAAGGCGATTCCGTATATGACAATCTGGATCTGGGGCTAGCCGGCAATATCGCGCCTAAGCTGATGGGCACCGTTAAAGCCGGCGTGCAATTCCGTAATTACAACAAAAATCTCACGCTGCCCAAAAGCAACACGACCACTGCTGGTTACAGCGTCCAGGTACTCTGGAAGCCGGTCAGCAAAACCGAGGTTATTATCTACGGCAGGCGCGGCAATATTGAAACTTCCTATCTTAATACCCGCTTTTACACCTCCACCTTGTCCGATATCACTTTTTCGCGTCAGGTGCATAAGATCAAGGCCGGGCTCGGTTTAAGTTACGAAACGATGAAATACCCGGGCACGGCTACGGCGTCCGGCCGTACTGATACTCTCACTAATATGCGCCTCACTGGTGAATATAATATCCAGAAATGGCTTAAGGCCGGGCTGGATTATACCCGTAAACAGCGCAAATCCATCCTGACTTACTACAATTACTCCGACAATTTGTTCGGCTTCACGCTGACCGGCATGTTCTAAATCGCTGTGTAAAAAAACCGGCCCCTGAGCTTAAGCTCAGGGGCCGGTTTTTTGTATTGGGATCTTGTCCTCTACAAAGATATAAGTTTTTTTACCGCTTCTTGAATCTTTGTCAGCACGGCTTCGTATACCGCGTCGCTTTTGCCTATCGGATCCCGCAGGTCCGTGCCGGTCAGCAGCCGCGTTTTGCGCGCGCTCTGAGGGAATTTATGCGCCAGTATATCGGCGTGCACGCCTTCCATAACCAATATCACATCCGCCCAATTCACATCATCTTCCGTCACTAATCCGGGCTTATGCGCGGTATCTGGCACGCCTGCCTTTTTTAAAAAACTTTCCACCTGCGTCGGCAGGGAGCAATAGGGCTGGGCGGCTGTACCGCGCGAGCGGACTTCAAAGCCGGCCCCGCCGTAAAGTTCCAGCAGTTTAGCCGCCGCCGGGCTGCGGCACATATTCCCGGTGCAGACAAAAAGCATTTTCATGTATAAATTCTATCATTTTTTAACCAGAGCCCCGCATAGCAAAACGGGTTTCAGTCACATAAGATCAATCCGTCATTCCGGCAAACAGAGCCGCCTGCCCCACCGTGAAACTGGGGGGGCCTGCCCCACTGGTTGTG
>JBAXKK010000153.1:0-2185 GCA_037137395.1 Elusimicrobiota bacterium
CCGGTATTGGAATAGTTAATCCAAAGCGAGACCTTTTGGCCGGGGCTGCTTTGAGTTTGCCCAGTATGCTGGTACTGAAAAGTATTATGGGCGCGGAAAAGACGGTTGTTTACGTGTCTTTGGTCATTGTTATGGCTACGATCTCGGGAATGTTGTTCGGCTGGATCGTTAAATAGTGAGGATACATGGGAAGATCGCTTTATAAGGGGGGGGATCCGTGAAAATAGAAATTTTAGGCATAGGATGTCCTAAGTGCAAACAGTTGACCGCAAATGCAGAAGCGGCGGTAAAGGAAATGAACATTGCCGCGGAGATCTCTAAAGTGACGGATATTGACAAAATTATCGAATACGGCGTGATGATGACGCCTGCGCTTGCAGTCGATGGCTCGGTAGTATCTGTCGGCAAGGTATTAAGCAAAGATGAAATAAAGAAGATCCTTGTTAAATAAGTGTATTATCGCAAAATGCAGGAGGAAAAGTGAAAAAGTTGTTTCTCGCAATTCTTATCATCGTTGCGGTAGCCAGCGCGGGTCCGATATCCTTTGCCGTAGAGAATGCCCCTAACAACAAGGTTGTAGTCTACTACTTTCACGGGACATTCCGTTGTCCCACCTGCCATAAACTGGAGCAGTATTCGAAAGAGGCGATAGAGACATCCTTTAAAGATGCTCTTCGGTCCGGAAAGCTTGAGTATAAGGTTGTCAACGTGGAACACAAAGGCAACGAGCATTATACGAGCGACTATCAGCTTTATACCAAATCGCTGGTTTTATCATTGGTCAAAGATGGCAAAGAAACAAAATGGAAGAATTTGGAAAAGATCTGGGAATATGTCGGCAATAAGCAAAAATTTGTAGATTACGTTAAGACCGGGGTGTCTGACTTTTTAAAGGAAGTCGAATGACGGAGACGATCATAGGTTTCACATCGGCGCTGTGGCTGGGCATATTAACTTCAATAAGTCCGTGTCCGCTTGCGACAAATATCGCGTCTATTTCTTTCCTATCTAAAAAAATAGCGCATCCGGCGCTAGTATTCATTGCGGGGCTGGCGTATGTTTCAGGTCGGATGGTTGCGTATGCGGCTCTTGGCTGGGTCATTATCAATTCTCTTTTGAGCGTCCCGCAAACTGCTCAATTCCTTCAAAAATATATGGGCAAAGCTCTTGGACCACTTTTAATAATTACAGGACTTATTTTACTTGAGATAATTACTATTCGTCTGCCGGGACTGTCACTTTCGCAGAAGCATCACAATAAGCTTGCGGAGTCCGGCGCCCCGGGTGCTTTTTTGCTTGGTTTTATTTTTGCTCTGGCGTTTTGCCCTATTTCTGCTGCGCTATACTTCGGGAGTCTTATTCCTTTAGCTATTAATAGTAAGAGCGGTGTCGTTCTGCCAGCCATTTACGGAATTGGTACGGGGTTACCGGTTCTTATATTTGCCGTTGCCATAGCGTTAGGCGTGACATCACTCCGCCGTTGGTTTCAGAGGATCACGAAACTCGAGTATTACACGCGTATGATAACAGGGGTTGTTTTTATTATTGCGGGATTGTATTACACGGGGATTTATATTTTGCGATTATTTTAGGAGGGGGATACGGCATGCCCCAGCGACTGAGAAGGTAGTCGCCGCGTTTGGGGGAATCAGGTATGTTTTTCCCGTCGTGAAGAGCAAAACATGAAGGAGCATAGCGATGTCAGAAAATATTCCAAAAAAGTTATCGTTCTTAGACAGGTTCTTAACATTGTGGATATTTTCGGCCATGGCCCTTGGCGTCGGAGCGGGATTTGTTTATCCTGGGATCGTAGGGTTTTGGAATAAATTTCAAGTTGGAACAACTAATATTCCGATCGCGATCGGGCTTATCCTTATGATGTACCCACCGCTGGCGAAGGTCAAATATGAGGGAATAGGGCGGGTGTTTAAGAATAAAAGAATACTCGGGTTTTCACTTTTACAGAATTGGGTTATCGGCCCGGTTGTAATGTTTGCGTTAGCGGTCATTTTTTTGCATAATTACCCCGAGTATATGGTAGGCGCCATCCTTGTCGGGCTTGCCCGTTGTATAGCGATGGTTATCGTATGGAACGATCTTGCGGGTGGAGACTGTGAATATTGTGCAGCAATTGTCGGTCTCAACTCGATATTCCAGGTATTTTTCTACTCGCTGTATGCCTGGA
>JBAXKK010000154.1:0-2167 GCA_037137395.1 Elusimicrobiota bacterium
GTGGCCGATTTGTTTCAGAATCCCGGCCGATTTGGGTTAGAATATGCAGTCCCACGATACCGCGCATGTCGCATATCATACCCTCTTACAAGTTCACTCTGCGTTCCTTCAATGCCGTTACGGTGATGCATTTCTTTTTTAAATTCTTCAGTACGCATAATCCTACGACGAGCCTGTGTAAGTGTGTGATGCTCATTTACCCGCAACACCCTATGGCGCTCACCCTTGTGAAGACAAAGTTCTTTCATCGCACAACTCTGACAAAGCCCACACCATTTAAACCTGTATGTAATATCGCGGGTCTTTTTGGCCACCACCCTTGCACATTGGGTGCTGGTTTTTCCCGCCGGGCACACTGCGTAGCGCTGCTCAACATTCACCTGAAATACATCAGCGGTGTAGACTCCGTAATCAGGCGAAGCAGACGTCGGGCCTATCAGCGCAATGCCATCTTTTTCGGCCTTGGCCAGGGACGGCCCGGATACATATCCCGCGTCAGCGTAAAGCGCTTCCGGTTTATCCAAACCAAGTTGCTGCTCTTCCTTTAATACGTCCGCCAATCCGGCCTTTTCGCTTTCAGTAGCGTTCTGGGTAACTATGGCGGTAATTACGTTCTTTGTCGGCTCCCCGCTTTTGCACGGCTCATCCTGAACAGTCTCGGCAACCTGAACTTTGTGTCCTACCCAGTTCTTTGTTTTCAGTGTGCTTTTACTGGACCACTGCGCCTCAGGATTATGCGGATTCTGGATAGCCCCTGTAGGACGCGCATGCAGTTTTGTTATAGCTCCATCTGCGCCAATTTTAAAATTAGTTTCAAACACACTGCGTAAAATCTGCACAGCTTTCCCGTCACGGTTGTCGCCGGGCAGTCCATCAATCCAGGCCAGCGCCTCATGCGCGTCGTGCCCGGCCTGAATCATCTTCTGCACCATCACCTCGCCAGAACTTTTATAATCAACCCGGCTTTCAACGTAGCGTTCCCACCACACCGGCCAGGCTGCGGGGCGCGCCAGCTTCTCATACTGCGCCAGTTCCTCCAGCGCCAACCGCATTGACTGGCGCAGGCATTCCAATCTGCTCATGTGGCTTACCACTCCAAGTATATGCGTGGAATCCAGCCGCTGCCGGTTGCGCTTCGGCAGGTATCCGGCCGTGCGCATCTTTTCAAGCACGGTCTCAAAACACAGCTTCTCCTGCCCGTGCGCTATAAGCCGCTCGCGAAATTTTACCAGGCTGGTATGATGAAACCCAGGCTCATCGGCCTTCATCCCAAGGGCCAGCTTCCAGCGCAGATCAAAGTCGCATGCCTCTGCCGCCTGCCGGTCAGGCATCCGCTCCATGAACTGTAGAATCATTGTCGCAAGCATTCGCACCGGCTCTTCAGCGGGGCGGCCATTATCCGCGCAGTACATCTTTTCCAAATCCGGGCGGCGCTTCATAAGCTCAGGCAGGATCTGTTCAGCAAAAAAGTTGAACCGCTCCGCGCCGGCGGCGCTGCTAAGACGGGGAAATAATACTTCAGTGTCAAAGAACGTTCTCTGTAAATCTATTTCTGGCAGGCTCATTTTATATAATATCCTTGGTAAAAAGATTTTCTTCTAACTCACTAAGGATATTGTACAAAATAGCCATTAAATATGCAAGAAATAAATTATTCTGTTAAGATACAAGTAATTAAAAGCAAGGGCCGACCAGTACGGCTTTATGTCGCTATCCCCATGGCCATCGCCGCCGCTATCAATATGGAGGCTGGCGAAGAAATCCAATGGGAACTTAATTCCAGAGAGCAGCTTCATCTGCTTCGTCCTAATGCCAAGCCGCCGGCTAATAAAAATCACCCGCGATAGACGCAGGGGGGTTTTTCAGCAGAATCACTTTCTTACTTATTTTGGCTGGTTTTCAGGTAATGTTCTGCCATTTTAGTGCAAAGCAGGGTGTAAATTTGTAAATAGAAAGAAAAACCTCTGCCGCGTGTGCGGCAGAGGTTTTTTATTTTCGCGCGGGGAAACTTAGTGCCAGGCGGAGGGGGAATCCAGAATGGCGCCTAATGCCGGCACCTCGTCCTGGTCGGGGTCAGGCACGTCCGGCGTGGGGGGCAGTTCCTGATCACCGTTGAAGGAGATGCTGATTGCAGAAAGCTTGGTTACGTCCTCACCCCGGCAGCCTT
>JBAXKK010000155.1:0-2117 GCA_037137395.1 Elusimicrobiota bacterium
TCCTTGCCTGTTCTACTCTACAGGTTAAGTGTTCGGATTGCAATGCGAACTCGGGCGGCTTAAGGTCGGGGGATGAAACTGCTATAATAAATATTCATACATGAGAAATTACCCTTTGTTTACCATTCTGCTTATCTTCGCCGCGACGGGGCCGGCAGTCTGCGCCCAGAACACCGGGCAGCGGCTGGGCAAGCTTGAGAACCGCGTCGGGAAAATAGAGAAGCGCGTGACCGTTATTGAAGAAGGCCGCGGGCAGTCGCGGGCTGCGGATGACCAGGCTAATATGAATGTCCAGCCTCTCAGCGTCGCGCTCGTGAGCAAGAAACAGGTTGTGGGCGGCGGTCAGATAGGGACCAAGATGGTGCTTGAATTTAAAAATCTGGCAAGCTATACGATAAGCGGTTTTTCGGGGACGCTGGTGTTCAAGCCGGAGGGCTGTGATATTTATGTGCGTAAGATGTCTTACGCGCACGCTATCAGTTCAGGGGAAACAGCGCAGATAGAAATGATTATTGGCAGCGATCAGATTAAACAATACCTCAAATTTGTAAAAGCCCGAACCGTTAAAGTCGCTCTCATAAACCAGCAGCTTCACGAATAGCGCCCGCGAAAGTACGAACCCCTGTGACAGGTGTATTCGCTTATGGTTTTATCGGATTGCTTTGCTGGTGCCGGGGTATGTCTCTTGCACCTCGCCGTCAATCTTGACGTACGAATTTTTGGGTGTCACTACCGGTGGATCCTTGCTGATGTCAATTACCATGGGGTCGATGTATGGCTGATTTTTCGCGTCATATCCCGCATAAGTGGCGACCCAATTTCCATCAGCACCTTTCGAATAAGTCGGGTTCGGCGTCTCTTTAGGTAAATCATGGTAAACCCCATCACCTTTGCCGCAGCCGTCGGGACAAAAGGTCCCTTTGGGCGGCGGGGTGGTTGCCACATCAATCACTTTTTGAGGCGGCATTTCCACGGTTTTCCCGGTTTTTACATCCTTCGCTTCCGGCTGCTGGCTGCTCACCTGTCCGACTGCGCTTTTCAATGCGTCTTTTGCGGCGTCCGCGCCCTCTTTGCCGCTCATTTTTGCCAGATTAGGGTCTTTGGCCTCGGACTCAAGGTCCCTTACAGGCGTGGGCTTCAGTGTGGATATATCGGAGGCCTTAAGACTCCCTATTTCGCCGCTCTTTATGGTATCAAGTTTCACCAGTCCGGATTTAGCATAGGCAAAATTATCGCTTTTCCCCCCCGACCCCACTCCGAAGGCAGTGCCCCATTTTGACCTTCCGGTCATGGCGGAATCTGATCTCAAGCCCTCACCCAGGCTTGCCTTCGCGCCGGCCAAAGCGTTAAGTGCCGCGCCGCGTCCTTGGGCGCCGCCCTTACCAGCCTGTCCCGTGGATATTTTGGCGTTTCCGGCGCCCCCACCAGCCGAGAACTGCGAAGCGCTTCCCGAAGTCTGACTCCCGCCGCCCCCCCCGGCCATCGAGCCGGAGCTGGAGCCGCCCATTCTTGGGATAACGGTCGCCTTGGCCGGAGATGAGGAGCCGGTGCCTTTGGCGCCGCTGCCCCCGCCCGAAGCATCGGGCTTGGCCATCCAATCCGAGATATCCGCGCGCGGCTTAAACAGAGCCGGATCCAAGCCCCTGTCCCTTATGGGAGCGGGTTTCTCGTTGTCGCTCAACCCAAAATACTGAAAGAGTGGCAGGACGGCAACCCTCTCGGCAAAGCCGTATGAGAACCCGCCTTTATTATCGCCCCGCAGATCTCCCAGTCCCTGGAAAATAAAAAATGTGAAGATGCCGCCGCCTATCAAAAGGAAGAACACCACGAGAACAATAAGAGTTCGTTTTTGCCTGCTTCTATTGTCGCTCATAAGATTCCACCCCGCAGCGCTTTAAATAACACCTACCGTATCCCCCGCATCCCCAGTCAAAGGGGCCGGAAAATAAAGTTTTCCTATACTCATAGTCTAGCAGAGGAATCCCCCAATTTCAAGGGCTAATCCGATGCGCCGTAAACCTTAAATTTTCGTGTTTCCGATAGGGCCGGCGGTATTCGTAAACTGAGGTGGTCGGGAGAGTCTAGACTGGTATTAGGCTCTTCCTAAGGTGGATTGC
>JBAXKK010000156.1:0-2085 GCA_037137395.1 Elusimicrobiota bacterium
TGGATCTCGTCAAAGCCCAGCTTGGCGGCCCGCTCCGCGACATCCAGCGTGTATTCCCAGACTTCTTTATTGTAGGGGTCAAGCCAGGTGGCGCCTTTGGTCGCGCGCCAGACGCCGCCGTCCGGAGTATGGACGGCCAGGTCCTTGCGCGCCAGCGGCATCACTTTGTCTTTAAATACCACTACGCGGGCGATGGTGTAAATTCCGGCGCCCTTAAAATCCTTCAGCATTTCTTCCGGCTGGGATATGGCGGATTCATATGAATTGTACTTGTGCGCCATCGCTATGCCGGGGATATAGACCTTGCCGTCAGTTTCTTTAATGGCTATGACTACAGTATTTATAACTGAATTTTTTATTTTAGCGATGATTTCGCCGCGTGTTTTTTTAGAGCCGGATCCCCACGAGGTGAGGTGGATGCCGCGCACTGCCCTCCCGGAAAGTATCTGTTTGCGGATGGTGGTTGTGGAAACTGACGGGTGAGCCGCTTCAACTGAAGGCTTGACTTTGGCCGAGGCCGGGAGCGCCTGCGCGAGAAGCAAAAAAAGTATTATCTTAAGCATATCAATATATTTTACAATACTTGCGTAGGTGCCGTAACAAACACTGTGTGTTCCAGACGGCCAATACTTGAGTAGGTGCCGTAACAAACACTGTGTGTCTCAGACGGCCAATACTTGCGTGGGTGCCGTAACAAATATAGAGCTAAAGAACTGAAGAGCTGAAGAAATGAAGAGCGGAAGCACTAGAAAAATGTCTTTCTTCAGATCTTCAGCGCTTCAGCACTATGAAACTGTGTTTCTTCAGAGCTTCAGATCTTCAGCACTTCAGCGCTATCTTATTATGATGAGAATCGCAATTTTTTTAGGGGTGGTATTTATGACCTTAAATATTTACGCGCAGAACGAACTTATCGTGCATTATAACCGTCTTAAGGGCGATTATAAAGGTTGGAACCTGTGGGTATGGAACGCGCAAGATAATAAAGAGGGATTTGAGGTCGTACCGGCCGGAACCGACGGATACGGCGCTGTATTTAAATTCAACCTTAAGCTGTTTAATCTGGAGGGGCGCGCTATAGGGATTCTTCCGCGTTACAAAAAATGGGAATCTAAAGACGGCACTGATCGCGTATATCAAAAATCTGCCCCGGGCAGGATATATATAGCCGAGGGCGATCCCCGTGTCTACCTGGCGTCGCCGGCAATATCCACCGGGATCGTCTCGGCTTTACTTGAAAGCGAAAACAAGGTGAAAGTCATATTCAATCGTTTCGTTGACCTGCCGTATGTGTTAAAACAGGATTTCTACGCCGCTAAGGATAGTGAGATCCTGCGTCCGCTTAGGGCCGGTTTTGCCGGTGATACTGCCTATGGCCGTGCCGCCGTTCTCACTTTTGACAATCTGGGCGCGGTGGATTATCGCGCGCTCAACTCCGGACTTTGGCGCGTCCATTCCAAAGATATGAAGCCGGCTGTCCTTGAACTGGGTAACGCCGTTTACGGCGATGATTTTAAAAGCGATAAAGAGATGGGTCTGCGCGTCAGTGGCGGAAAAACTTTTATAAGGGTGTTCGCTCCTTTTGCGGTAAAGGCGGAAGCGCTGTTCTACTCCGCCCCCGCTGACAACAGTCCCGCAATATATCCGCTCGCTCCGAAGGAAAAAGGTCTGTGGGAAGCTGAGATAGATGCGGACCTGACCGGCAAATACTGGAAACTGCGCGCTTCACAGAAAAGTTCAGCGTCGGAAGGGGTGGATCCGTACGCGTCGTGCGTAACGGCCCATGACGGCCTGGCCTTTGTCGAATTTGACAATTCTCCGGTCGCGCCCGGGCCGGTCTTTGACCTGTCGGAGGCCGTCCTGTATGAAATGCATATACGGGATTTTACGATCGACGGTTTCTCGGGCGCGGAGCATAAGGGAAAATATCTGGCACTCGCTGAAACCGGCACGGTGCATCCGGAATATCGCGGCGTCAAGACCGGAATCGATCATCTCTCTGAACTGGGCGTGAACGCGGTGCATATCCTTCCGTTCCAGGATTTTGAGAACGACGAGAGTTCCCCGACCTATAACTGGGGATAC
>JBAXKK010000157.1:0-2053 GCA_037137395.1 Elusimicrobiota bacterium
TGTTAATATGCCGGGCGGCACGCTCGACGGGCCGCGAGCCTCCTATACGCTGGAATCAAACGGCCAGCTTCGCAGCGCGGCGGAATACAACTCGCTCATCGTCAGCTATCAGAACGGGTATCCGCTGCGGATACAGGATCTGGGCAGGGCGGTGGACGGTGTCGAGAATGAGCGGTCGTCGGGCGCGTATTATAAAGACGGCAAGAGGCATCCCGCCATTATCGTCCGCGTGCGCAAACAGATCGGCGCCAATACGGTGATGACGGCTCAAAAGGTGAAGGCTAAACTTGAAGAGCTCCGCGCCTCCATGCCCGGCGCGATGAGCCTCAACCTTTGTTACGACCAGTCGGAGTTCATACGGGAATCTATTGACGACATGCAGTTGACCATGCTGCTTACTATCGGGCTTGTAATGGCGGTGGTCTTCCTCTTTATCCGCGCTCTGCGGCCCACTATTATTCCCAGCCTGACGGTTCCTTTGTCGCTGGTAGCGGTTTTCCCGCTCATGAGCCTGCTCGGTTACACGCTAAATAACCTTTCCCTGATGGCCCTCACGCTGGCCATCGGGTTCGTGGTCGACGACGCGATAGTGGTGCTGGAGAATATCATCCGCCGCATGGAGGCCGGAGAGACGGCGATGGAGGCCTCGCTGCGAGGCTCGCGCGAGATAGGATTCACAATATTCTCCATGACGCTTTCGCTTGCCATAGTTTTCGTGCCTATAATGTTCATGGACGGCATTCTGGGGCGCCTCTTCCGGGAATTCTCCGTTTGCATCACCGCCGCCATCCTGTGCTCGGGGTTCTTTTCTCTTACGCTTACGCCGATGTTGGCGGGTCGGATGCTCACAGGTTTTTCTAACGCTAAACACGGACGGTTCTTTACCGCGACCGAACTGTTTTTTGACCGGCTGAAGGCGTCTTATGAGAGAAGCCTGCGCCTGACGATGAATTATCGCGGGGCGGCGCTGCTTTTAACCGCGGCCGTCACCGTGGCCATGGTTTTTATCTTCCGCGCGCTGCCCAAAGGTTTCATCCCGCCGCAGGACCAGTATTTTTTCCGCATATTTTCACAGGTGGATGACAAAACTTCGTTTCAAGATATGCTGCGGCATCAGCGGATCATGGAAGATGTGCTGCTGCAGGATCCGGATATAGCCGGCGCGGAATTCGCCTCCATCGTAGGCATGGGTGGGGAAAATAAAGCGCTAGTCTTTGTAAGCCTGAAACCCAGGGGGCAGCGCTCTCATACGGTGGACGAGATCATCACCAGGCTCCGGCCTCAGCTGAACCAGGTGCCGGGACTTGTCGTGTCGCTGGTTAATCCGCCCGTCATCTCTATCGGCTCCCGCCTGGCTACGGCGCAATGGCAGTTTACTCTGCAATCTACTGACATCGCCGGACTTTACAAATACGGCGCGCAGCTCGAAGACAAACTGCGCTCTATACCGGAACTCACGGACGTAAAGTCCGATCTTGAGATACGCAAACCTAAGATCACTATAGAGGTTGACAGGGATAAAGCTTCGCTGCTCGGTCTCTCGCTTGAGCAGATACAGGACGCTTTTTTCTCGGCCTACGGCGCGCGGCAGGTGTCCACCATCTTCACCTCCACTAATTTTTATTATGTGATAGCAGAGCTCGCGCCAGAGTTCAGGGAGAACCCTGTATCGCTGGACAAGCTTTATCTTAAATCATCCGGCGGCAAGCTGATACCGCTGGGGACGGTAGCCAAACTTAATCAGACGGTTGCGCCGCTGTCCGTTAACCATTCAGGGCAGATCCCCTCCGCTACCATCGCTTTTAACCTTAAGCCGGGCGCCTCCATCGGCCCGGCTATGGACGAGATAAATAGCTACGCCCGCGATATTCTGCCCGCGGGCATCAGTACTAGTTTCCAGGGAACGGCGCAGGCTTTCCAATCTTCGTTCGCCAGCATGGGTTTTTTGCTGATCATCACTGTGATACTAATCTACATAGTCCTCGGGATCCTGTATGAAAGCTTCATTCATCCGCTAACAATTCTGACCGCCCTGCCATTTGCGGGTTTTGGC
>JBAXKK010000158.1:0-2045 GCA_037137395.1 Elusimicrobiota bacterium
GTGCCCTGGGCTGTTTTTTAATTACAAATTGGGAGATGTAGCTGCGTGAAAAAGAGATCCGGGGCAAGGCGCGAATGTTCCGGCTTTTACTCAACAGTCTTTTGGCGCAGGCCCATGTCCCGTCTATGACAAAGATCAGCGGTGTTTTACCTTCCGTTTTAAGAATATTATTACCCGGGGTTTTAAAATTCACCGCTTCAGGCCCGGGATATAGGACAAAAGGGTTATAGGAATGATCCTGTATCAGGGCATTCACCCGATCATTGCGCGTAAAATCAATCCCTATGATAAGTTCCGAGTTCTTTAAGCATAATTTCGCAAGCCGGGCTGTCCCTGTTTTTTGTTTCCGGGCCTCTTTGGCATGCATGAGGATCACAAAGCGCATCCTGGTGGAGAAAGGTTTTATGCTGCTACATAAACAATGTTTTTTCGCCCGATAACAGACATAGCACTCCGCGCGGTTATCGCTTTGGACCTCTTTTGCAAAATCAGTTTTATTAATCATGTAAGTTTGAAAGTCCAAAACCGATAAACCACCATTACCTTATATTTTCCGGCTTGAAGAGATCAAAAATATTCCCCATTGTCGCTACCGTCTCTCTGACTATTTGAACATGCACCGCCACTGCTTTGGAGTTGCGCAGAACTGTAGACAACATGGATACCCCCATCTCGGTAAAAACCAGCACCGGATTCTTCTTTGCTTTAAACGCCGGAATGACCGATTGTTCCCGCCGATTCAGGCGGAACATACACTCCCGCGTAAACTTGCGCGGATTACGCCTAACCGCCCTTATAAGCGCGGCGGGAGTAACCTCGTAAAACGCGGCCGCATCCGCGGCAGGCACCACCTTTTTCCCGCGGACATGAAAAATATTCCCCTTTATCTTTATAACCGGCCCTTCAATATTCATCCCCCCTCCTTTTACTTAACAATTATTAAATTCTCACCCGGCGTAATGATGGAGTATCTCAGAAATGAAAGTCTGGTAGGGAACTCCGAGAGTCTTCGCCTTTTGTTTAAGGTGATTTAGATCCACACTATTAATGCGGATATTCAGGACTGCATCCTTTCGGCGCGCGGCAATAGCTTTAACCACGGCACGAACCGTCATCGGATCAGCCGGCACATATTTTCCCCGCACAAGATCCTTTTCGATAGTCCGCTCCTCTCTCGTCAATTTAAATCTCTTCATGACAGTTCTCCTCTCTCGAACATTTTTGTATACTTCCGGCTCGGAAACAGTGTTTTTAAAAAGACATCTTCACCACAAACGACACACGGCGCCACCCCAATATATTCTTGATATCGGAAAAGCAGGATTTTCTGATTATCCCGTTTAGCATGAGCCAAGATGCACACAAGTTCCGACCGGACAAGCTCCTCAAAAGAAATTCCACGCGCGCGTTTAAGCCGCTCATTTTTCTTCGGGTCCCAGCGCATACCGCCTCCCATATTGTAATACGTTTGTATATACATGTCAAGCCCAAAGCCCCCTCTTTAACTGCCATAAAGAGCATAGCAGAGGACCGCGACAGCCTATTGTCGGGTTCGTTTTATCGATAAATGTATTATTTAAAATTGAAAGGTAGCCGCTATCCTTTATTTTGCGCGACGACCGCAGCACCGCGCATAAGCGTGCCCGCTGCCGCAGGGGCACCTTGCATTCTTCCCAGGCTTCTCCGTCACTCGGAAATAGGTACCGGTCCGGTTCTCAGCCCTAAACCAAAGCGAGCTTCGGCATTTCGGACAATCCATGGTTCCTTTGTCCCTGTCGATCACCGGTTCCAACCCCGCCCCGCACAAAGGGCATTTATTTAAACTTTCCGCTATTTTAGTCATAGTTTTTTCCGTAGCAGGCGATCATTAACAGCTGGGGTATGCTGTTACCATCTTCTTAAAACTCAGGCTTCTGCCAATGATTCAGAATGTGGAAGTTTTGAAGCGACGTCCCCTGATATGCAGATTTAAATTGGTTTCAATGGAGGCAGTTTCAGCTCCCCTATTTTATACTTCGTGGGGGGCAATACAGGTACCGCTAATA
>JBAXKK010000159.1:0-1998 GCA_037137395.1 Elusimicrobiota bacterium
AAAATACACCTTAAGTCAGCCTAAAAATCGGTCCAGTTTTTCCCGACCATTTCAGGGTGCTGGTCTAAAGAGATAGCTTCAAAACCTTTACGCATATTGTTTGGACCGTAATTCGGGTCGTTTGAGTTGCTCCATCCAGAAAAACTGAATTTAATTTTCCCATCCTTTAAGAAATAGAAATTAGGAGAAGATTCAAAATCAAACCCAGGGAAGTCCGTTGCTTTATATGCAATATAAACTTCCGGGAAATTAAAATGATTTCGCCACAACAGAATTCCTTCCGCATCAAACCGTGATGTCAGCAGAACGCCGTATTTTTTAAATAACGCGGAAAGCACGGGGTCAATCAGTATTTGGTCCATAGCCGTTTCTGCGGCGGAACAACCGGTAAATATTTCCATAACCACTTTTAAGCCCGTCCCCATAGGGAGGGCTTTAAGCATCGCCTTCTCGGCCCCATCTGAAATATCATAAGCCCTCCAGGCTGTTTCTCCGGCGCTATTGTCCAGAATTACAGAGGGAACTCTTTGAAATTTCACATCAGGGAAACGGTTTCCCAGGATGACTGCTTTTTCAAATTTCCTTGCACCAATGTACGCTTTGTGCATGCGTTCAAGGTCATAGTTTACACGCTTGCCGCGGCGGAGCTTTTCCTCTAAGACATTCCCTTGGAAACTAATATATTTCTCTTGTTCCGGAAAGAAGAAAGCGATGCGAAAAAGCGAGCTATATAAACGATCTATCCCGGCATCCGAATATTTTTTAAGCCTGGCCGCAGAAAAGTCGTTCTCTTTAAAACCAGTAGCGAGGGAGAAAACCTCTGCTAAATCCGGATCAGACTTCGACTTCATGATGTTGTCAGCTATTTGGAGCGTTCTCGTTTGTGGGCTTGAGCAGGCCGTCGTAAAAACAATGAGAAACATCCATTGGTAAAGAAGATTGTTTTTCATAAAATTAGCACTATTCAGGGGAAAGCATATCCCCTGAATAGCGCGTAAAGGAGACAATAACTTTATTTACAAGATGAATCGCAGGTCCAATCAGCATCCGTAGACTTGCACCTCGCCATACCGCTGCCATTGCCGATAAGGGTACATATAGAATACTTACATGTGCCGTCCCCACACAGGGCTTTGGGATCATCAGTTTTTGGGGTTGTGTTTGGGTCGGTTGTTAATGAGTGAAGCACCTCTTTTAATTTCTCATCGGTCAGCGATTTCCTTAATCCACCGATGTAAGCGGAGGCGAAACCACCATCTTTAAAGGTCATATTGTCTAGGAACTCATTCCCCACAGCTGACGGAATATCCTTGAGGAGGGCCGACATTTCAATGTATCTGGCTGGAGCTCCGGCGTTCTCAAAAGAAAGTTTTTTATCGGCGCGCCGATTGATAAATATCGCGTCCAAAATTTCATTCACTCTTTCCTCACTAGCGGTTTTTTCAAGAGGCCCGATATAGGCGGAAACTATGTGCCCGTTTTTTAATACTAAACTGTTAAGAAATTCCAGTCGATCTTCTCCGGGTATATCTTTCAAGAATTCTTTCATGGACGGCAAAAACGTTGCCTGGCCTTTGGAAAAATCCTGAGGTTTTGTGACCGAAATCGTTACATTTATACTCTTCAATGCTGCCTGGGGGTTCTTATATACCTTATCAAAGGCCATCAGTCCCCCATCATCCGCTATCCCAAACCCGGCGCAAACAAACAGGACCGCAACTCCCAACATTGTTGAACCTATTTTGCTTTTCATTGCCCCTCCCTATTCCCGCGTTCTATTCTAACAAAAAAGGGAAAGCAAATTTCAATTTTGCTTTCCCTGGATACACCGGATTACGGTCCGGTCGTGGATACTCCGGGGCCAATCCCCCGAATTACAAGGCACTTCTTACTACGGTATAGCATACCCGGTAAGACTGTGCGCAACAAGGGCACTAAGGGAAGTGTTAGCGCCGGTCCAAAAGTGTACCGGTTTGGCCGGGGTTAGGTGTACCATTT
>JBAXKK010000160.1:0-1964 GCA_037137395.1 Elusimicrobiota bacterium
CAATCCACCTTAGGAAGAGCCTAATACCAGTCTAGACTCTCCCGACCACCTCAGCCCTTGCTGTCGCGAAAACATATTTTAATCTTCCGTCCGATCCTGTCGGTGATATTAGCCATATGGGTATCCGGATATCACTGTATTATAGCGGTAGTGCTGTAGCCATGGCAAATCTCCTCATCTCTGCAACATTTTGTATGAGTTAAAGCGGCCTTGAGCGCCATGCGGATAAATTGCTATTATTTACACGGAATACAAAACGGAAGCCTATGGTAAGGCGCCCCGTGACACAGCACAATAAGGAGATCGCGAATTATGAAAAAAACAGTTCTGCTAAGCTTGATGCTCATTATTCCCGCTATCGCAATGGCGGAGGAGAAACCCATGACCGAAGACCAGAAAACGCTATATTTCCTTGGACACAACGTGCTTTCCAGGAATCTTAAGCAGTTCGATTTCAAGCCCGAAGAGTCCAAGTATATACTTATGGGCCTTACCGATGCGCTTAACAGCATTCCCAGTAAAGTGGATGAGTCCTACGGCCCTAAAATAAACGAGCTGGTAGGTAAGAAGCAGGCCGCTATTTCCCAGAAGGAAAAAGAGAAAGGAAAGACCTTCCTTGAAAAGATGGCTAAAGAAAAGAACGCCAAAAAACTTCCCAGCGGCGTGATCTACATTCCTATGAAAGAAGGGACCGGAGCCAACCCCAAGGCCACAGATATGGTGAAAGTTCATTATCACGGCACTTTCCCTGACGGCAAGGTGTTTGACAGCTCCGTGGACCGCAAGACCCCGGCGGAGTTCCCGCTTAATGGAGTTATTCCCTGCTGGACCGAAGGCGTTCAGAAACTGAAAGTAGGCGGCAAGGCCAAGCTGGTCTGCCCCTCTGATACCGCTTACGGCGACCAGGGAATGCCCGGCGCCATCCCCGGCGGAGCCACGCTGGTGTTCGAGGTTGAACTGCTGGAGATCGTGAAGCCTGAGGCCCCCGCGGCGAATACGCCTGTTCCGGCGGCCGAGATAAAGGCCGAAGCTAAGCCTGCCGCTAAAGACGCGAAATAATACGGAAAGGCGCGGTAAATTTACGGGGAGCGGATATTTTCCGCTCCCCGTCTTTTATTGTATCTTGCCGAAGGCCTTTATATTATTCGCCGAGTCCGGGAATGTTGTCGCTTTTGGGTTTGATCAGAATAGACAGGATGATAGACAGGGCCAGAATGGCCAGGACTACGCATAGCGAAAGGAGCGCCGGAATATGCGCAAAGTCGGAGACCAGCATCTTAATTCCCACGTAGAAAAGAATAACCGAGATGCCGGTTTTAAGGAAGCGGAAAGAGTCCATGATAGCGGCCAGAAAAAAGTAAAGAGAGCGAAGGCCCACCACAGCGAAGACATTGGAAGTGTAAACTATAAAAGGCTCTTTCGAAATAGCCAGTACCGCCGGGATTGAGTCCACCGCGAAGATCAGATCCGTGGTTTCAATGACCAGCAGCGTGGCGAAAAGAGACGTGGCATACCAAACTTCCTTTTTTGTGAAAAAATCTCCGGTTTCGGCGGTCATGTCCAACGGCATCACTCTGGCCAGCAGCTTAAGCACCGGGTTTTTTCCGGGGTCCATCGCCTCGTCTTTCTGCAGAAACATCTTAACCGCAGTGAATATCAGGATGGCTCCAAAGACATAGATGATCCAGCCGAAGGCGTTTATCAGTCCCACGCCGGCGAAGATCAGCACCAGGCGCATAGCGACCGCACCTAGTATGCCCCAGGTCAGGATCTTCGGCTGATATTTTTTTGGCACGTTAAAATAGGCGAAGATCATTATAAATACGAACATATTGTCCATCGACAGCGAATACTCAATGACATAGGCCGTGAAGAATTCCAGCATGCGTTCATGGCCCAGCATATAGCCGGTCAAGCAGCCGAAAACGGTCGCGACGAAGACCCAGAAAGCGCAGAGCGTCAGA
>JBAXKK010000161.1:0-1897 GCA_037137395.1 Elusimicrobiota bacterium
AAAAACCAATTCGTCCGTCGCCTCAAATGAACTATTTATGAGTTCAAAGCAGATTTTGCGGAGCCTTAATAAATATTTTTCTAAGCCGTGGATTAAAGGTATAAAGACGGCCGCAGATATTTGATTTTGAAAAACCTGAGGAGAAGATTTAATGAATAAGACAACTAACGCAAAAACCGAAAGTTACGACGCGTCTCAGATTCAGGTGATGGAAGGACTAGAAGCGGTCAGAAAAAGACCAGCCATGTATATAGGTTCCACCGGTATACAAGGCCTCCACCACCTGGTATATGAAGTGGTGGACAATTCTATAGATGAAATTTTAGCAGGCGGGTGCAACAAAATTGACGTTATACTTAAGGACGACAATATTTGTTCCGTCTCCGATAACGGTCGCGGCATACCCGTTGATCCGATGAAAGAGGTGAAGGATCCTAAGTTAAAGGGAAAATCAGCTCTTGAGGTTGTTCTTACCGTTCTGCACGCCGGCGGAAAATTTGACGGCGGCGGGTACAAGGTGTCTGGCGGTCTGCATGGCGTGGGCGTATCTGTTGTTAACGCGCTGTCAGAGCGGATGGAGGTGCTGGTTCACCGCGAAGGAAAAATTTGGAAGCAGGAGTATAAAAGGGGAAAGCCGCAAGCCGACGTTAAATCCATCGGTACCACGGACCACCACGGCACAGTGGTGACCTTTAAAGCCGATACCGAAATATTCGGAGAGGGATCCCTTTCTTTCGACACTATATCAAACCGCCTGCGCGAACTGGCTTTTCTAAATCCCGGCTGCCGTATAAACATAATAGACGAGCGCGAAGAGGGTAAGAAACACGCCTTCTTCTTCGAGGGCGGAATAAAGCAGTTCGTAAGGTTCCTCAACACCAATAAACAGGTAATTAACGCGGACCCTATTTTCGTTTCAAAAACGGAAGGGGATACAATGCTGGATTTGGCCATTCAATACAATACGGACTATTCAGAGACGATATTTTCCTTCGTAAATAATATTAAGACGGTAGAGGGCGGCACCCATGTGTCCGGTTTCCGCTCATCCCTTACCCGCGTGATAAACGATTATATAAAGAAGTATGATCTGATGAAAGATAAAGAATATAACGTCACCGGAGACGATGTGCGCGAAGGCCTTACCGTAGTAATATCCGTGAAGATCCCTCATCCCCAATTTGAAGGCCAAACCAAGACCAAACTGGGCAACGGCGAGGTGGAGGGTATAGTTAAAACCCTGACCGGCGAAGCGCTGGGTGTTTTCTTTGAAGAACACCCCTCCATAGCCAAGGCTATATGCCAAAAGGGCCTAGGAGCCGCGGAGGCGCGCGAGGCCGCCCGCCGCGCGAAAGACCTGGCGCGCCGCAAGGGTTCCCTTACCGATTCCGGCCTGCCGGGCAAACTCGCTGACTGCCAAGAAAAAGATCCCAAAAAATCTGAAATATTTATAGTAGAGGGAGACTCGGCCGGCGGCTCGGCCAAGCAGGGCCGCGACCGCGTTTTCCAGGCCATCCTGCCGCTGCGCGGCAAGATCCTGAACGTGGAGAAGTCCCAGCTGGTGAAAATCATCTCAAGCGAGCAGATCCGCAATATAATTTCCGCCGTTGGCACCGGCATAGGCGAGGGGGAGGACGGCTTCAATATCGAGAAGTTGCGCTACCACAAGATCGTCATTATGGCCGACGCCGACGTCGACGGCCAGCATATCCGGACGCTGCTGCTCACCTTCTTCTACCGGCAGATGCGGCCGCTGATAGACGGCGGGCATATCTACATCGCCCAGCCGCCTCTTTACAAGGTGAAGAAGGGCAAGTTCGAATCGTATTTCGATAACGAGGAAAAGCTGCAGAAGTGGCAGTTAAAAGAAGCCCTTTCCGGCATCTCCGTTAAGGCC
>JBAXKK010000162.1:0-1861 GCA_037137395.1 Elusimicrobiota bacterium
CATATCACCTGTGCGTTCGTCAAACCGGAATTGCCTGTTTTTGACCAGATAAGGCCGGCCAGACCCGAAACCAGCGGGGCCGAGAACGAAGTTCCGGCAGCGCTGCCATAACTGCCGCCGGCCATGGTGACGACCATACTTTCTCCCGGCGCGGCCAGATCCACCCATGGGCCGTATGAAGAAAATGCGCTTCTTCTGTCTAAGGTGTCCGTCGCGGCGACAGCCACAACATGTTCCATGGCGGCCGGATAGGCCTTAATTATTGAATTACCTGCCGCGGCCACTACTACCAGCCCCTTTACCCAGGCCTCGTCGACAGCGTCCTGCAAATTCTGATCGTAGTTGGAGCCGCCTAAACTCATATTTATAACTTTAATGCCGCGGGCCGAGTCAGTCGAATAGTAAATACCCTGGATTATTCTTTCAGAGGTCATGGTGCAGCCGGAATCAGCTCTTACCTGTATAGGAACCATCTCATTGCCTAAAGCGAGCCCCGCCATCCCGATGGTATTATTTGCCTGCGCGCCCAGAACTCCGGAAACCTGAGTGCCGTGATCGCATGCGGCATTGATACCATCGGCGCCCTTCGTCGCAGCGTTGTATTTATACACGGACGAGAAGCGATTTACCAGATCCGGATGGTCCAGTTGGAAACCATTATCAATAACGGCAATCCTGACTGCCGCGAGCCCGGTAGTATACAACCAACCGGTAGGCGCGGATATTTTAGGAAGATGCCACTCGGAACTGTAATAGGTATCGGTTGTCGCGGGATAGTATAAATAGTTAAGAGAAACCGATTCGATATCAGCGCTTGAAGAGAGCCGGGCGATATCCTCTGCCAGTTTGGATTGGTCCGATTTAACTACAAATAATCCCGCACCCGGGATCTCGTTCCTGACAGACATATTGGGTCTTGCTCCGATGGCCCGCATAGCGCCGGCACGGCTTGAGCCCCTCGCCGCGCGCATTTTCACGATCAATTCCCCAGGCACATAATCAATGCCTGGCTTCAGATTGGAGTTAAGCGCTGAAGAATTAAAAGGGAACAGGGTAAAGCAGGCCGCGGATATAAATATTATTTTTTTACAGACCCGAAGCGTAATAGTTAAATTTTTTGGCATATCAATGCAGCACTCCTATGCGTATCACCTGCGTGCAGACATTCGGCTTTGTGCTCAGGCGGGCAAGGTACATGCCGGACATAACCTTGCGGCCCGAGGAATCCTGGCCTTCCCAGGTAAGGTTGTCGTTCATGCCGGCGCGGCCCCCGCGCTCTCCGGCGGCGAAACCCCAGGAATTAACGGGCCGGCCCAGCAGATCATATATATCAATCGTAACAGAAACAGCCTCAGGCAGCACATAGCGGATATTGGTCCGCGCGGTGTTGCTGTTGAACGGATTAGGGAAATTATACGCCTGGCAGGCGTATCTGGGCGGCGGATCACCCACGCTGTACTTAGCTACCCAGGCCTTCAACCCGTCCGATCCGGCCACATACAGGTCGCCGTTGGCCGCCGCTAAAACGCTGCCGATATACCGGGTCCCGCCAGCTCCCGGAAGCTGGGTTTTTTTTAGAAGCAGGCCGGCCTGCGAATATTGTAAAGTCCGCCCTGTGGCGGATTCAACAACCCAGATAGTTCCGTCAGGGGCCACTGAGAAGGCGGCGTCCAGAAAAGGAGAGCCGTCGGCGGTCAGCGGTATCGGGGTAGCCCAGCCGGTGCCGCAATTTCCGGTTACGCCGCCGTCATAGAAACAGAACAGCCTGGTCATAAATCCCGAGCCGGTTTCGCTGGTTTTAGCCAGCACAAAAACGCTCATACCGTCCGTGCCGATAGCCAAACCGTCGGCTACATCTCTG
>JBAXKK010000163.1:0-1852 GCA_037137395.1 Elusimicrobiota bacterium
GCCCCTATCAGGATCAGGCCTTCCAGGCCGATATTAACCACGCCGCCCAGTTCCGAGACCGTGGCGCCAAGGGCCACGAGGATATACGGCACCGAGATGCGGATGGTTGTGCTTAGCAGGGCGAGCGTGAATATCTGCAGGAATTCGTTCATGAGCGTTTTTCGTTCAGCCTGGCAATATATTTTTTAATCAGCAGATTGGCCGAGATGACAAAAAATATTACCAGGGCTTGAAGTATCTGTATTATGTCTTTAGGGACCATCGCGTTGATGACCAGCGTGCCGTGTGAAAGCGCGCCGAACAGAAGGGCGGCTAAGATAATGCCGAAAGGATTGTTCTGTCCGACCAGCGCCACAGCTATACCCATAAAGCCCACGCCCTGGGAGAAACCCTCTTCGAAATAGTGTTTGTAGCCCATTATAAAGTTGGTGGCTGCCAGTCCGCTCAGTCCGCCGGAGATGAGAAATGTCATCAGAACATTGCGTTTAATATTTATGCCGCCGGTTTCGGCCGCGGAAGGATTGAGGCCGATGGCACGGATCTCGTATCCGTACGGCGTTTTCCAGATAAGCCACCAGAAAAGCGCGCACAGGCCCACGGCCAGGAAAAGTGTCACATTGGCGGGAGAGCCCCTGAAAGCGGAAATGAACTGATCCAGCCTGGGCAGGAAGGCGGCCGGAGCAGTCAGCGCAGTATGGACGGTTTCGGGGAGATGGAAAAAATAAGTCACCAGATAGTTAGTCAGCGCCAGCGCGATGAAATTCATCATTATGGTCGTGATAACCTCATGCGCGCCGGTGCGAACCTTGAGGACGGCCGGCACAGTGGCCCAGATCACGCCGCCCATAAAGGCGCCCATTATACAGAGCGGCACCAGAAGGAAAGGGGGTAGGCCGGAGAAGGTGAATCCCAGCCAGGCGCACACGAATCCACCTATTACCATCTGGCCTTCGGCGCCGATATTGAAGATGTTAGCCTTGAAGCCCAGGGCTATGCCCAACCCCGTCATTATCAGGGGCGTGGCCTTAAAGAGTGTCTGCGCCAGGCCGTAAGGGTTAAGGACTATGCCCTCAAAAAGCTTCCAGTAGACCATCAGCGGGTTAACGCCGACCAGCAGAATGAAAAAAGCGCCTACCAGGAAAGACGCGAGTATCGCGGCGAGAGTGACGCCGATGTTTATCAGGAAACTGCTGGAGGATTTTGAAAGTTTCATGGTTATGCCTTTCCACCCATCATCAGGAGTCCAAGTTGTTCTTCTCCGACTTCGCCGGCTCCAAAAACCCCGGCTATCTGGCCGCGGTAGATGACTCCGACGCGGTCCGAAAGTGAAAGTATTTCGGAAAGTTCGGCGGAGATGAGCAGTACCGCGCAGCCGTGGTCCCTGGTCTCTATGATCTTCTTGTGGATAAATTCTATCGCGCCGACATCCACGCCTCGCGTGGGTTGCGATACTAGCAGTAATCTGGGCTGGCGGGAGAGCTCCCTGGCTACCACAATCTTTTGTTGATTTCCACCCGACAGCGCGCCGGCCCGCATATCGATCCTGGGGGGGTAAATGCCGTAGTCGCCGGCCGCTTTCGAGGAAAAAGCGGACACGTTTGTGAAATTTATCGAGACAGGGGTAGAAAAGGCCGGTTCGCGATGTCTGCCCAGAATAAGGTTCTCCGCCACGGAATAGTCGAGGATCAGGCCTTTTTTGTGGCGGTCTTCGGGAATGTGGGCTATGCCTGCATCGAACATCCGCCTGGGCGAGTTGCGGGGGAAATCAATTTTTTTGCCCAGTACCAGGACCGAGCCGGAGACCGGGCGCTTAAGCCCCGTGAGAATCTCTATCAGTTCGGACTGACCATTA
>JBAXKK010000164.1:0-1835 GCA_037137395.1 Elusimicrobiota bacterium
CGCCCTCTTTGGTAAATTGATAAAGATCGTTATCGCTGACGCCAAAAAACAGCCCCCTCAGCGCCGCGACGACAGCAACCTGGTTTTTCGGGTCCGCCGCTGCTTTTAACACCTTGTATATCTCATAAAGCTCTTCCGAATCGCTGAAATTCTCTCCCCCTGAGATCTCATACGGTATCCCAAGGGCCTCGAGTGCGCGGGCGTAGATCGTCAACCTCTTCTTCGTCTTGGTGATGATCATGAAATCGCCCGGCTTCGCTTCTCGGCCGTCGGGTGAAACGCCTCCGGGATTCTGTAGCTTCAAACCACCCTTGATAGACCGGCTGATCCACGCGGCGATCCTCCCGGCGTCTATTTCGGCTATTTCGACAGCTTTATTTCTTTTAATCTTTTCTATATCATTCTCGAAAACCCCGCTTACAAACTTGTCGGACCTTTCATTTATGGTGACGAGCGGAGCGAACTTAGCCTGATATTTCGTACCTTCCTCGGAGAACCTTCCTTTGAAAACGGCATTGGAAATGTCTCTAACGGGTTCAAAAGATCTAAAATTTGAAATCAACTCCAAAACTTCCCCCGCACCGTTTTGAAATATCCCTTTTACCTGGTTATAAATGTCAATATCGGCTCTGCGGAACCTGTAGATGCTCTGTTTTGGATCGCCTACCAAAAACAGCGACCCTGGTTTCGGCCTTACCTTTCTCCAGTCATCCTTCGAATTATCCTCGCCGGTCAATAACATAACAATCTCGGCCTGTATGGGATCCGTATCCTGAAACTCGTCAACCAGCAAGTGCGTGATCTGCTTCTTGAAGAATGCTCTCACCTCGGCACTTTTCTTAAGTAGCTTTGCCGAACACATCAGGAGATCTTGGAAGTTGAGAAGGGACCTCTCCCGCCTCCATTGGCTGTAGTATTCCACTCCTCCGAGAGCGAATTCTATTAACGGCTTGTGTAAATATTCTTTCCATGCCCTGAGAGCCGGCGCTACGACATCAGCCCGGAACTTATCCATCTCTGTCAGGCAGCCTTCTGCCACATTTTTATCGGACCATCTGTTCTGCGTTATACCACTATTTCTGCTTAGTAGATTCAATAGCTGGGCAAAAAGCCTGTCCTCGATGAGATATCCCAGCTCAAACAGCTTGAGGCTTCTTGCGACCATTGTTTGCAACTTATCCCACTCGTCAGCAGGCTCGGTCTCGGGCATCTTTTTCCTTAACTGGCGGATGAATTTTTCGACCTCTTTCTTCGCTGAGCTAAAATCCGGGCGCGGCACATCCGTCCTGACAATTTCCACATCCGGATATGCCACGAGGCACACGTATATATTCTTAATTTCTCCGGGGCTTACGCCGTTTTCCCGCAGCCATCCTATAGCTTTATTGTTCTCAAACCCCTGCTTTTCGATATATTCGGCCCAAACCTGCTCCGCAAAAACGCCGCTCTCTTCTTCTTCGATCTCCTCGAAACCCGGGTCAACGCCTGCTTCCACGGGACGCTCGCGTAAAAGCCGTGCGCAAAAGGAATGAATCGTGCTTATGGACGATCTCTCGAAATTGGAAAGTGCTGCAAATATGGCGTCTTTTTCCGACTCCGTGGCAGCTTTGTCATGCAGGACATCTTCGAGCTTTATCTGGAATCGCTCGCGCAGCTCCGCTGCGGCCTTACGCGTAAAGGTGACCGCTGAGATATTTTCTATTTTCGCGCGACCATTTCTTATTAGTCCGGACATTCTTTCTACCAGGCTATGCGTTTTACCTGAGCCCGCTCCGGCCTCGACAAAGAAGTTTTTATCCAGTTCAATCGCTATCTTGTCCCGCACTTTCTGGTCG
>JBAXKK010000165.1:0-1832 GCA_037137395.1 Elusimicrobiota bacterium
CTTTCCGGCGAACGCCGGAATCCAGGAACATCTCCGACACTGGACCCCGGCTTCCGCCGGGGAGACATCAAAGGCTTCACCAGAATGATTAAAAAATGACGGCAAAAAACCAAAAAGCTGCACCACGCGCCTTTTTAATAAGGCGCATATATCTGCTTTGGTCTTTTCTACCGTTTCCATACTCTTCTCTGTCGGTTGCGGTACTGATTACTGGTTACCGAATACCGATTACCGATTACCGATTACCGAATACTTTGCAGTACTGAACACTGGTTACCGGTTACTGGATACTGCTGTTAGCACCGGATACCTTGCAGTACTGATCCCTGACTACCGGATACTGAATACTGGTTACAGCTGTTCCCGGCCACTTACTCCTCCCCTTATCCGAATATCCTGGAGGCCGAGACGGTTAAAAAACCGCCGCTTTCAACTTTTAAAACATCATCCTGGCGCACTATTTGCGCCAGGGGAACGCCGCCAAGCATCGCGGAATGCCTGCGATGATGCTTTGCCGTGTCCTGCCCGGAAAGTTTAGCCTCGCATAGCAGCCATGGCGCGTTATTCTTGGTAATAAGAAAATCCGTCTCAAAGCCGTCGCGGCTGCGAACGAAACTCATGTCGTATGTGTCGTTCTGAGAATCATTCCATAAATCAACGCGCGCCTTAAGTTCCATGGCCACATAATTCTCAAACTTCGCGCCTTCCGTGCCGGCCAGCGTCCAATCGTAAAAATACACTTTCTGTTCCTTTTTTATCAGACTTCGATTCTTTGACGCGTATGGCGGCAATTTAAACAGAACGCAGGTTTTGCACAAGTGATCTATATAATTGCGGGCCGTAAGAAAATTCACTTCCAGATCTTCGCGCAAAGAATTTATTGAAAGCGGTGAGCCTATTTTGGACGGCAGGATAAACAGCAGCCGTTTTACCGACTCAAGCTGCTGTATGCGGGTCAAATCCCTGATATCGCGGTCAACAACCTGCTCAAGATATGTTTCGGTCCATTTCTTATGAAAAACTCCGCTTGCTTTTAAAAACGGCTCCGGGAAACCGCCATAGGTCAGAAGCCCTGAAAACCCCGTCTTATCAGCAGTCGTTCCGGACACCGATTTTTCAAGATATTCCCCGGCTGACCCCGTGGGCAGGATAGAGGAGAAAGCCGAACCTGAAACTTCCGACAGCATAAGAGGATTTAAATTGAACAGAAGATACCGTCCGGACAAACTGTCGCCGGAACTGCGGAACATGTCAAGCCGGGCGCTGCCGGTAACTATAAATCTGATTTTGTTTTCATGGGTGTCAAAATAATCTTTAAGGATGTTCTTCCAGCGCGGCATTTTGTGAATTTCATCAAAACAGGCCCAAACCGCGCTCCTGCCGGATTTAAGAATATCCTCCGCCACAAGATCCCCGCCGGTTCTGTATCTGGCGCGCACCTCTTTATTATCCCAGTTGTAATAAAGCTCCGAGCCGGTTTTCGCCAGCCGCTGTTTGGCTATGGTCGTTTTGCCGGCCTGACGCGGCCCGGTGATAAACCGCATTTGCCTGCCGAGTTTATCGTCAAAAGCGACAGAGTTTAAATGTCTTGTTATGGTCATAAAACATTTTTACATATACATGCAAATCAGTCAATACTATTTTGCATACACATGTTAATCAGTCTTGCCCGTCTTCCCGCACTCCATGTCACAAGACTTATTACTTACTCCTTGAATACTTATCACACTACCGAATTACCAGAATTAAATATACTGTCCCCGGAACTACGCGTTTCTTGCAACCTGTTGCCTGCTACCTGTCCACCTTCTTCATAGGTGTAAAGGGGGAAC
>JBAXKK010000166.1:0-1810 GCA_037137395.1 Elusimicrobiota bacterium
GCCGGCAGACGCAAAGGGATTTTAAGAAGTGGCTCAAAGAGGCCGGGATCGAGGGCGAGTTCACGCCACACGCGCTCAGGCACACCGCCGCGACAAAATTGTTAAAAAGAACCGGCAACGCCAAACTCGTGCAGCGTTACCTGGGCCACTCGGATGTAGCGACGACGCTAAGGTTCTACGTTGATGTCTTCCCCGAAGACCTGAAGCTAGCAGCCGAGTTCTTAAGCGGAAAAGAGAAAATAACACAATTCAATGAATAAGAAAATCCAACATTCCCTCAAATCCATCCCGACACACCGTTGTCGCGTTGGTCTGCTATACTATTTTTAATAATGGGACAAAATAATCGTTTTGCCCGCTAAAGCAAAGGTATATAATTGATGTATGATTAAACCTATAACCAAACCGTCTTTATACGGAATAACCCATTCAAACCGTGATTTTTCTAACCCCTATTACTGGGGTAAAAATCAGATCAATTCCGCTTTTCCGGTAGCCTTAGCATGTTTTATGCGCGACTCCGGCATAAATGCGGTTTACCTAAGGCTCAATAAAAAATGCCAGGTCTATCACGATGAATTATCGATAGATTCACTATTCGGGACAAAACTACCGAATAATGAGTTATGTTTTTCCTTTGAGTCCCGCTTTGAGCCTTATAAGAAATTTGTTCAAGATGAACTTGAAACAATCGACCTTGTCATTAAAAAAGAAGGCTCCGAAGATTATATTCGCCCACTTGAAGTAAAACTAACCACACTACCCGACAACACGACAGAAAGTCTCTCTGAAGAAGAATATGGATGTGAAATTGTAATTCGTTCCCCGACGATGCGATACATGGCGTTAAGCATGGCAGAGACGCTTGAAAGTCACTTTAGCGAAATTAAAGCTATTTTTGAGCCAGTATGTTTTAAGATCAGGGATTGGGGCAACGGAACAGAAATTAAAAGCAAACTACCAGACATACTTGAGGCCCTTGAGAAATTTATTAGTAAATATCATTCGCATGAGAAGCCGTTGTTGATGCAACCTATATGGAAAACTATAGGCAAGACTCCAAAACTGGCAGATAACTGTTTAGATATTTTCGTTTGGAGTAATTTTGCATTGACGCGCCTTTTTATGGATTCAGCAAAAGCTTCTAATGCACCACAAATTAGTAGACCCCAACGGGCGGTCGTGCGGTTGGCGAGATTCCTTCTGGAAGTTTCTCAAAAAGGGAAAGTATTTCAGGAGCCGATTTATGATGGCATGGGGTTTGGACATCAGACCGATAAAGAGTTTGCGTCCTCTGGAAGTAGAACCCACGCTTACATGAAATGCGATAGGCTCACAAAGCCAATTATTCACAAAAGCAAAATCAAGGAAATTATTCTTGGAGGTGGACAGAAATATTTGAGCCCGGAAAGGCGTTTTGACGCAATTCTGTATTTCTCAAAAGATCTGTTTAGGTAGTTCCGAAGATTTAGCGCAACACTTTGATACCCTTTAATAGGGATCAAAGGGAGCGTTAAGCAATGGAACAAAAGACATACCGCAGACTTTGTTTGGAGGAGCGGGAAGAAATCAGCCGGTTTTTGGCCAATGGTGCCGGCTTTCGGGAGATAGGCCGTAAGTTGGGGCGATCTCAAGGCACAATAAGCCGTGAAGTCAGCCGTGGCGGGATGAACCGTTATACTTATCGGGCGTTGCGTTCCGAACGCAGGGCCTGCAGAAATGCTTCGAAGCGGCGTGGCGGCAAGCGAAGGCTTAAAGCCGACAAGAAACTCTGGCACTATGTAAAACAGAAGTTATTGGTCCGTTGGTC
>JBAXKK010000167.1:0-1769 GCA_037137395.1 Elusimicrobiota bacterium
ATCCATAACCACGGACTACTTCTGCGGGCTGAGGATACACGGCTCGGATAATGAAAAGGCAAGAAAGCGCTTTCTATTATTGAGCATATTGGTCAATCTATCCATCCTTGGCTTTTTTAAATATTTTAACTTCTTCGCGGATAATTTCGCCCACCTTATTAATCATTTCGGATTCTCCTGTCCTCCGCGCGCGCTACATATCCTCCTGCCGCTCGGCATCTCCTTTTACACGCTAAAGACCATAAGCTATACGGTTGATGTCTATCTGGAAAAGATCAAGCCCACACGGAGCTACCGGGATTACGCGCTCTTCGTAAGTTTCTTCCCTTTGATCCTGGCGGGCCCGATCATGCGGGCTGGCGATCTCCTGCGCCAGATCTCGTCACGGCGCAAGGTCACGCTGGAAGGGTTCCAGGAGGGTTCATATCTTATATTCTGGGGGGCTTTCCAGAAGTTCTTTGTAGCCGATAATCTGGCCCTCATAGCCGATAAGGTGTTTAACGCCCCGCCGCCCTACTCCGGCGCAGCGGCGCTGCTGGCGGTCTACGCCTACGCCTTCCAGATATACTGCGACTTTGCCGGCTACTCCAATATAGCCAGAGGTCTGGGCAGATGTATGGGCTTTGATATCATGGTCAACTTCAATCTCCCGTATTTCGCTACTAATCCCCAGGATTTCTGGCAGAGGTGGCATATTTCCCTGTCTGCCTGGCTGCGCGACTACATATACACGCCAATCGCGGTCGGTCTCAGGGGATGGAAAACATGGGGTATAGCCGTCGCACTGATGGCCACATTCCTTGCCTGCGGTCTCTGGCACGGCGCCGCCTGGACCTTTGTCATATGGGGCGCGTACTGGGGGCTGCTGCTCACGCTTTACGCGCTGATTAAACCCCTGCTCAGAAAGATGTCGGAACCGCCAACTGCCTTCAGGCGGAAGATATGTTTTGCTGCTACAGTGTTTTTCTTTTTTAATTTAACCTGCCTCGGCTGGCTGATCTTCAGGGCCCAGTCCGTCAGCCAGGCGTATCACATGATTTATGCTGTTTTGTTTAATTTACATATGCCGCAAGTCAGCGCATTGCGAGCCGTTTTCGCGGCGCTTTGGCTTTTAATAATCATAGAGGGTTTGCAATTTGCGAAAAAAGACGCGCTCGTTATTTTTAAATGGCATTGGCTGCTGCGAGGCCTGGCGTATTTCATTATTTTCATGTTAATGTCGGACCTCGGAGCGAGCAAAGAATTCATCTATGGGCAGTTTTGAAGGAAAGATACAGCGAATATTCAGGTCAAGCCGCGCTTTTTTAGCGTTCCTGGCGTTTCTTTTATCGGCCCAATTTATCTGCCTCCTCATAGCCGATATCGCTAAGGACCGGGCCAAGCAGGTTATACAATATAAAAGACAATGGGTAAGCGGGGCTCAAATCAAAGGCGTGAAAGGCAAAGACCTTGTCTTTTTTTTCGGAGGCAGCGAGATCACTTCGGGCGTCATTCCTGAAATATTTGACGAAGGCAACCGTGGCGCCACATATTCTTACAATCTGGCGCTTCCCGCCTCGCCGCTGGCGCCGCACTACTTTCTGTTGAGGGATTATCTTCAAAGAAATGAACCGCCGCGATATATAATAATGCTTCTCACACCGGGACGGTTTGACACTCACTATTTCTCAGTTTGTTCGATACAGGGGGCGGGGTTGTACGAAGTACTTGTATACGCCTTCCTCCGTAACGATCCCGACATCGTGCTGAATTACCTGTTGCCGTCCAAA
>JBAXKK010000168.1:0-1745 GCA_037137395.1 Elusimicrobiota bacterium
GTCAAACCGGGAGAGAATGGTTATGTTGTTGCATCGGGTAAAGTTTCAGGCTATGAGTGGACTTTCCGCAGCCCTCGGTGCCCTCGAACGAGATGAACAAGCCTTTGGTCATTGCCGGTTGCGGTTTATGATTTACGTGTGGCAGAGTAAATCAAATCTTTTTCAATTTTAACCGCATCCTTGTTCTTAGTTAAACCCAGTCTTCTAGCCAAACGCCCCACATGAGTATCAACCACAACACCAACAGAAACATTAAACGCATTCTGCAAAACCACATTAGCCGTTTTTCTGGCCACGCAGCGCAGAGTATGCAGTTTATCCATATCCACTGGCACTTTGCCCCCGAAATTCTCAACCAGCGCTTTGGACGCTTCTTTTATTGACAGGGCTTTGCTGTGGTAAAAGCCGGTGGAGCGTATCATCGTTTCCAGATCCTGAACGGGAGCCTGCCCCATTTGTTTAGGCCCGGGATATATATTGAACAAAAAAGGTGTTACCATATTCACCCGTTCGTCGGTGCATTGGGCCGAAAGGATAGTGGCTATTAGCAGTTCAAAGGGACTGTGGTGATCCAGAGAGCATTCGGCTTTGGGATAGTGTTTTTTTAATAAAGAGATTATTCCGGCAATATTTTTATTTTCCATAAATATCCTTGCTGCCATAAGCGGCTGTTCCAGCCGCGCCATAGGCTATAATGTTGATACATCTATTGCCGTAGGCCATACGCAGAAGAACAGCTTGCCATAGGCCATAGGCTTTAAGCCATACGCAGAAAATCAGGAAATTCCCTTATAGTATAAAATCTGTGGAGAGGAACTTCGATTTGCGTTGCCTTATGATGTCGCGGATCAGGCGCTTGTTTGCGTCCGAATCTTTGGCCGCCACCAGGGTTCTGATGGAAAACACCCGCAGAGCGTCCGAGACTGACAGCGTGCCCTCGGCAGAATCCTTGCGCCCGGTGAAGGGGAACGCGTCGGGGCCGCGCTGGCACTGGCTGTTGAGGTTAACGCGGCAGACCTGATTCACCAGGGTGTCCAGCATTGGGGCTATCTTACTTTCATCGGAACCGAAGACGCTTACCTGCTGGCCAAAGTCAGAATCAACCACATATTTAAGAGGCTCTTTTATATCGTCGAAGGGTACCACCGGGATCACGGGTCCGAACTGCTCTTCGCGCCACAGGCGCATTTTATCATTGGCCGGGAAAACGACCGCGGGATGTACGAAGTTGCCGTTGGTAAGCCCTCCGGCGTCGTTTATGACTTTCGCGCCGTGTTTTTTAGCGTCGGCTATCACATCCGCCAGATAAGGTATCTTCTCGTCCTCGGGCAGCGGTGTTATTTTTACTTCAGGTTCCCAGGGCATGCCCGCTTTAAGCAGGTCAACGCCGGCCACCAGCTTTTCCAGAAACTCGTTCTGAATCGAGCGGTGAACGAATAATATTTTTAATGCCGTGCAGCGCTGGCCGTTGTAGGAGAGCGCGCCGGTAACGCATTCTTTGACCGCCAGGTCTATATCGGCGTCGGGCAGTATTATGCCGGCGTTCTTGGCGTCCAGGCCCAGCACGCAGCGCAGGCGGTGCGGCGCGGGGTGCTGCTGTTTGAGGATATCCGCCACTTTGCTCGAGCCTATGAAGGCCAGCACGTTAACCTTGCCCGTTTTCATTATCGGGCCGATGATCTTCCTGCCCTCGCCGTACAGCGTGTTCACCACGCCCTTGGGGAAAGAATCGCGGAACGCTTCCA
>JBAXKK010000169.1:0-1689 GCA_037137395.1 Elusimicrobiota bacterium
ATGCTGATTGAAGACCAGATACCCGGCCTGACCCCGGCGGCCAGGCGCGGCATGAGGGAATTCATCGCCATGCTGGATGATGTGAAGTCCGACTTGTTCACCAACACACCGACCCTGATGCTGGAAAAGGTGTTGAGCAAGTCCGGCTACTGGCAGTCCGTAGAGGAGGAGTCACAGAAAGACCCCGAGGGCACTATTGACCGCCTGGGCAACCTGCAGGAACTGGTCAACGCGATAAAAGAATTTGAGGATAAGGTTAAAAAGGAGGGCGGCGCGCCCACCCTGCACAAATACCTGGAGGAAGTGATGCTGGCCTCGCAGGTTGACAGCCTTAACACCGACACCCACGCCGTGACGCTTATGACCGTGCACCTGGCTAAAGGCCTGGAATTTCCGGCGGCCTTTCTCACGGGTCTTGAAGAAGGCCTTTTTCCCATAAATGCGGCCAATTCTTCCGATGAACACCTGGAAGAAGAACGACGGCTGGCTTATGTGGGGATGACCCGCGCAAGGATAGACTTTACCTGACCTGGGCGGGAACGCGCAAGATCTTCGGTACCACTTACCCTAATATGGCGTCCAGGTTTATTTTTGAAAGCAAGATAATGAAAGGGGCCGCCCGCAGGCCCGGCGAAGAGGAAATGAGTGATCTCGCCGCCTGCCCGCCGCCGCCTTCGATCCCGAGAGTGGGAAAAGGCCGCAAAGTGGCTCATCCGGTATACGGCCCGGGGCGCGTCGTGGACCAGATAGGCTCCGGTGAATTCGCCAAGGTTACGGTGGTTTTCGACAGCGGCGTAAGGCAGACATTCATGCTGAAATACGCCCCGCTGCAACCGATATAGGGGAGAAACGAGGGTTTGAAGATGTGAGGGTTAGAGGGTTGGATGAGGAAATTGATTATGACTATAACTGAAAAAGATGTGGATTATATAGCCGAACTGGCTCGGCTTGAACTCTCTCCGGAAGAAAAAAAACTTTATGCCGGGCAACTTGCCGGTATTTTTGGCTGGATGGAAGAACTTAACAAAGCGGATACCTCCTCCGTCTCTCCCACAGCCAATGTTATGGGGCTTGAAAACGCGCTGCGCGAGGATAAGCCAGTTGCTTTTGAGGACCGGGAGGCCATACTCAAAAACGCTCCCGGCAGGGAATATGATTTCGTCAAAGTAAAAAAAGTAATGGAATAAGAGCGAAGGTTAGAGGGTTGGAAGGTTGGAGGGTTAGGAACAACCCGCAAGAAGGAAATTTTATGGAAAAAGCTACGGAAATAGTCCGGCAGATAAAAGAAAAAAAGACGCGGGCAGTAGAGGTCCTTGAACGCCATCTCAAAATCATAAAAGAGAAAGACGGAAAGATCGGCGCCTTTCTGGAAGTCTTCACACAATCCGCTATGGCCCAGGCCCGTGTGATAGATGAAAAAGCCGCCAAAGGGCTCCCCCTCGGGCGCCTGGCCGGAGTGCCGGTGGCTATAAAGGATAATATGCTTTACAAGGGGCACAGGACCACCTGCGGCTCGAAAATACTTGAAGGTTACATCGCCCCCTACACCGCCACAGCGGTGCAGAATCTCATAGATGAAGACGCCATTATCATAGGCCGCGCCAATATGGATGAGTTCGCGATGGGCTCCTCTACCGAGAATTCAGCTTTCCAGCTCACCCGAAACCCGGCCAACACGGACTATGTGCC
>JBAXKK010000170.1:0-1663 GCA_037137395.1 Elusimicrobiota bacterium
GGCGCAACTGGCCAAGCGCAGAGGTGACAATGGCATACGAGGGATCGGCGATCATAATAAGGACGTCCCCGTCCGCAACGTCGAATTTTTTACGCAACTCTTCTTGTTCCTGGCTGCTGAAAAACTGGACGATATTAGATTCGAGTTTACCGCGTTCGGCGCGCATCCAGGTCATGCCTTTGGCGCCGAATGACGGCGCGATCTCTTTGGCGTATTCATTTTGCAGTACATTCTTGCTGAGCTGGTCGGACTGGCCTTTAATGTTGATGCCCTTGATGCAGCCGCCACGCTGAAGAATCTGGCGGAAGATAGCATAATTGGTTTGGGAAAACACATCCGTCACATCGACAAAGCGCAGGCCGAAGCGCAGATCTGGACGGTCGGAACCGGTGGCGTCCATCGCCTCGGCATAGGTCATGCGGGCGAAAGGCCGGGAAAGCGCAATGCCGCCGGCGGCGAACATCTTGATGGTAAGTTCTTCAACCAGTTCATAGAGAAATTCCTCATCAATAAAAGAAGCTTCAATATCGAGCTGGGTAAATTCCGGCTGCCGGTTGGGACGCAGGTCTTCATCGCGGAAGCAGCGCGCCAGCTGAAAGTAGCGTTCCATGCCGCCGATCATGAGCAGTTGTTTGAAGAGCTGCGGCGACTGGGGCAGGGCGTAAAAATTCTGTGGATGGACGCGGCTGGGCACCAGGTAATCGCGCGCGCCTTCAGGAGTGCTCATGGTCAACACCGGCGTTTCGATTTCCAGGAAGCCCCGCGAATCGAGGAATTCGCGGACACATTGAAAGATGCGGTGGCGTGAGATCAGATTGTCCCGCATCGAAGGACGGCGGATGTCCAAGTAGCGGTACTGGAGCCGCAGGTCCTCAGCCACATTGTCTGCGCCGGCGGATGCCGCGCCCGCTACCATAGCCTTGTCGGAAATGGCGAAAGGCAGCGAGTCCGATTCGGAAAGCACGGTCAGTTCAGTGACCAGTACCTCAATATTTCCTGTTTCGATGTTGGGGTTTTCCGTGCCCGCAAGCCGCTTTTTGACCTCCCCCCTGACCGCGATGCAATATTCGGCGCGCAGGGAGGCTGCCTTCTGGCAGACATCGGCCGGTGCGACTTCCGGGCTGAAAACGATCTGCATAATGCCGCTGCGGTCGCGCAGGTGGATAAACATCAAGCCGCCGTGGTCCCGGAAGGCATCCACCCAGCCGGCCAAAAGCACCCTGCTGCCGATATCATCAGGGGTCAATTGCCCGCAAAAAACACGTTCGGAAAAAAGCATGAGATAACTCCTTTCTATTCAAACCATTGGCGCTGAGACCACCTATTATGTTACGGCTCATTCCCCGAAGACCGATTCTATGGTCCTCTGAGCTACAGGCGCATGTGAACTTGCACAGGTGGAGGGCAAAAAAGGTGGGGTGAGTGGAGGGATTTGAACCCTCGATATCCAGGGCCACAACCTGGCGCCTTAGACCGCTGGGCTACACTCACCACAGCGGGACAGATTATAGCGTAATGGGGAGGGTTTTTACCAATATCGTTTTATTTAATCTGGCGGCCGCACCTGAAGGTACGCCCCTGCATCTTATACGCCCGCAATGATGTTATGGCGCCCTGTTGTTTCTGTGCATAACGACCTGTACAGACAGGAAGAACAGGAGGG
>JBAXKK010000171.1:0-1653 GCA_037137395.1 Elusimicrobiota bacterium
ATTTTCGCTTTACGCTTCCCGATCGGAGTTCCGGGGACAGTATGGTTACCCCGGTTTTGCCCGGATTTTTGGGGCGGTCCGTCGGGACTTTTATTGTATATTATCGCATAGTAGGTATTGATATTTTATATATACTATGCTATTATATTGATATGAATGTTGATATACGGCGGCAAATAGTGGCCGAGGAGTTTGACTATCAGACTCTTATGGCTTTGCTTTCGGCGTATAGCAACCCCGCCATGAAGGTGAGCGCGCTTATTAAGGCGGGGGACATTGTGCGCGTAAAAAAAGGGCTCTATGTTTTTGGTGAGAGCCACCGCAGGCGGCCTTACTCAATGGAACTGCTTGCTAATTTGATCTATGGGCCCTCCATGGTATCTTCGGATTATATGCTTGCGCATTACGGTTTAATTCCCGAGGCTGTTTACGCTTTAACCTCAACCACCTTTAAAAGGCCCAAAACCTTTAACACGCCGCTGGGTGTGTTTATCTATAAGCAGGCGCCCGCCGGATATTATCCCGCGGGAATGCGCCGGCTTGAATTTAATGGCGGAGCGTTTTTGGCTGCCTCCCCCGAGCGCGCTTTGGCGGATAAGATCCGCGAGGATTCCGGTAATATACTAAACAGCCAAAAAGAAGCGGAGAGGTATTTGTTTGAGGACCTGCGGCTGGACGAGGAAGGCTTTTTTTCAATGGACGCCGCGCTTTTGGACGATTGTGCCCGGCTGGCGCGGTCGCGGAAAGTAAGATTCTGCGCGGCTGTGCTGAAAAAGAAAAAGGCGGTTAATAAATGAATCCGGCTATAGAAACTATGCTGGCGCGGTATTCTTTCGCGTCTAACGAGGATAAACTCAGGGCTTTGCGCGAGATACTGCAGGAAACCGCGCTTCTGGGGCTTTGGCGGGGCAAGTTTTTTGAACACGCGGCCTTTTATGGCGGAACGGCCCTTCGTGTGCTTTACGGCCTGGATCGTTTCAGTGAAGATATGGACTTTTCCCTTATAAAACCGGACCCGGGGTTCCGGTTGGAACCGTATTGCGGTTTTGTAAAAGACGAACTAAAGGCGTTCGGGTTTACGGCGGAGATAGAGGTTAAAAAAAAGGCCGCCGGCGGGCAGGTTAAATCGGCTTTCCTTAAAGCGGATACGCTTGAGCAGCTGCTTGTTATAGGTATGGAGGGGGAAAGCGGGTTGCCGCTGACCAAAATTAAAATTGAGATAGATACCGACCCTCCGTCCTTATTTAAGACAGAGGTGCGCGCGCTGCTTAATCCTATTCCTTTCAGTGTTAAGGTTTTCGCGCCTTCTTCCATGTTTGCCGGCAAAATGCACGCGCTTCTTTGGCGCGGCTGGAAGACCCGCGTGAAAGGCCGCGACTGGTATGATTTTGCCTGGTTTGTCGGCAGGCGCACGCCTGTTAATCTGCGTCATCTTGAGCAGCGGATGCGTCAGAGCGGGGACTGGAGCAGCGACGGCACGCTTACGGAGGGCGCTTTCCGGACGCTGCTGCGCCGGCATATTGATTCCGTTAATATAGTTCAGGCAAAAGAGGATATTTCCAGATTTTTGGTTTCTCCTGACACTGTGGCCGCTTGGTCAAAAGATTTTTTTATAGATGTGGCGGGCAAAGTGGAGCTGGAGTTGTAAAGTCA
>JBAXKK010000172.1:0-1624 GCA_037137395.1 Elusimicrobiota bacterium
CGCGGATTATGCGGAGAATGTGATTTTTTCCCTTTCTGGGCGGGATGTAAAGTTCCGGTCCGTCGGTGAAAACCAGAAGCCCGGTCTTATCGTTATTTTTAAGCGCCGAAAAGGCGAACATTGCGGAGAGTTCCGCCGCCGCTTCATTCTTGGCTTTGGTACCGCTGCCGAAAAACTGCGAGGCGGACATATCACAGACGACCATCAATGTCAGTTCGCGCTCTTCTACGAAGCGCTTGATAAATGGTTTAGCGTACCTGGCGGTCACATTCCAGTCTATGGACCGCACATCGTCGCCCGCGACATATTCCCGCACCTCGGCGAATTCCATGCCGCGGCCTTTGAAGACGCTCTGGTATTCGCCCGCGAAGGTCTCGCTGACCAGGCGTCCGGTCGCGATCTCTATCTGGCGGACCTTTTTAAGTATTTCCGCGGTGTTCATAAAAGTGATTGAAGATTAGATGGTTAGAGGATTGGAAGGTTGGAGGTAGGAGCGTTCCTGAAAAAGCATATTTTCGCGAACCCTCTAAACCTCCAAACTTCTAACCCTCGTTGTATTTACGGCACTTCTATCGCCTCAAAAATGGTGTTCAGCACTATTTCGGAATTGATGTTTTCGGCCTCGGCCTCATAAGTCATAAGGACCCGGTGGCGCATAACATCGAGGCCCACGGCCTTGATATCCTCAGGGGTGACATAGCCGCGGCCCTGAATGAAGGCGTAGGCTTTGGCGGCCTGCACCAGATAAATGGTGGCCCTTGGGCTGGCCCCGTAGAGTATCCAGGGCTTTATTTTTTCAAGCGAATACTTCTCAGGCACTCTGGTGGCCTGGACCAGGTCCAGAACATAGTTTTTAATCTTGTCGTCCATATATATGGCGTCGGCTGTTTCCCGCGCCTTCAGGATCTGCTCTGCCGGTATCACTTGGGATAGTTCCGGTATGTGCTGGCGGGCCATGGTGTCAAGGATGCGGGCCTCTTCCTGCTTTGAAGGATAAGTTATGTTTATCTTCAGCATGAAGCGGTCTATCTGGGCTTCCGGCAAAGGGTAGGTGCCTTCCTGCTCGATAGGATTTTGCGTGGCCAGCACCATGAAGAGTTCCGGCAGGCGGTGGGTGGTGTCTGAAATAGTAACCTGGCGTTCCTGCATGGCTTCCAGCAGCGCGCTCTGAACTTTGGCGGGCGCCCTGTTTATCTCGTCGGCGAGAAGGATATTCGTGAAGACCGGCCCTTTCTTGACGGCGAAGGTCCCGTCCTTGGGATTGAAGATCATCGTGCCCACGATATCGGCCGGCAAGAGGTCGGGGGTGAACTGTATGCGCCGGAAGGAAGCCGAAATGGCCTGGGCCATCGTCTTGACAGTCAGGGTTTTAGCCAGTCCGGGCACGCCCTCAACCAGAATGTGGCCGTTGGCCAACAGGCCCACGATGAGGCCGTTAACCAGTTCTTCCTGTCCTACTATTATTTTCGCGATTTCTTTTTTTAAATCGTGAACAAAAACGCTTTCAGCCTGTATTTTCTTGTTTAACTGTGAAATTTCCAAGTCCATAGTTAAAGAACCTCCGGGGGAGAATTATGAACAAAAAAATATCAAAAACATGCTATAAAAAAATATATATTTTTGT
>JBAXKK010000173.1:0-1541 GCA_037137395.1 Elusimicrobiota bacterium
TAAAATATTGAAAACAAAATTCGCGCGTGATCTTGGAAAGATAGCCGCCGCTATACTGTAGATCCTCCATTGTGGAACCGGCGGAACGGTAATAAACAGGAGCAAGTAATTATGATCTCATCCGAATATGTCGGAAGGAAATATTTTAAGAATTACGCCCTTTTTACCGCGACCGCTTCTCTTGTCACCGCGCTTATCTGCCACCCCGTTCCGGATTTCCCTTTTGACCGGCTGATAATCCCTGTCCTCTTCGTCACCTCGGCGGTCTATTTCGCGGTTTTTGTTTTTTTTGAGTACTGTGATAAACATCTACAGACGGTCATTCAGGCCCTTAGTTTGTTCAGCGTCGGAGTGCTCGCCGTTCTAACGCATTTTACGGGAGGGGTAGTTTCTCCGCTAACTTGTCTGTATTTTGCCATACTGATGTCGGAAGTTGCCTATGGCGTAACCTTTACGGTTACGATCTACGCAGCGCTCGCTAGTTATCTGGGAGTAGTGCTTGGCGAAGCTTTCGGCTTTCTGGAAGTGAAGGCTGAGCTTGCTAAAACAATTTACGAACATCCTGCGGTCTTTATCGCCGTGGTGGCGACGGTCGCGTGCCATATGGTGATCACCGGGCGTATCGCCAGACTTGTAATTATAAAACTGAAACTGAAAGTGGAGGAGATGACACGCAAAAAACAGGCTATCTTAAATAAATTCGTAGAGCTGGATTCTTACGCTCATATAGGGCTGCTTTCGCACAGGATCGTGCATGATTTAAGGGGTCCGCTGGCCACCCTCTCTGGATACATAGAGCTTGAGCGCCTTTCTCCAGATAAGACCGCTGAGGAAAAGGCAGTATTGTCCGATCTGGCGGAAACGGTCGTGAAGATGGCAGAAACTTTAAGCAGCGTCACCCGCCTCGGACGCATCTCGGGCGGTGAAAAGGAAAAGATAAATATCAAGGATTTTTTTAGAAATCTCTTTTCAACTCTCGTTTTTTATAAAGACGCTCAAAGAATTCAATTTCGCCAGCAATATCCGGACGCGGACGATTTGTCGATTGTAGCCGTGCGCCAGGACCTTCAGCAGGCATATTTTAATATCCTGAAGAACGCCGTCGAAGCGGTTGCGAACAATACGGGTGATAAGATAATCGGGATCTCAGTGCGGCAGTCTGGCCGTGCGCTGCAAGTTGATATTGTCAATAACGGCCGGCACATACCTGAAGCAATAATTGTAAAGATCTTCCGGACTGCCGTAACTGGGAAAACCGACGGCACCGGCGTGGGTCTTCTGATCTGTCACGACTTGCTTGCGAGAAACGATGTTAAAATTGAGATCAGTAATACGGAAGGCGCGGGCGTGTGTGTCAGCACCAGAATGAAGTTGGCGGATTGATATCCAGGGTTTATGGCCTATGGCAATAGATGTAAACCAGAGCATAGCCTTAGGCCGTAGGCAGAGTAAAGCAGAGGTAGAGCAAGCCGCATTATATAACCATATAAATGTTTCTGCATATGGCGTACGGCTTATGGCAATAGCCGTTTCAAAACCTA
>JBAXKK010000174.1:0-1513 GCA_037137395.1 Elusimicrobiota bacterium
AAATGGATGAGGATACCGGCCCGCTGCACCCTGCCGACAAGTTTTTCTCCGCCTATTCTCCGGCCTCGCATTTTACCGAGGACATGTTCGAAGTAAAGCTGGCGTTTATGGTGCTGCTTAATTTTCAGGCGTATTCCCTAACCGATTGCCTGCGCGACGGCGCCGACTGGACAAGGGAAGATTGGGCCAAGGCCCGCCTGACCCGCCGTTTCGCCTACCGCGTGCCGTCTTCGGTCAACCAACTGCTGATAACGGCTTACGCCGAAGCGGAGTGTTACATAAATAATTACAATATTCACATGGAGCGCGTCACCGACGAGAAAGGCGATCGGATATTTCAAAAAGGCTTGCGCCTCATCTCGCACTGGGGCCTGCGAGACCACCTTAAATCCCTCTACGCCGAACCGGACGGACTTAAGAAGCAGCGCATCATTCTGGCATTGATGGAACGCATTATAGCGCAGGAAATTCCCGCGAAAGCGGTAAACAGCGAGCGCGGCCTTTATAACCCAGTTCTTAACACACTGGACACCAAACCAGCCCAGCGCGAACCAGACACGCGCTACCAGCGCTTTCTTGACATTTTTAAAGCGCATCTTGAAGAAGACAAATATTATCCGCTGGAACCCACACATATTTTGCGCAAGTTCAACCTTGTCAGGGAAATCCCCGAAAACGAGGTTGAAGCCATGTTCGTCAAGTTGCTTGAAGCGCCGGAAGGGCGCGCCGTCGCCGACATGATAAGGACAAAACTGGGCCGGGAACTGGAGCCTTTCGACATCTGGTACACCGGCTTTAAGGGCCGGGCAGGTATTCAGGAAACAGATCTTGACCGCGCTGTGACCGACAGATACAAATCACCCGCTGACTTTGAAAAAGACATACCCAATATTCTTGTAAAACTGAGCTTCAAACGCGAGACGGCAGAATTTGTGGGAGCGCGCGTGCAGGTGGACGCCGCCAGAGGAGCCGGCCACGCCTGGGGCCCGGGCATGCGCACCGAAAAAGCGCGCCTGCGGACCCGCGTGCCTTCCGGCGGCATGAACTATCAGGGCTTTAACACAGCCATGCACGAACTGGGCCACTGCACGGAACAGGTCTTCTCTTTATATAAGATTGACCACACGCTGCTTGAAGGCGTGCCCAACACGGCTTTCACCGAAGGCTTCGCCTTTGTATTCCAGGACCGCGACATGGAAGTGCTGGGGCTTAACAAGCCCGACAAGAACTGCGAAGCGCTGAAAACTCTGGACAGCTTCTGGTCGGCGCGCGAGATAGCCGGCGTGGCGCTGGTGGATATGAATGTGTGGCGCTGGCTGTACCAGAACAAGGACGCCTCGGCCGCGGATCTGCGCCAGGCCGTAGGTGAGATATCGCGCGGCATCTGGGATAAATATTACGCTCCGCTATTTGGCGTTAAGGGCAGTTCGCTGCTGGCCGTATATTCCCACATGATAAACTACGGCATGTACCTGCCGGACTACCCGCTGGGCCACATCATAGCTTTTCAGAT